>DHFM01000038.1 GCA_002400405.1 Candidatus Moranbacteria bacterium UBA4824
CCCGCCTCGCGTCGACAAGCGGTCTCCGCGAGTCGAGGCGGGACGTCTTTTAGTATATAATTTAATTGGTACTAATGTCAAGCCTTGAGTTCTGGCTTTGCCAATTAAATGCTTTATTTCTGATTTTTTCAAAAGAAGCTTTCGGGGGCGAGTGGGATTGTGATTATCCAGCTTACCAGCATGAATATAGGGTGGAACATGGGTATTGGTTAGATAGAGTTCCGAGCCGTGAATTGTCACAAAAGACTCTTTGAGACTCACATGCTTGGTTTTCATTGATTTTACCTCATGCCCAAAAAGCTCAATTCCAGCTTCGTAAGTTTCTAAAATTGCGTAGTCAAAATGGGCTCGTTTGTTGGTGGCTAAAATACTCATACGCATAGTCTAGCATTTCTTATTTATTTTTGCTAGAATTAGGATATGGATCAAACAGGACAACAAATTTTTCAATTTCTTTCACATTATGGTTATGCCATAATGTTGCCACTTATGATCATCGAAGGACCGGTGGTGACAATCATTGCGGCTATGTTAGCCAGTCTCGGAGCTTTCAACGTTTTTGTTGTGCTCATTCTTTCTATGATTGGGGATATTAGTGGGGACATTATTCTTTATGGTCTAGGATATAGATTCGGGATGGGGTTTGTCAGACGCGTGGGGAAATATATCGGCATCACAGAAAAACTTGTTCTTCGCATGGAAAAATATTTTTCTCGTCATGGGGGAAAAACAATTTTTGCCGTTAAATCTACTACAGGACTTTGCTGGGCAACTTTCACCGCAGCGGGGATTGTGAAGATGGATTTCAAGAAATTTGTGAAGTATTCTATTTTGGGCGGAATAGTTTGGAGTGGATTTTTGGTGGCAATGGGATATTTTTATGGTTATCTCTGGCGAGAAATCAAAGTCTATATCGAATGGGCAGGTTGGATAATTTTTGGAGTAGCTATTGCAACTTTTGTTTTTGTAAATATTTATAAAGGCTATCAAGCTAAAAAAATGTTAAAAGAAAATGGAAATAATGGAGAAGATTCTAAAAGCTAAGAATTTAGTGCTAGCTGACTTGCGTTCTTGCTATAAAGACGAAGGCATTTTAGCTTCGGAAGTTAATTTTACTGATTTTTGGGCGCGAGACACTTTTTGGGCCAGTTTGGGGCTGATTAATTCTGGAAAAGATTTGGAAAAAGTCAGAAGCTCGTTGGAGCTTTTTTTGCGCTATCAAAGAAAGGATGGAAAAATTCCTAGAAAAATATGTTTGGATTATAATGGACTAAAATATTTAGGGATAAAAATAAGAAGAAAAAATCCGCGCCCAATCTATACTTCTCCTATTAAAGCTTTTTTCTCCATGGACGATAATTTGCTTTTAGTTATTGCCCTTAGTGAATACATCAAAAAAACTAAAGATGAAAAATTTGCCGAAAAATATTTTTCTCAAATTGAAAAAGCTTTAGAGTTTTATCAAAATAATAATTTAGTTAGAAACGAATTATTGTATGAAATAGGCTTGGGCAATTGGATGGATACTATTTTCAAAAAGGGTTTTGTGCTTTATACGAATTGTCTTTGGCAAAAAGCTGTGCAGGAGCTTGAGGAAGTGGCAAAGGAATTTAATTTTAGCGTTAATTTTCATCTTCCAAAGTCGCAGGAAATATTTGCAAAAATACAAAAATTTTTTTGGCTAGAAAAGGAAAATTTTTTTACTGATAGTGTCTCAGGGAAAGGGAAACAGCAAAAATATTTCGATTTGGCTGGTAATGTCCTGGCAATACTTTTTGAGATAGCTGACGAAAAACAAGCGGAGCTTATTTTGGAAAAAATAGAGACAATAAAAAGCAAGGAAGATATTTTCTATCCAACAGTTTATCCGCGCTATCCTTTTTGGAAGATAAATCCGCTGACTTTTCTTTTCGGCATTCAAAATTATCAAAACGGAAATTCTTGGTCTTGGATTGAAATTCTTTTGGCAGTTTCTAAAATTAAAAATGGTAAATCGGAAGAGGCTAAAGAAACGCTGGAAAATATCTCCGGAATAATTTTGGAAAACGGCCACATTCATGAAACCTATTTTCTCGACGGACGTCCTTTTGACCATCTTCTCTGGAAATCAGCCGTACCTTTCGCCTGGAGCGCTGGGTTGTTTTTATGGGCGGTGAGTGAATTAGTCGGCGAGACAAGGAAATTTTAGTTGACTAGAATTGTATTATGTGCTATGAATTAGGGTCGTTAATGTTGTTTAATAACTGAATATCAAACTTGAAATATAAGGAGGAATTATGAACGGAAATCTTTTTTTGGCGTTAAACCTTTTTTTATTTGTAGTAATGGTCATTATTATAAATAGTAAGGTTACAAAAAGGGCAAAGAAAAATGGGACTTGGTCGCCTTATGGCGCAGCAGATATCATTTCTGGTTTTTCCATCGCCATAACTATCTTTATTTGGGTAGTATGGCTTGTGGTTTTTTGTAGCTTGGGGCTGGAAAAATATATTTACTAACTGGACAAAAAAACAAGGAGGATGATTATGAAAAAAATGATAGTTCTTTTTTTGGCAATTTTGCTCTGTGGATCCACAGCTTTTGCCTTTAATGATAATGACTGGCAAATAACTATAACGTAATGTTTTCCGGCTTGCATACTTGAGGAGTATGCAGGCCGTTTTTTTATTTATAAAATTGGGTTATAATTAAACCATAAACAACTAATAATAAAACTATGCCAAATTTTGAAACCCCGTCTGTTAATGAGATTTTTGAAAATAGAAAAGAGTTCATTCCGGAAGTGGGAGAACAATTAAAAAACGAAAAAAAAGTAGAAATAGAAATTAATGGAGAAAAGCTTGATGTTGACTATAGAATTATATCCATTGAATCTCAGGAAAATAAAAATGGAGACAATGTAGTTTTGTTGCCCGGATTTGGTTCTGGTTGGGAAGGAATTTCGGAACTGGGTTTTTCTTTGGCTTGTGAGGGAAGAAAAGTAATTATGCCTTCGCTTCCTGGATATGGAAATTCAGATGATCCATCTGAAAATTATTATAAAACCAATAATTTTAACAATGAGGCAAAAGTAATCAATCAACTCCTTGAAAAAATTGGAATAACAGAAGATAAAAAAGTTCATCTCGTCGGTCATTCTATGGGTAGTGAGATTATGGCAAGTTTTGCGGAAAAATATCCAGAAAAAGTTTCAAGTTTGGTTCTTTTGAATCCAGCTGGAGTTGAGGAAAAAGAAAATGCCATTGCCTTATCTTCAAAATTTGTTTTGTCTGGTATACATACTGGAGTTGAGTTTAAAATGAGATCTGCATTTTCTGGAGAAAAAGACTATGAACGAGAATTATATAAGCATATTCCAAAAACAAAAAGTCCTTTTATGAAAGATAGAATTGCACAAAGATTGGCTGAAGCAAAGAAAATATCAGAGGGTCATTTATTAGAAAAAATAAAAAAGATTGATTGTCCAATAACTTATATATCCGGAGAGTTGGATTCCATATATCCTCCTGGCAGTGAAGGGGAAAATATTTCTCAAATAGCGAGAGTTATTGAAAGTGTTAAAAACAAGGAATATGTAGAAACGAGTGTTATGAAAGGATTGAGGCATAACACTACAATTGCTCCTGACGAGATGACAGCGGCTAATATCGATCATTATCTGGAAAAAGCAGAAAGAAAACAATAATTTTTTTCTGCGTCTATAAAAGAAATAAATTCGTATTAAATATATAGTTATTTACTAAACTTGATTTAGGTAGTAAAATATAGAATATGGTGAAAAGAATATATCAAAAAGTTAAGAGTATCCTATTTGCGGATCCTAAAATATTATACGAAGAAGATCGAGGTGTCTTGAGGGAGCCTTTTTGTTTTCCTGGTGACAAAAGGAAAGCTGTTTTGTTAATTCATGGTTGGACATCGGTGCCATATGAATTTAGGCGTTTAGGAAGATATTTGAATGAAAACGGCTATACAGTTTCAAGTCCTCTTCTTCGTGGACATGGCACAGTTTCAAAAGATTTAGAAAATGTTCACTGGGAGGATTGGCTGTGCGATGCTACAAAAGCCTACGAGGAATTAGCCAAAAATCACGAGGAAATTTATGTGGCGGGAACATCGCTTGGAGCAAATCTCACAGTGATGTTAGCCAAGAACAAACCGAAAATTTCTGGGATTGTTCTTATGGCGATGCCATACGCAGTGAGATTTGAAAGACTCGGTAAGGCAGTGCTAAGGTTTGTAAATATTTTCATAAAGTATGGCTGGAAATTCTATCCACCTTTTTTTGGAAGCCCACACTTAGTCACTAGAATGATTTCATATAGAAAATATCCAATCAAGAGTGTTTTGGAAGTGGCTGATCTTATAAAAATTTCTCGTCGAGAAATTTCCAAAGTTACACAACCTTGCTTTGTGATGCAATCAAATAGGGATATTATTATCCCTGGAAACAGTTTGGAAAAAATTTATGAAAAAATAAGTTCGAAGGTCAAAGAAAAAAAATATATTAGCAAGGCTTATCATACTTTTATTTCTGATATAAAAAATGAACATATCTTTCAAGATATTTTAGAATTTATAGAGAAAAATTAAATGAAAATTGGAATTTTCACTAACAACTATTTGCCCAATCCATACGGCGTGACCAGGTCGATTGAAACATTTAGGCGTGAATTGGAAAAACGGGGTCATACCGTTTTTATTTTTGCTCCGCGCTGGAAAGGATATGAAGATGAAAATCCAAGAGTTTTTCGTTATCCTTCCATTGACGTTGAAATAAAATTTCGTTTTCCCTTGGCGATTTCATATTCTTGGAAGATGAGAAAAATTTTAAAAAATCTTGAATTGGATGTGATTCATGCCCAGCATCCCAATCTTTTGGGAAGTGTGGCTATGAAATGGGCGAAACGAAAAAAAATCCCGCTTATTTTCACTTGGCACACACTTTATGATCAATACACGAACTTTGTGCCTTTTATTCCTTCTAAAATTGCCGCCAATTATATCATAAAAAAAGCAGTTAAATTTGCCAACGCATCTGATGCGGTAATTGTGCCGACGGATTCAATTATTCCAATCCTTCGAAAATGGGGAGTGGTGAATAAAAATATATTTCCAATTGCAACAGGTGTTTTGGAAGAAGAATTCGCCAATGCTGATAGAAATAAAATTAGAAAAAAATATGCAATAGGGGACGATGAGACTTTGCTTTTTATGGTTTCTCGATTAACTTCAGAAAAAAATGTGGAGTTTGTTTTTGAGTCGCTTAAAAATATTCTAAAAAAAGAAAACGCGAAGTTTATAGTAGTGAGTGATGGATATTTAAAACCGAAACTCCAAGAATTTTGCCAGCAAGAGGGAATAGGAGAAAAAGTTATTTTTTGCGGAGAAGTGGAAAGGGAGGAAATCAAAAATTATTATGCGAGCGCGGATATTTTTGTTTATAGTTCAAAATCGGAAACACAAGGGATGATCATTACGGAAGCAATGTATATGGGACTTCCTATTGTGGCACTCAACGCTACAGGAATAAATAGTTTGGTTTTGAATAATGGAAATGGATTTTTAGTTTCGGAAAAAGAAGATGAATTTGAAGAGGCGGTTTTGAAATTGATTAGTGACAAAGATTTACAAAAAAAATTTGGTGAAACTTCTTCCAAAATTGCACGAATGAAATTTACCGCTTCGGTCTGTGGGGAGAAGATGGTGGAGGTGTATAAGAAATATCTGAACCACTGATTCGCACATGAACTCACATGATTTCACTGAATTTTAATTCATGTGCAATCAGGAAGATCAGTGATAATCAGTGGTTCTGACTTACTCCAAATGAATTTTCTCCGAAAACTTTTTCAGGGCATCAGCTAATAGCGGGTGTCCTTTTAATTTGGGATCAACTTCTAATAGATCTTTTGCTTCGGTGCGGGCGAATTTGATGAGTTTGACGTTGGAGAGGTGTTTCATGGCAATGTCGGGTAATCCTGACTGAATGGTGCCAAAAAATTGTCCTGGACCACGTAGTTTCAAATCATGTTCGGAAATTTCAAAACCATCATTGGTTTTTTCCAGCGTAGAGACGCGATTAATCGCGTCTCTACTAGATAGGAACAAAAAACAATAAGACTGCTCTTTCCCGCGTCCAACTCGTCCACGAAATTGATGTAGTTGAGTCAAGCCAAAGCGTTCGCAGTTTTCAATTAGTATTACAGTAGCATTAGGAATGTCAATACCAACTTCCACTACAGAGGTAGAAACTAAAATATCAAATTCTTTGTTTTTGAATTTCTCCATTACATCTTCTTTCTCTTTGGCTTTTAGTTTTCCATGAAGAAGCCCCAATTTAAATTCAGGAAATATGACTCGCGATAATCTTGCGTGTTCCTCTTTGACAGCTTTGACATCGACCATACTTTCAGAAAGCGATTCCTCAATTAATGGCAAAATAACAAAAGCTTGCTGGCCTTTTTTAATTTCGCTTTTTATAAATTCGTAAATATTGTTTCTTTCACTGGGTGTAATTATTTTAGTGATAATAGGTTTTCTATTTTTAGGCATTTCATCAAGAATGGAAAGATCTAAACTGCCGAAAAACGCAATAGCTAAGGTTCTTGGAATCGGCGTAGCGGTCATAGTGAGTAGATGGGGGATAGCTTTTTTATTTCCATCGTCGAGGTTCATAGTTTCACTTTGAAGCGTTGCGCGTTGCGCGACGCCGAAGCGATGTTGTTCATCGATAATTACCAGTGCTAGATTTTTGAATTTAACATCTTTTTGAATAAGGGCGTGAGTGCCAATAACTAAATTTATTTTACCATCAGAAATTTCTTTTAATAATTCACCACGGTCTTTAGACACCGAGTGTCCAATTGGACACTCGGTGTCTTTTGAGGAAATTAATTTATAAGAACTTGTTAATAAAGCTATGTTTATATTATAATCTTTAAAAATTTCACAAAAACTTTCAAAATGTTGACGAGCCAAAACTTCAGTGGGTGCCATAAGAGCCGTTTGATAGCCGGCGGAAATTGTTTGCAGTGCTGAGATGGCGGCTACAATTGTTTTGCCTGATCCAACGTCACCGTTAAGCAGTCGATTCATTGGCCGTGGTTTTTCTAAATCTTTCAAAATTTCAAAAGTTGCCTTTCTTTGAGCGTCAGTGAGTTTAAAAGGTAATTCGAGCGTAAATTTTTTGATTAGTTTTTCATTAAATTCTATTTTGTTGGAATCTTTTTCTTCCCAGTTTTTTCTAATTTCCAAAGTTCTAATTTGCACTAAAAACATTTCCTGAAAGGCCATTCTTTTTTGAGCGCGAAGGAGTTTTTCCATATCATCTGGAAAATGGATTTGCAAAAGGGTAGTATAGATATCAGGTAGACTATATTTTTTTCTAATTTCTTCTGGCAAAATATCGGGAATATTTTTCGCCAAAGGGAGAAGTGTTTTTATTTGCCAGCGAATCCATTTGGAAGTGATACCGGAAGTTTCGCTGTAAATTGGGACGAGACGCCCAGTGTTGGTGGTATCACGAGTGGATTTTTCAAAGGCAGGATTACTCATGGAAAAATATTTCCCGCCTCGCGCCTGCCTCGCCGAGTCAAGGCGGGTCGACGAGCGGTTGTCTCCGCGAGTCGAGGCGGGCCCACTCATTCCTAATTTTCCGGAAAATCTTGCGGTAGATCCGACTGGGAAATTTTCCAAAATATAGGGTTGATTAAACCAAACAGCTTTCAGAAGATTTTCATTTTCGTCTTCTAAAATTATTTCTGTGATAGTCATTTTTCGCCTAAAGAGTCGATTGTTTTTAGCTTTTGTAATTTTGCCTTCGACTGTAATAGCTTGCCCAACAAAATCATTTGAAAGCGGAACGATTTTAGAAAAATCATCATAACGAAAAGGAAGATAAAAGAGCAAATCTTTGATTGTAAAAAGTCCGAGCTTTTCCATAACACGGATATATTTAGGCGTAATACGCGGAACAGATTTTAGTGAAGTGTTTATGTCTAGCATAAACTAAGTATAGGATAAAAAGGGGAAAGGAGAAAGAGTGATAGTTGTAAAAAATAATTATCTATAGTAGTGTAGTTAAGAGGGCATTGTCCTCGTAGCTCAGTGGATAGAGCGTCTGGTTGCGGTCCAGAAGGTCGGAGGTTCGATTCCTCCCGAGGACACACATAAAACGTAATTAATTACGTAATTTTTTATTCATACCTCAACGCTTCAATTGGACTTAAATTAGCGGCTCTTCGGGCAGGATAGAACCCAAAAACTATTCCCACTCCGGCGGAAACGCTAAATGCTAGAATAATTGAACCAAAAGAAATTTCAGTGGAAATGGAAGTGGCGAATTTTGGAATTATAATTGAAGCGATCCAACCGAGAAAAATTCCCAGTGTTCCTCCGATGAAAGTGAGCATTATCGCTTCGGCTAAAAATTGCAGATTGATATAGATTTTTTTGATACCAACTGCTTTTCGCAAGCCAATTTCGCGCGTTCTTTCCGTGACGGTGGTGAGCATCATATTCATAATACCAATTCCACCGACCAAAAGTGAAATACCGGCAATAGAAGAAAGCAAGATAGTGAGAGTACCCGTAATACTGGAAGCAGTGGAGATTATGTCAGTTTGATTGGTAATGCTAAAATCAGCATCAACCGAGTCTTCAATTTTATGAAGTCTCAGAAGAATTTCAGTAATTTGCTCTTGAACAGAAGTCATAATTTCTTGACTTTCGGCTGCTATATTTATCCCGCTTACATAATCCGAATCGGACAAAAAATGTTGGTAAGCAGTAAGAGGAACATAAATAACATCATCTGCGTTGTTAAAGCCGCTTCCGCCTTTAGACACAGTCATCCCTACGACCTCAAAATCAACATTTTTTATTTTTATTACTTTTCCCACGGGATCAATTCCTTCCCCAAATAAATCATCTCTGGTGGTTGGCCCGAGGACGGCTACTTTGGAAGATTTTTTGATATGTTGGTCGGTTATAAAAACGCCAAGATCAATTTCAATATTTCGAACAGTGGAGTAGTCAGGAGATGTGCCAATAACTCGAGTGTTAGTGTTGTTTCCTTTAGCGGTAATTTGATTGCGATCGGAAATTTCCGGTGCCACTCCAATTATTCCTTCCGTTTCATTTCGTATTGCTTCCACATCACTGATTTTTAGGGTTTGCGCTCCGCCTCGCCCACCCATAATCATTCCACTTTTTTGTGCTCCGGGAGAAATCATAATTAAATTGGATCCAATTGATTGAATATTTTTTTCAATGGAACTTTGCGCTCCTTGGCCGATTGAAACCATTGTTATAACGGAAGCAATGCCGATAACAATGCCTAAAATAGTCAGACTTGATCGGACTTTATTTCCTGTGAGAGCCCAGAGTGTTTCTTTGAATAAATCTTGGATCATGAAGCATGAAACATATAACATGTAACAATTTTTATTTTGTTTCCTGTTGCATGTTGTATGGTATATGATTATTAATTTCGTCTTTTTCAATTATGCCATCGCGGACAAAAATTATACGGTTAGCATAGTTGGCTACATCCATTTCGTGGGTGATGAGAATTATTGTGTGGCCTTTTTTGTTTAATTCACGAAGAGCTTCCATTACAGTTCGACTGGTTTTAGTGTCGAGATTGCCGGTTGGTTCGTCGGCTAAAATGATGGAAGGATTGTTGATAAGCGCGCGGGCGATTGCTACTCGTTGCATTTGTCCGCCGGAGAGTTGATTGGAAAGATTTTGAAATTTGTTTTCTTCCATACCGGCATAGTGCAGACATTGCTTGGCTCTTTCCAGTCTTTCTTGATTAGTAGTTTTGGTGTAGAGCAAAGGAAGCATGACGTTTCGAAGAACAGTAGTTCTTGGCAATAGATTGAAAGATTGAAAAACAAAACCAATTTTATTTTTTCGAAGCTCGGAAAGTTCATCGTCATTAAGTTTTGAAACTTCTCGTCCATCCAAAAAATATTCTCCACTGGTAGGGTTATCCAGCGCACCAAGGATATGCATTAAAGTTGATTTTCCTGAACCACTTGGGCCAATAATGGAAACAAATTCTCCTTCAGAAATTTCAAAAGAAACATTATTAAGAGCAAATGTTTTAGTGTCGCCATTTTGATAAATTTTTGTCAGATTTTTGCAAGAAATCATAAACTAATTCTTTTAGGACTTACGCATTTGCTCACGTCAAGATATGCTCGTCGCGAAAGCAATTATAAAATTTAACAACTCGCCAGTAATTAAGAATCAGTTAGTAGTAAAATATTTTCCTAGTGACTGCGTTAATATCTTTTCCGCAATCAAATGCGTAAGTCCTATTTTTAATAAATTCCGTATTACATTCCCGGAATTCTCACTGCTGAATTTCTTTGCGTTGAAGTTCCGGTTTTCGCGGTTGTGGGTGAAGTTGCTTTGATTGTTTGTGTGATAACATTTTCTCCTTCACTTATTCCGCTCACAATTTCCGTCTTAGTGGTGTTTTCCAAACCTATCTCTACACTTTTTTTGTTTGGAATTCCGTTTTTCAAGATTTCGACATAATAATTTTTATTTTCTAATTTTACTGCGCTATTAGGAACGATAATAGTATCTTGCTTAACTTCCGTTATAATTGAAGCGGAAACGCTCATCCCCGGTTTAATTTTTGAATCAAGCGAATCAAAATTGACAATGACATTGTATGTGACAACTCCCGAGGTGGAAGTTCCCAGTGAATCTATTTTTTCCACTTTGCCGGAAGTTTCAAAATCAGAAATAGCATTAAATGTGAGCGTGGCGTTTTGGCTGATTTTAACATTAGCAATGTCAACTTCACTCACCTCAACTTGAGCTTTGAGTGTGTTTAGGTCTCCCAAGACGATTGGAGCTTGGGAATTGCTGTTTCCCGAAAGCCGACTCAAATCGTCTCCGTTTTTAATATTAACTGCATTGACTGTGCCAGAGATTGATGCCGTAACTTTTCTTTTAGCATAATCAGACTTGGAATTTTGATAGCTCTCCCAAGTAGACTTTATGTTTTCTTCCGCTGTTTTTATCGAGATTTCCGCTGCTTCCAATTTTCGTTTGTAAATTGATTTTTCATCAGAATCAGCATCTTCATAATTATCCTTAGCCTCGCTCTTATTAGCTTTGGAAGTTTCTAGCGCGGACAATGATTGTAGATAAGTAGAATAAGCTTTGATAACATTCACATTCAAATCCTCATTTTCTATTTCAAAAAGAAATTGGCCCTTTTTCACTTCATCGCCAACGGCGACGGAAAGATTGGCGACTGTGCCCGTGATGGTTGGATCAATATTGGCACTGTCGTCAACAATCACATTGCCTGAACCGGAAACTGAAACTGACAACGTGCCTTTTTCCGCCACAGCGGTTTTATATTGCACAGCTGAATCATTTTTTTTTGAGGAATTATACCAATAATAGCTTCCCCCGACGATTATTATAATTCCAACAACCGCAATTATTTTTTTTTGAGCCAGAATTTTTTTCATAGCAGTTTGATATATTTAGGACTTACGCATTTGTTCGCGTTAAGATATGCTCGTCGCAAAAGCAACTATAAAATACAACAATTCGCCAGTAATTAAAAATTGCTTAAGAAAAATATTTTCCTAGCGACTGCGTTAATATCTTATTCGCAATCAAACGCATAAGTCCTGATATTATTTAGAATTAAAAACTCGAATGAGGCTAGCGCTGATTGTTCCATTTTCATTCGGACTGCCCATTACTACGATTTCATCTCCTGTTTTCAGATCAGCTATTTTCAGATCATCACGTTGTAATTTGATGAGTGTTTTTTCTGTTATTGTCACTGTATTTTCCTTGTCGTCGCGATCTTTGATAATCAGATTTGTTTCAGAAATAGAGAGAATTTTTCCTGCGATGCCATGGGCGTTACGAAAATCTCGACCTTCAGCTTCACGCATAAAATCAGGTGGTGTTTTGCCAAAAAATTCAGGTTTTTTTCCGTCTCGCATATCAAAGTGTGGTCCCATGAAATTACGCTCATAATTATCAGCAAATTTATTTGAAAAGTGAGCTTTTTTGAGGCCGACTGCTACGCCAGAAGAAAAGACTAAAAATAGAAGTAGAATTTCTCCGATGATAATCAAGGTTATTTTTAGCGCGGTAGATTTTTTTAAGTCTTCCATATTTTTAGAAATAATATTTAGGCTGATTAAATTTATTATTGTAAACTTCAAAAATAAAATATATTGACAAAAGCAAGGTGAAAATAGGAATTAGTATTATCGCAAAGGTCATAGCAGGCAGTGTTTCCAAAAGAGAAAAGAAGAATTCTGGATAGTGTGAAGCGATAATAGTAGCATCAGAGAAAGCTAAAGAAAGAATATTCCAAAATTCTGAAAAGAGAATAGATTCCTTAAAGATAATGAAAAAATAAACAGCCGTCGAAGCGCTCGCAAAAGCTCCAAGCGTCGAAATTGCAATTTTTGTCCAGAAATTTCTTCTTTGAATTTTTTCAATGCGCGCCAAAATCAAACCAGTTAATTTTTCTGGCGGATTTATCTCGGAAATATTTTTGAATAGTTGGTCTAATTTTTTGCTCATAATATTTATACGATTTAAAAATTAAAAAAGGTGCAAAATTATCACATTATAATTTCTTTGAATTTTGAAAGTGCCCGAATATGACGACTTTTGACAGTATTATAGGGAATGTTCAAAATTTGTGAAATTTCTTGCAAGGAAAAATCTTCCTTGTAGCGTAACATTAAAAGCGTGCGATAATCAGTTGGTAATTGATTTAATCTCGTTTCAAAAACTTTTTCTCGCTCAGCTTTTTCCAAGATTTCTAGAGGTAAAACGCTTTCCGTTTTTATGTTTTCCAAAATATTATCGCCCTCCTCATTGAGAAAAGCAGAAAAGGGGATAGTCTTTTTCTTCTTGAGAAAATCATAGGCGGTATTTTTGGCAATGGCGAAAAGCCAAGTTTTGAAATTTTTTTGGGTGTCAAAACTTTTCAAATTTTTCCAAGCTTTGATGAAAGTCTCTTGCGTGAGATCATCTAGCGCGTCTTGATCTTGAATAAAAGTTCGCAGGAAATTATAAATCGAACGCAGATACTTTTCGAGAATTTTTGCATAGGCGATATCATCGCCGGCAAAAAAAGCTTGAATTAGTTTTTTATCTTTTTCGTTCATGACATTACTTTATCACACAAGAAGTCACCAGCCAACGCATGATTTTTTATCCATAGCTTTCATTTAGTTTTTTCTGGATTTTGTGGTAGAAT
>DHFM01000061.1 GCA_002400405.1 Candidatus Moranbacteria bacterium UBA4824
AAATATCTTCTAGTCTAGAGCCTTTTTAATTATTACTCCAAAATTATAACACGAAATGAAAAATAAACAATCAAGGTTTAAAATTATTTATTTATAATCTTCCCTCCTTGCCCGATTTGATCCAATTTGACTGAAAGAAGTTTTGAGATGCCTTCTTCGCCCATAGTGACGCCGTAAAGAAGTGAGGCTTGGCGCATAGTTTCACGATTATGCGTAATTGTCACAAATTGCGTTCTATCGGAAAGCTCGGTGAGAATCCGACTAAAACGACGTGAATTAGCTTCATCTAGCGCGGCCTCCACTTCGTCTAAGATTGCAAAAGGTGGCGGATTATGAGAGATTATAGCAAACAAAAGTGCCAACGATGTGAGCGACCTTTCACCACCGGAAAGCATCGAGAGATTGGCGATTCTTTTTCCCGGAGGACAAGCTGAGATATCGATACCGATTTCGCTTCTTTCATCTTGCTTATTCTCATCTTCCTTCGCTTCATCTTTTTCAATCTTGCTTTCAGCCTCCCCTTCTGCTAGCTCATCCTTGGCTTTTCGTTTAGAAATTTGAATTTTAAGTTTGGTCAAATGAGCAGTTCCTCCACCAAAAATTATTCGGAAATATTTAGAAAATTCCTTATTTATTTCTTCGTAAGTAGTGGCGAATTTTACCTCAATTTTCTGCTCCATCTCTTTTATCACTTCCCGAAGAGAAACGATTGCGTCCTCCAAATCTTTTGATTCACCCTCTAAAAATTCAAAACGTTTTTGGGTTTCCTTATATTCATCAATCACCATCGGATCAATTCCCCCAATTTGCTCCATCTTAATTTTGAGTTTATATATTTCACTTTCTAAAGTTTCTCGGTTTATTTCTCCTTCAATAGGATTTAGTTCCTCTACTTCTTTTCGCAGTTCAATCTTTATTTGATTTTTCAAATCTTCTTCCCGCACCTCCACTCTCGCTAGGGAGATTTTAGAATCATTAAATTTGTCTTTCAATTTACTCAACTCATCTTGCTTCACTCTAAGCTTTCCTTCAATTTCAAAAAATTTCCTGCGTTTTTCGCGATCCATCAGAACTTCCTGTTGCATTTCTTGATCAACTAATAACAACTCTTCCTGCGCTTTTTTAATATCCTCTCTGATCTTAATTATTCTCTCTTGCAGTTCAATCAATACTTGAGATTTTTCCGTGTCATTCTGTATTTTCTGTGTCGTTCTGTTTTCTTTTGTGTTTTTCTGTATTTCTAACTCTGTGTCATTCTGTGCCTTCTTTCCTTTTTCAATTTCTATTTTCAAATCATACAATCGCTGAGCGATAACTCTGGCGAATTCTTTTATGTCTTGCAAATCCTCCATCTTCTCGGCATTTTCAATTTTCTCAATCAGTTTTTCTTGGTCTTTTTTAATCTCTTCTAAACTTTCTTTTATATAAATCTTGTCCACTAATTGTTCTTTTGGCAAACTTATTTCCGCCTCCTTAATCATTTCAATATTCTTTTGTTTTTCTTTTTCAATTTCAATCCGACCTTCGGTTATGATAAGTTCTCTTTCTAACTGGTTCAGTTTATTTCTTTGTTCTCTTTGTTTGTTTTCTAACTCAAGATGCTTAGCTTCATTAGTTTGGTTTTTTTCTTCCTTCGATTCATCGCCAATCTCATCGGTAAGTTTATCCACTTCTCGTTGCATGTTGATGAGAATTCTGCCAGACTCTTCTTTTTCTTCGTTTAATCGATTTCTCTCTTGCTGAAAATTATGCCATAAATGAGAAAAAAGTTTTGTTTGTTTTTCCAAAAGCTCTCGCATTACACTTTCACTTTCGGCAGCCTTGTCAGCTTGACGCTTTAGCATTCTAAGATGCGGTTTTATCTCCTCTGTGAGTTCCTTGGCTCTTTCAAGATTTTGACGAGTAGAATCGAGTTTTCGTAGAGATCTTTCTTTTTTGATTTGATACTGCTTCACTCCAGCCGCGTCTTCAATTACCGATCTTCGTTCAAAAGGCGTAGCATTGAGCACGGCGTCAGCCATACCCTGATTAACCACGGCATAGCTTTCCTTGCCCACTCCCGCCTTAGCCAAAATATCCACAATGTCTTGCAGACGAACTCGCGAACCATTGATTAGATATTCACTTTCACCGGAGCGAAAAATTTTTCTTGTCACTGAAACTTCTTCAAATTCCAAAGGAATTCTTTTGTCACTATTGTCTAAATATAGCGTGACATAAGCACTTCCCAGTCGGGCTTTTTTTCCTGAGCCCGCAAAAATAATATCTTCGGATTTTTTCCCCCGCAAATTTTTCATTGACTGCTCCCCCATCACCCAGCGAAGTGCATCCGCAATATTGGATTTTCCACTGCCATTTGGACCAACAATCGCCGTGATACCATGGTTCGTTCCATTTTTAGAATCAATTAAAAAGTCGAGAGTAGTTTTCGACGCAAAAGATTTAAAACCTGAAATTTCTAATTTCTTTAGATACATAATCAGAACCACTGATTATCACATGAAAGCACGTGATTACACTGAGCTTAATAAAAAATATTTAAGAAAAACAAAAACAGATACTATAATTGCTAAGCTAATCATACCATATCTCATTGAAAGATAAAATTCATACAGAAAAAAGCGGTTTTCAAATTCAGTGTAATCATGTAAAATCAGTGACAACCCGCCTACCGGCGAGGCAGGTCAGTGGTTCTAATTTCTTACCAACCTTTTTCTTCGAGACCTTTTTCGGCAGCGTTTCTTTGGGCTTCTTGCTTGGATTGTCCTTCGCCTTTAGCAATCATTTCATCAGCCAAATATACTCCGACTATAAATTTCTTGTCATGATCGGGTCCCGCCTCTTCCAAAACTCGATACGACGGAGTAACGCCCGCCTTATCCTGTGATTCCTCTTGAAAACGAGATTTTGGATCCATATATAATTTGTTTTCAATGATATTTGGCAATTCGCAAACCACATTTTTCATGATAAATTCTTGACATTTTTCATAACCCTTGTCTTTTTGATCCAGATAGATTGCGCCCGTAATGGCTTCAAAAGCATTGGCCAAAAGATATTGGCGGGCACGTCCGGTATCTTTGGTTTCTCCGCGACTCATCAAGAGATATTCTTCTATACCTAATCTTTTGGAAATTTTTGCCAACATTTCCCCATTGACCAAAGCTGCTCGCCAATTAGTGAGTTCTCCTTCTTGATTGGAATAATTTTTATACAGATATTCCGTCACAACAATTTCTAGAACTGCATCTCCCAAAAATTCCAAGCGTTCATTATGTTCCAATTTATGACCTCGGTGCTCATTAAGATAGGAGCGATGTGTCATCGCTTGTTTCAAAAGATTAATATCATTAAATTTAACCCCAATTTTTTTAGCTAATTCTTCTATCATACATATGACAATTTTCAAATCCCAATTTTCAATTTCCAATGAATTACTTAATTTTCAATTATAAAATTGGAAATTAAAAATTTGAAAATTGATTGCCTGCCTGCCGGTAGGCAGGTAAATTGAGAATTAAAAATTGAAAATTAAAAAACTTATTATTCTGCTTCTTTTTTTATTAAATGTTTTTTCGTACTATCATCTTTCAAAGGTTCACCTAATTCGCGGTATATCGTGCCGAGCACGCCATTAACAAATCTTCCTGAAGATTCCCCGCCAAAAGATTTAGCTAATTCAATGGATTCATTAATCGCCACTTTCGGCGGAACTTCTTCATAACTGCCAAAGAGAAGTTCGTAAATTCCTAAGCGCAAAATATTACGATCAACTATCGTCACTTGATCTAACGGCCACTCTGGGGCGCATTTTTCAATCAAAGGATCGATTTTGTCCACATTCTTTATGATATTTTCCACTAAAGAATGCAAAAAATCAGTCTCGTCCATTCCTGGTCCGAACTCTTTGATATTTTTGGAAATTATTTCCTCTATTTTGGAATTGTCTTTTTTGTTAAAATCCCATTCATAGAGACATTGCATCGCAATTGATCTCGAAAGATGACGATTAGCCATTTTTATTTTTTCTTTTTATTAACCTTTTTCATCGTATCCACTACTTCTTTGCCCTTATAATATCCACATTTTGGACAAGCAATATGTCCTTCTATTTTAGCTTTGCAATTTGGACAAGCAATCAAATCTTTTGATTTAAGCTTGTAGAAAACTCTAGCTCTGTCTCTTCGGGCTTTTGTGTGACGTTGTCTTGCTACTGGCATATGATTTTATTTAATAAATAATTAATTTAATACAAATTGATTTCGCATCATTCGCATATAGTTCGTATTGTTCGCATCGCTACTTATATATAACTTATCATTTAATTAGCCATTTGGCAAGAAAAAGAATTTTTGCAAATATATTCGATATCACCTCTTTCATCTGTTCGCAAAACATTTATTTTTTTGACTTTGAGACGCTCTAAAAGTTCTCCCGCTGGGTGGCCATAGGTATTATTTTTTCCGGAAGATATAATTGCGTCAGTTGGACTAACTTTATCCAAAAATTCTGCACTGGTGGCATTTTTTGAGCCGTGATGGGAAACTTTTAGAACTCGCGAATTAAGATCTAATGACGAGTTAATGAGAGCGAATTCTTTTTCGATTGGAAAATCGCCGGTAAAAAGAAAAGAATTTTCGCCATAGGTCAGCCTTGCTACAATACTCTTAGAATTTGTATCTTTTGGGTTACTTGATAAAGTTAAGCCAGGATAAATAATTTCTAAATTAGCCTCTTTTATTTTTATATTCATCCCCTCCTTACCTTTTAATCTTTCAATATTTTTATTCTCAATTATTTCTAAATAATTTTTATACACCTGCGAATCATTCTCGGCGCTATTATCAATCACTTTTCCAATTTTATAATTCTTCATCACATCAATTAGTCCTCCAATATGATCCTGATCTGGATGAGTCGCGATAACTATTTCAATTTTTCTGTCCCAAAATGGAATATATTTTCCCAATTTTTCCATTTCCCTTTGCCCGCTCGGTCCGCCATCAATCAAAATTTGATTTTGATCTTGAGAAATCATCATTGCGTCGCCCTGCCCAACATCAAAAAAAACAATCTTTAGTTTTTGATTTTGAGAATGCCAAATAATGCCAAATAGAATTAAACTAGTGACAAGGAGAAATATTAAAAAAATATAGATAGATTTTTTAGAAAACATAATTAGAATTTTGTAATTTTTAATTTTTTAATTTTATAAATAAATCTTAATTTCAAAATTTTTAAAAATTTAAGCATTAGATATTATTTAAAAATTGGAAATTGAAAATTGAAAATTATTTCTTTACAAATCCAAATCTTTCTTTCTTTTTAAAAAATACACCGCCACTACCAATATAGCATACCACAAAATTACTCCCCACCACGCGATATTAATTTCAATTGAAGCATATTTCAGTCTAGCTAGATAGCTGATGACCGCAGTTTCATATTTTAACGGCAAATAAGCCAACCAAGAAAAAATAATTGCAATTGGCGAAAATAGAAAACCGGCTGTGATCACAAAAAATCCCAAGAGCATTGTGAGCGGAACAATGGGCAAAATTAGGATATTCGCCAAAAGTGAAATGAGTGAAAGTGTTTTGAAATTAAACATAATAATCGGCAAAACAAAAATCTGCGCGGAAAGTGAAAGAAAAAGAATTTCTGTAATTGTAGAGACGCAGCACTGCTGCGTCTCTACGGAGCGTATTAAATAATTTTCAAAGATTGGATAAAAATAGACTATGCCAATTGTCGCCAAAAAGGAAAGTTGAAATCCGATATCCCAGCGAAGTAGCATTGGGTTAGCAAAAAGCATCACGCAAGCAGAAAACAAAATGGCATTCTGAGCGTTCCCTAGTCGACCATTTTTCATTGCCCAAATGAGAAGCACGCCCATTAGTCCCGCCCGCACTGCCGAAGCACTGAGTCCTGTGAGAATCACAAAAATAATAATCCCCGTTACCGCAAACCAAAAAGCTTGCCGTCGCCACAGTCCTAAAAATATTCCGAGAAGCATTAGGTATTCCGCAATAATTGTCACATTATATCCAGACACTGCCACAATATGCGTCATCCCAGTGCGCGAAAAATTATTTTGTACCTCTTTTGACAATTGATTACTCCCGCCCAAAAGAAGACCGGAAAGGAGCCCTGATTGCGGAGCAGGAATAAGCTTGTTTATATTTTCATTAAATTTATTTTTTATTTTTATAAGAATTGCCAAAAATCTATTCCCGCTATTTTTTTCTAGATTTTCTATTTTGGGATTTTTGCATTCATAAAAAATCCGATCTTTCGCTAGATACATTCGATAGTCAAAACTGTCGTCGAAATTTTTCGGCCTTTCAAGAACACAATTTATTTTTAGCGTATCGCCATAGTTGTATTTTTCATAAATACTAGCGTTAAGCAAAAATTTTTCCGTCTTGTTATTTTCCGGCGCAAGAATAAGTTGCTGAATTTTTTCTTTGATTTCGGGCTCTTTGAAAATCACAACCACGCCTGAAAAATTCTGCTTGTCTTCATTTAGATTTTTTATTTTTTCCAATCTCAAATTCGTGAACCAAAAACCCAAAACAAAAAAAGCCAGCATGAATCCGATGACGGCTAGTTTGTTTTTACCCCCACACCAACTAGGTTTATTTTTATTTTCTTCCCCTAAATCATCTTTTTTTTCATGTTTATCTGTGTCTCCATTTTTATTTTTATGTAGTTGGTGTGGGGGTGAATAAAAAACAAAAATAATAATAAGTGCTAGAATCAAAAATAATAAAATTGCAAAATTATCCATCAGCTTTGGATAATAAAAAGAAGCCGTCATTACGCCTCCGATAAAAGATAATGCCAGAATGAAAAAAATGCGCGACTTTTCCATTTTTTATTTTAATATTTCCACTAATTTTTTTCGCGTAGATTTGCCACCAATAATCGACACTAGGCTTTTTGGCACATCAAAATGCTCCGCCAAAATTTCAACAAGCATTTTGTTAGCCTCACCATCAACCGGTGGCGCGGTAAGTTTTACTTTGTATTCCCCCTGCGAAATTTCAACTACTTCATTTTTTGAAGAACGAGGTATGACTTTGACATAAATTCTCATAAAAAAATTAGTTTTAATTTTACTACCGTATACTAGAATACGGTAGTATTTTTATTATTATCTAATTCCCATTTTTCCGAAATTTTTCTCAATTTTTTCCTTGATTTTTTCCAAATCAATCTTTTTGTTTTTTGTTTTATTTTTAAGCTTGGGATCAAGAATTTTTGTTTCTTCATATTTTTGAAGCCAATAAACACGCGCGCCCTTAATCCATTTGGCAATTTCCAAAAAATCTTTCGCAGTATGAATCCCCGGAACAACTGTAGTGCGAAATTCATAAGGAATCTTGCTGTACATAATTAAGTCAACTGATAATTTCACCCGATCCAGTAGAGACGCAAAATTTTGCGTCTCTACGATACCAACTGTCTTAGCATAATTCTTTGGCTGATTTTTAATATCCATCGCGATATAATCCACCAATTTCAAATCTATAATTTTCTTGAGTACATCTGGTCTAGAACCATTAGTATCAAGCTTTACTAAAAACCCTAATTTTTTAATTTTTTTGATAAAATTTATCATATCTAATTGAATAGTTGGTTCGCCTCCCGTAATACACACGCCCTGCAATTTATCTTTCCTTTTTTTTAAAAATTCAAAAAATTCTTTTTCTGTGCTATTGCGTACAGACGCAAAATTTTGCGTCTCTACGACTAATTCTGGATTATGGCAAAATGGGCAACGAAAGGAACAACCACTAGTAAAAACCGTCGTGGCTAATTTGCCAGGATAATCGATGAGAGTTAATTTTTGAAAACCACCAATGATCATAAAAAAATCAGAACCACTGATTATCACTGAGAGCACATGATTTCACTGAACATACAATAAATTCAGTGAAATCAGAGTAATCAAGTGTTAATCAAGTGGTTCAGACAATTGCATATTCTTTTCTGTCTTTATATTCCTCAACTTTGCCAGCGTTCCATTGCGACACAGGGCGGATATAGCCTACAATGCGAGAATATACTTCTGTTTCTTGAAAATTTCGCAATACTGAATCAGCTTCATGACATTTTCGACATTTGAAAAATTCTCCACTACTTGTTTCATAACGCATAACTTTATCATTATCTTTCAACTCTTTTTTGCAATCATGACATATTTGTTTTTTCATATTTATGTTTTACGAAATACGAAATGAGCGAAATACGAAACACATTAACTCCCTTTTCGTATTTTAGTATTTCGTATTTTTTTCGTAGTTCGTAAATTTAATTATTTTTTAGCTACTATAAACTCTTTGCGATCTTTATACTCTTCACTTTTACCGGCGTTCCATTGCTCTACTGGCCGAATATAACCTACAATTCGAGAATATACTTCGCATTTTTGCTCAATCACGCATTTAGGACAAGTCTTGTGTTCCCCTTCAATGTAACCATGATGCGGACAAACACTGAAAGTCGGTGAAAGAGTAAAGTATGGAAGATGATATTTGCTAGCAATGGTCCTAACTAAATTTTTAGTCGTCTCGATATCATAAATTCTTTCTCCTAAAAATCCGTGTAGCACTGTTCCACCGGTATATTTAGTTTGCAAGCTATCTTGCAGATCCAACGCTTCAAAAATATCATCCGTGTGTCCCACAGGTAGTTGCGAAGAATTAGTATAATAAGGCTCCGCTCCTTTTTCTACTGCGCCATTATTAGCAAAAATCATTTTTGGGAAACGTTTTTGATCTTTGAGCGCCAAGCGATAACTAGTGCCTTCGGCAGGAGTAGCTTCCAAATTATACAGATTACCCGTTTCTTCTTGATATTTGATCATTTTTTCTCGCATATGAGTCAAAACTTCTTCGGCAAATTTCAAACCTTTTTTGCTGGATGTTTTTTCTCCCATAAAATTAACTAGCGATTCATTCATTCCGACCAAACCAATCGTAGAAAAATGATTACCCCAATATGAACCACGACGCTTGAAAATATTTTCCAGATAAAATTTAGAATATGGATAGAGCCCTTTTAAGGTGAATGCTTCCACTATTTTTCTTTTTGTTTCTAAACTTTCTTTGGCTGTATCCATAAGCGCATCCAGTCTTTTGAAATAATCTTTTTTGTCTTTTGCGAGATACCCAATACGCGGAAGATTTATTGTCACCACGCCAACCGAGCCTGTAAGAGGTGCCGCCCCAAAGAGTCCGCCCATTCTTTTGTGAAGTTCACGATTATCTAGACGCAATCTACAACACATGCTTCTAGCATCTTCCGGATTCATATCGGAATTCACAAAATTAGCAAAATATGGAATGCCATACTTGGCTGTCATCTCCCAAATGGGATCGAAGCGCTTGTCATTCCAATCAAAATTTTTGTCGATGTTATAAGTTGGAATTGGGAAAGTGAAAATTCGACCACTCGCATCTCCTTCTGTCATCACCTCCGCAAAAGTACGATTGATCAAATTCATTTCTTCTTGAAACTCATCATATTTTTCTTTTTGTGGCACTCCCCCGATAATAACATTCTGATCTTTGTAAGTTGGATGACAAGTCATATCCATCGTGAGATTGGTAAAAGGAGTTTGAAAACCAACTCGAGTCGGCACATTCAAATTAAAAATAAATTCCTGCATCGCCTGCTTTACTCCCGCATAGTCTAATTTGTCATAGCGAATAAACGGCGCCATCAAAGTATCAAAATTAGAAAAAGCTTGTGCGCCTGCCGTTTCACCTTGCGTGGTATAGAAAAAATTCACCATTTGTCCTAAGGCCGCCTTGAAATGTTTTGGCGGTTTGCAAGAAATTTTTCCGGAAACCCCCGTAAAACCCTTCGTCAAAAGATCCTGCAAATCCCAACCGCAACAATAGGCTGCGATTTTATCCAAGTCGTGAATATGAAAATCTCCTTCTTCGTGAGCACGTTTAATTGATTTTGGATAAACTCGATCCATCCAATACTTACTAGACACAATAGAAGAAACATAATTATTCAGCCCTTGCAAGGAATAGGCCATATTGGCATTTTCCTTAACCTGCCAGTCGATTTCTTTGATGTAACTTTCAATCAAATCCACTGCTTCCGAAAGTGAACTTTCCGTGTCGCGAAGCTTGCCTCGTTTGTCTCGATAGATGATATAGGCCTTGGCCGTTTCATCAAAATCCAAAATCATCAAAACTTTTTCCACTAAATCTTGAATTTCTTCAATTTGCGGAATATATCCTGGTTTGAAATTTTTGTTAAGCAGTTGAACTAACTTATCCGAAACTTGTTTAGCTTCTTTTTTGCCAGCCTCTCTGGTTTCACAAAAAGCTTTGTAAACAGCTTCCGTTATTTTTTTCTGATTAAACGGCACCACTTCCCCACTTCTTTTGACAACTTTGCGAATTTTGCTTTTTACCTTTACTTTTTTTTCTTTCCCCTTCTCTCCCTTTGTTCCCCTTGTTGCTTTTTTGATTTTTGTTTTTACCATCATAATGATTAAAGTATTAAAAAAATTATTTATTTATCAAACGAATCTAATTCTTTTTTGAAACTCTCCACACTTCCAAATGATTTATAGACACTAGCAAATCTCACATAGGCCACCTCATCCAGTTCTCGAAGTTTTTTGAGAACTATTTTTCCAATTTCGCGCGTGGTGATTTCCGGTTTTTCATTTGATCCAATTTCGTATTCAATGTCTCCTAAGAGTTTTGCAATTTTTTCTTCTGACACTGGTCTCTTGGTGAGTGCTCGGCGCACACCCACTTCAATTTTGTTTTTATCATAATCCACTTTTGAACCATCTCTTTTTACAACAGCTAATCGCAAGAGCTCCACTTCTTCATAAGTGCTGAAACGCGCATTGCATTTCAAACATTCTCTTCTTCGACGAGTTATTTTTCCGTCATTAGTATCGCGAGAATCAACAACCTTAGTATCATTATGATTGCAAAATGGACAAATCATGCCAATTTTTTCTGCGAGCGAAGTGAGCGGATAAAAAATTGAGCATCCCTGCACCAATTCGCAGATTAATTTTTATATTATTTATATCTAAGCCGTAGGCGACCACACACGCAAAACTTTTTATAATATCAATCCTTGTTAGAATTGGTGCGGGATAAAGGCTTTATTCTACTTTTACCCTATATATTGTATATAGCAATATCATTATACCACAAGTGAAAAATCTGCCAAGCACCAAAAAACAGCCGATTTTTGGCTGTTTTTTGTACACCTGTGGATAACTTTTTTTATTTCACCACTATCATTCTAAGTTCGTTGGTTTCACTATTATATTGAATGTCTACATCCTTGTCTTTTGGAATATCAAACAAAGCAATCCTTTCATTGAGATAACTTCCATCTTCCAATATTCTTTGTTTCGCAAAAGAAACTCCATTAGGCGGAACAGCTAAGATTAAAACACTGCCATCTTTAGTAGCTACTTCAATTTTTTCAACATCAATATTAATGATTTTTCCAACAATATTTTCAACCAATGGAGCTTTGAGCTTTTCTTTCGCTTTATTATTTTTTGTAATAATAGTAACCGCCAAAATAACAACCAGAATAACTGCCATAATTGCTCCACTTATTATAATAATTTTCTTTTTTTTCTCATCCATTTTTTTTTATTTTTACCCCGTGGAATAATAAAATACTATGCCTCAGGTAATTTTATGAATTATTTTTATATTTAAATTATAATTATTTTATAATTCCGTATTCCACGGGGTTAATCTATTCTACTAATTACTATAAAGCTGACTCGCAGGTATAATTTCCTCTCTTTGTTTAGCGTGCGACCAAGCGAGTTTTGCGACGGTATCTCCACCGTTTTCATAATATTCCATTTTGATAGAGTATTTTTGACCGGCATTTAGATTTATCTTAGCTCTATATTCAGTACCAACTTGGTCGATCCACTTGTCGATGAGAAGTTGGTCATTCACCCAAAGACGAACTCCGTCATCAGCAGTGGCGTGGAAAGTCCACTCTCCAGTATATTTTGGTTGCACAAAGCCTGTCCAGCGAACACTAAAAGTATCTGAACCCATAATGCTATTAGGCTTACCATACCCCCAATTAAAATCAATAATAGGATCAATCAGAGTTAATTTTTGAGCGGTGAAATCACTATTGTCAAAATATTTTCCCATTAACCCATCACCAGTGCCAATTGAGATTGTATCTTCTGTTGGAGATGGATCTAGTGAATCTCCATCATCTAATTTTGTCGCACTGCAAACTACTGGTTTTTTATCTGTAAAAATAGTGCTTAATAAGCTTGGACGACAAACCCAATCAACTGATCCTCCTGATGTTGTTGGAAATATTGGAGCTATAGAGGAAATATTAAATCCACTTTCACAAAAATTATTCGATCGAAAATTTGTAGATGCTTCAGAATAATTTCCAACGGCATCCCCACAGCCAGCAGTAATTTCAGTATTTTTTTTAGCGGCAGCACAAGAAGCTACTTTTTTTAAAAGAAATGTATCTAGCACCCAATTACCTGATTCGCTACATTTCCATTCTACTATTTTTCCTTCATTTGGAAATACAGGTTCAAGCGGACTAGCTATTCCTTTAGCGCATAGAGTATCTGTGCCAAAATCCGTTTCATTTTCTTCATAAAATTTACCGTTAGCAGTTCCACATTTGGAATTACTCTCATCAACATCTTCTGCATCATTATCATCCTCGTTTTCAATATTAGTATCTTCTGTATCATCATCTTCGCTTTCATCTTCCGTTTCATTATCTCCTGTTGTATCTATATTTCCATTAGAATTTCTTCGTGCATAACATTTTTGTGAAAGTTTTTTCGCTTCATCATAGCAAGTCCAATTCACTCTTCTTCCCATTTTCAAAACAACATTTTCTGGCTCAGAATTTCCATAAACACAAAGTTCTTCAGTGAAACCAGAAGCACTCCAATCATAAGTCTTAGGTTGCGTCCTATCAAATGATCCCGCTGGACCACAAAGACCAAGGTCAACTACATCCGGAGTTGTGTCTACATCTTCTATATTATCTCCTGTCACATTAACTGTCACAAATTCATCACAATTAGACCAGATTCCCTCATTCTTAACCCTAAAATGAATCGGGAATGTTCCCGCTTTCGTGAAAGTTCTTACATAACTTTCTTCTCTAGATATTAGAGAATTGGCATCACAAGCATTACTGGAATGCCATTGCACGTAGTCGTTATCATTATTTGACAATTTTTCCCATCCAGTGCCAGTAAATGTAATCCTTGTTCCAGTGGCGACATTTTGATCTTCTGTCGGAGAAGTTATTACTGCAGTAGAAAAAGTTGTTGGTTCCTCTTCAGTCAAACAAATCACTTTCTTTTCTCCTAACTTAATATTATTTTCCGGCTTACCACTATTATCTATTCCAAAAAATGAAATCGAGTGTTCACCACTAGAAACAATTGTCGGAAGTTTGCACTCAAATCTATGATTTCCTAGAAGATTGTATTGTAAAAGATCTGCTTTTGTATTCACATCGACACTGCTTTGATTGGATACACAAGATCCTAATAAGGTTCCTGAGGAAACATTCGCCTTATGCCCATCATAAATATGAATTTCTATGCCTTTACTAGGCTCATCTGGATCAAACGCCCAACCTTTAACCTTTATTTTATTATTAACACAGGTAACTTCCTCAAGATGACCAATTGTAGGGATGGAGTTATTAGGGATAGAATCATTACCGTCCGAACAAACCACGGACGGAACCGGATCCTGGGTTTTACTCCAAAGATCAATTTCTCCATTTTCTTTGATTGCATGCATCCAATAATAATATGTTTTTCCTATTTCTCCTTGCCAAGTATAGCTTGTTTTAGATTTATCTATATTATCATCTGTGAGTGGATGAAAAGGAGGCGCAGAAGCAGGCAATGTATCCGTATCAATTCGCAAAGCATACCTGTCCGCGTCAGCTACTCTTGACCAATTAACTGTTATTAGACCATTCGCATCACAACCGGCGCTAAAATTAGTTGGAGCAGATATTGAAGCAGTATCAGAAATACCCGAGGGATCATCCTCAGTTGAGTCACCTGGATCAACAACGGAATCTTCATCTGAATCATCATAATTTTCAGGTTTTTCACTTTTAATAGAATCCGACTTATCACCATTATTATCCTTCGCCATAAAATATAAGTCAGGGCAACTTCCGCCAAATAATCTTTCAACAGTAACACTAGTCATTCTATTATTATAAGTAACTTCTCCACTTATCGAGCCCGTAGATCCCCACCTAGTCAGCATAGTAGCATTAGGATTAACTTTTGGATCACTGCTATACCAACCAGCCTCTACTATATACTCACTTTTGTCAGGAGAATTAATTTCTGCTATTCCATATACTGTGTAATCTGGTCCAACAGGCTCATTAGAAGAAGTTATACTAACAGTTGGTATTTTATTTTCAACTCCAGGTACTGCAACATCAACCCTTGGACTAATTGTAACTTCCGTTGCCTTTGGAATTGAATATAATGAACCATTAGAACATCTCACGTAATATGTTTTCTTGATTACGCTAGTTCCATTATTAGCTTCAACATCAAGAGATTCTTTTACATTAGGCAATATTGGTGTTGAGCTACTAAAATTAGGATTATCAGCAAAATCACAAGCAGTAGCACCCGTAACAACATTATCAAATATAACCGTTCCTCCAGACGCAACTGGATTTGGGCTAGCTACAAAAGTTGTAATAACCGGAGCCACTGGAACTTTAATTGAACTTGATGTTGATTTGCAACTACCATCCTTAAATTCATAACCACTATCGCATTTGTATGTACAATTCCCTTTTGTTGTTAGATTATATTCAGTCACCGCTGTCGTATATTTTCCACTTGTTGCATCCCATGTTCTCGTAAAAGTTCCATCGCCTTTGATAGTATTCCAGATTGTACCCACTTCTGGTTTTGGGGAACAATCACCTGATATTTCACACGCCCTACATGGACCACCACAATCCTCTCCTGTCTCTGATCCATTCTTCACTTTATCATCGCAATTTTCAGTAGCAGCAGGAGGAGGAATAGCACTTTTTGTCGCTGTGCAAGTTTCTGGGTCTCCATAATAATCAGATTTGCATTTCCAGGTAGCAGTAGTTGTTTGAGGATTGGTTGGAAAAGTATAATTTGAACCTGTCGGATATAAGCTACAAAAAGATGTCTTATTACAAAGACCAGTCTCACTAGGGGTTGGCCAATTATCGTATGGTCGTCCATTGAAAGTACCACAACAAGTTGGTGGGAGATAGTATTGACATTTTTTATTTGATAAACATTCATTTACATTGTTTCTTTTTGTCCAAGTAGAAACAGATGATGTCATAAAATTCTCATCATCACCACCACATTTTATAGCATTAGGATATTCACTTTTAATAATACTAAAATCAGGACAAGTATAGTATTTCCTGCTTGCACTGCAACTAACAGGTTCTCCAGTGTTATCATCTTTTATGCATTTCCAATTTGCAGGAACACCAAAATAAGGAAAGTAAAAATGAGATAAGCCCAAATAATTATCAGTATAGTACTCATGGTAGCCATTAGCACAAGCATTATCACCAGCAGGGAAATTACTAATATTAGCTTCGTAAGCCTTATTTGCGTTACCACACCCTACAGGTATTAATGCCTCCGCCGAATTAGCATTCAATCCCCCGGCCAGAATTATTCCGGCGAAAACCAAAAACACAAGTATTTTTTTCTTCATTTTTTTTTTATTATTTTTACCCTGTGGAATAATTATATAAT
Source organism: Candidatus Moranbacteria bacterium UBA4824 (assembly GCA_002400405.1). Taxonomy (GTDB): domain Bacteria; phylum Patescibacteriota; class Minisyncoccia; order Moranbacterales; family UBA2206; genus UBA2206. The sequence goes on from DHFM01000061.1 coordinate 15,833, forward strand.
AAAACTCAAACAAAATATTATACTCCCAATATAAATTTGTTTTTAGTTATTTTATAAGTCCGTATTCCATAGGGTGAATTTATTATATTTAAAAAATTTAACTCACAAAAAATTACTGTCTTTATTATATAACATTTCTTTTTCTCCAACAAGCTGTTTTTTTGAATAGGGCTGTGGATAACTTTACCCTGTTGAATAAAAAATGAGTACATTTTTTATTTTGCTAAAGCCTGCCTGCCGGCAGGCAGGCAAAATTATTCAACAGGGTAAACCCAAAAAAATAATCCTCAACACTAAGGATTATTTTTAAGAATTTTATCAAATTTTTTGGAAAACTATTTCCCCATTTTTCTTCGGATAAAGGCCGGGATTTCTAGTTCATCATCTTCATCTTCCAACTCTTTGTTTTTTTGCGTTTGCAAAATATTTCTTTGCGGACGAGGGGGAATTTTTTCTTCAATTATCATTCTAGATTCAAAACTTTCCGGAAAAGTGATGCGAGGTTTTTCTTCTGCTACGATTGGCTCCTCTTCTTCTTTTCTCACTTTTTCAATAGTAATACGAGACATTTTTTCCAAGGGAGATTCTTTGATTTTGTCAGCGTCAAAACCAGTTGCCACCACCGTAATTTGCACTTCCCCTTTTTTCATAGTTTCATCCACCACCGCTCCAAAAATCACTTTGGCATTCGGGTCGATTGATTCCGTGATAATATTAGCCGCTTCGTTGATTTCTAACATTGTGAGATCAGTTGAACCACTCACATTGAAAAGCACGCCCTTTGCGCCATCAATCGAAAGTTCCAAAAGCGGACTGCTAATGGCAGCCTTAGCTGCTTCCGCTGCTCGATTTTCTCCGTCGCCAATTCCAATACCCATCAGAGCCGATCCACTATTAGACATAATGGCTTTTACGTCAGCAAAGTCAACATTGACTATTCCCGGTTTAGTGATTAAATCAGAAATTCCTTGCACGCCTTGACGCAAAACATCATCCACAATTTTGAAAGAATTGATGAGTGTGGTTTTCTTATCGATAATTTGCAACAACTTGTCATTAGGAATAGTAATGAGTGTGTCCACCCTTTCTCGTAAATTTTCCAAAGCTTCTTCGGCAATGGCTCGTCTTTGCGCCCCTTCAAAGCTAAATGGTTTAGTAATCACTGCCACAGTCAAAATTCCAAGTTCCTTGGCAGTTTCCGCTACAATCGGCGCTGCGCCTGAGCCGGTTCCTCCACCCAGTCCGCAAGTGACAAAAATCATATCCGCCCCTTTCAGAACTTCTTGAATTTCATCGCGATTTTCTTCGGCTGCTTGGCGTCCCACATCCGGATTCATTCCCGCACCCAAACCTTTGGTCAAGTTTTTCCCAATATGCACTTTTTCCGAAGCTTTATTATGATGCAAATCTTGAGCATCAGTATTGATCGCCACAAATTCCACGCCTTTCAGTTTTGCCTCAATCATTCGGCTAATTGCGTGTCCGCCAGAGCCTCCCACTCCAACCACTTTAATTCTTGCAAAAGTTTCTACGGGCGGTTTTATTTCTGCCATATGTTTATAAATTTATAAGTTTTAATTGTTTTTTATCAGTAGCTAAATATAGCACATCAAATTAGCATGTGTCAAATAATCTATTCCCCTTGTATTTTTATTTCATTCCTATTATACCCGTTCTAGGAAAATGCGTCAATTTTGGAAAATTTGTATCGCTATTGACATATGTCATAAATAAGTAGTAATGTC
>DHFM01000069.1 GCA_002400405.1 Candidatus Moranbacteria bacterium UBA4824
GCAAAAATCTATCAGTGATATAGCGATCAGAAAGCTTCACCGCTTCCCAAATAGCGCTGTCAGTTATTTTTACCCCATGATGAACTTCATATTTTTCTTTAAGACCACGCAAAATTGCAATCGTATCTTCCAGTGATGGTTCAGCCACAATGATTGGCTGGAAGCGTCGTTCCAGTGCAGTGTCTTTCTCAATATATTTTTGGTATTCACGCGTAGTTGTCGCGCCAATCATTTTTATCCTTCCGCGCGCCAAAGCGGGTTTAAGCATATTGGAAGCATCCATCGCGCCTTCAATCGCTCCTGCACCCACGAGAGTATGAAGCTCATCAATAAAAAGAACGTATTTCCCAACTCCCCTATCTATTTCATTGATAATCGCTTTTAATCTTTCTTCAAATTCACCGCGAAATTTCGTGCCAGCCAAAAGAGACCCAAGATCAAGAGAGACTAAAATCTTGTCTTTGAGTGTTTCTGGCACATCGCCATCGGCAATTCTTTGGGCCAAACCTTCTACAATAGCTGTTTTTCCAGTCCCCGCCTCTCCAATAAGCACAGGGTTGTTCTTAGTTCTTCGGCTTAAGACTTGCATCACTCGACGAATCTCACTGTCTCTCCCAATAACAGGATCAAGTTTTTTATTTTTGGCTAGTTCTGTTAGATTCACAGTATATTTTTCCATTACCCGAAGTTTTGATTCCGGCTCGGGCGAATCAACTCTTTGTCCACCTCGAATCTGAGAAAGTGTTTTTAGGACTTCATCATAATTCATACCTCTTTTTTCCAAAAATTCTTTATAAGGAGTTTTGATTGATAGGAAAGATAATAGAATATGTTCAGTGGAAATATATTCATCACCGATTTTCTTAGCTTCTTGCTGGGCGCCATTTAAAATCACGATTACTTCTGGGGTGATGAAAATTTGAGCAATATTGCCGGCACTTTTTGGATTTTTAGGATAGCTGTTAATAATATTCATTATTTCCGCTCCGATTTTTTCCACATTTATTTCTAATTTTTTAAAGACTAATGGAACGGAAGAATTTTCTTGATTAATCAGCGCATAGAGCAAATGAAAAGCATCCATCTGGGGTTGGTTTTTTACAATAGCTAATTCCTGCGAATCTCGCAGAGCTTCTTGAGATTTAGTTGTGAGTTTGTTTAGATCCATAATAATTCAGAACCACTGACCTGCCTCGCCGGCAGGCGGGTTAACACTTGATTATCCTGATTACACATGAAAGTATATGTCAATCAATGTTTTTATTGTTAGTTTTATTTTCTCTCTTCTAACTCCACTTCTATGTTTTTCTCTACACTCTTGTGCCAAATTTTCAGCTTAATAGTATCACCAACATTATATTGGGAAATTAAGGTGGAAAGATCTTTTCCATCTTTTTCTCCAATAATTTTTTCTCCATTTATTTCTAGTATTATATCATTTTCAACTATATCCGCCTTGTCGGCTGGTGAACCAGGAAGAACAGCAAGATCAATTATTTTGTCGCCTCGCGCTACCAAGGCACCATAATTATACGGCAAATCATTTTCTTTTTGCAAGGCCTTATCAACTAAAACATAACGGACTCCCAGATAAGGCGTAGAAATTTTGCCGGTTTTTTTCACCTGATCGGCAATTTTTTTGACTTGATTTACGGGAATAGCAAAGCCAATATTTTGCGCGCCTTGGGCAATTGCCACATTAATGCCAATTACTTGACTATTGATGTCCAAAAGTGGTCCGCCGGAATTTCCGGGATTAATCGCCGCGTCTGTTTGAATTATATTATTTAGTTTTTCCGCTTGCCCTCGGCCATCTCCGGCAGTCAAGCTACGCTTTAGACCTGAAATAATTCCTCGACTGACGGTATTGGAAAATTCACCTAAGGAATTTCCAATCGCAACCACTGTTTGTCCGATTTGAATTGAATCAGAATCGCCCAATTCTAAAGTTGTAAAATTATCTCCCTCGATTTTTATAATCGCAATATCATTATTTGGATCAATTGCCAAAACTTTGGCTGGATATTCTTTATCATCACTAGTGACAACTGTATAATCAGCCGAAGAGTCATCTACGACATGGCGATTAGTGACAATCATACCATCTTTTGTTATTAAAAAGCCAGTTCCGCCTCCAATAGTTTGTTTTTTTGTTTCTTCGGAATCATCGTTTATCCCTCCGCTTTGTGGACCGAAATAAAAATCAAAAGGTGTTCCAAAAAAATTAGGCAAATTGCCAAAATTTTGGATTTTTGGCACGTCTTTTGAAATAACAATACTCACCACTGCCGGCGCAGAATTTTTCACGACATCAATCACCGCTGAATCTTCTTGGATTATTTTTTGCTTAATTATATTAGCTTCTGTTGAATCTTTTTGAGAAAGTAATTCATTAAGATTTCCTTTCTTAAAAATTGAGAGTATCTTAGCGCTATCTCTGGAAGCTAGAAATCCAAAAATAGCCCCTGTGCCGGCTGAGATAAAAATAATTGCAATAATCAACACTAAAGCAAGAAAAAACTTACTCTGAGCAGTTTTTTTTGCAGTTATTCTTGTATCTTCTGCCTTTTTTATATCGTCTATATTTTCCATAGTTTTATTTTTTTCACTCCAAATATTCCACTGGAACATTGGGAGCGGTTTTAATAGTTAGCTATTTTATTAAGAACGTAAAAAATAATACAGTCTTGGAAAAAAATTATTCCATTGAAATTGCGCTCACTGGGCAACTTTCAATTATCTCTTGACAATTACAATCTCCACAATCCTCGGCAATCACTTTGGATTTTCCATCCTCTAGTTTGAATACATTTGGGCAAAGAGATTCGCAGGTTCCACAACCGATGCAAAGCTCTTCATTTACTTTTGCTTTTGGCATAAAATTATTTACAAAAGTACTAATCTAGCGAAAATACGAATTCGTATTTTCGTTTAATTCGTATTTTCGTAATATGTTAAAATATTATCGACGGATCATTGATGGGATTTTCTAATAAATCTTTCTCGTATTCTCGCAAAGATTTATCGCGAAATTCCACTTCCTTATTTTCATTGTTCCAGCTAAATTTTCCGATTGGGATAAAAATTCGATAATCTTTCTTGACTTCCGACAGCCATTGAGCGAAATTTTTAGTTGGAACAAATATTTGACTTATCTTGATCATATCCTGCCCATCTTGATTTTTTTTGTCTTCGACTAAAATTATATGAAATCCAATAGCACTTTCAATTATATCACTTTGTTTGTTTTTTTCTAAATCAAAAATCGCGCTAGCCACTTCCGGAAGCATTTGATTAGCGCTAAACCAGCCTAAGGCTCCACCATTTTTAGCGCTTTCCCCTTGAGAATATTTCTTGGCTACGTCAGGAAAGCTCAGCCCATCGGAAAGTTCATGTTTAGCCTCATTGATTTTTTTGCGAGCATTTTCAAAGGAGGGATCGTTTTTTTGCATATCAGCAAAAACTTTTTCTTGATACAAATCAGGTTTTACGATATTTTTTTTGAAATCATCCACGCTCCAGCCATAAAGTTTTTCTAAATTATTTTTGAGATAATCACCTGTGCCATACTCTTTCATTTTTCTGTCAACCTCCTGATTAATTAAATCTTGAGAGATAACAATACCTCTCTTCTTGGCTTCTTTTTCTATAATAGCATCATCAATTAGTTTATTAAGAATGTTCTTTTCTTTTATGAGTAATCTTTTTTGGCCATCAGTAGTCCCAAAATCAACCCGCATACCGATTTTGGAAAAATCCTGACTTTCATAAAACTTTTTCGCCCCAGCCAGCTGATCTTGTAGTCTTTCGGTGGTGATAAAAACAGAGCTAGACACAGCCGAAGGATATGGGATAATTGAAGCGGTCACACGAACGATTCTATTTTCTGTTTCCGGAGAAAAATAAAGCACCATACCAATCACCACAATATAGCCGATCACCAAGACAAGAAAAGTCTTGATTATCGTTTGAATTTTTATTCTTTTTTCTTCTTTTTCCTGCTTGCTCATTTTTTATTTCTTAAAAAAATAATCCCACCATTTCAAAAAATTGGAAGTTTTTTTCGTGGGATAATTAGTCTGATTGTCGCTTTTTATGTCAAAATCTTGCGTTTCTTCCACCGGAACGGCCAGATCCTGAGTGATTATCACAACATTTTCATTGGGATCTTGAAGATCAAGCTTATCCTTGGCTTGAATTTTTTGATAATCTTGACTGCCAAGGTATGCTATCCGCTCTTCCAAACTCATATTTTCCTGTTTTATTTTTTCTGCCTGTTGCCGGAGAATTTCTATTTCACTTTCCACTTCTTTTTTTTTGGAAAATTCTTTATAGGCGGAGTAACTTAAAAAACCTAAAATTATAATGGCCAAAAAAATAAGCGGTCCAATTTTCCAAGAACCAGTTAATCTTTTATTTTTCATCAAAATATCTTTGTTTAATTTAATATGTCAAAGCTGGCGCAATTGTGAAAGCCACCATCGCTAAAACTGCGATAATTGAAATTATCAGCCAAATTCTTTGTATCCATTTTCTGCTTCGTTTTGTTCTCATGTTTTTATTTTAACAAATTTTTTAACTTTAGCCAAGAGTTATTTTTTGAGCACCGAAAGAAAAGCTTCCGGTGGGATAGAAACTCGTCCAATATTTTTCATTTTCTTTTTGCCTTTTTTTTGTTTTTCTAAGAGTTTTCTTTTTCTGGTGATATCTCCGCCATAAAGTCCACTGATAACATCCTTTCGAAAAGCTTTGATAGTTTCGCGCGCAATGATTTTTCCGCCAATAGAAGCTTGAATAGCCACTTGAAAATTTTGGCGAGGAATAACATCTTTCAGTTTTGTCACTACTCTCTTTCCTTCTGAATTAGCCTTTTCTCTCGGCACAATCCGTGAAAAAGCGTCAATTTTTTCTTCCGCTACTAGTATATCCATTTTCACTAAATCATATGAACGATAATCCTTAACTTCATAATTCATCGAAGCATAACCAGAAGAAGCGCTTTTCAAATCATCATGCAGATTCGTCACTACATCCGTGAGCGGACAATCAAATTTAATCACCATTCTTTCGCTGTCTAAATACTCAGTGTCTTGATACTGCGCTCGAGTATTATTCATTACCTCCATAATCAGACCAAGATAATTAGAAGGAGAAACGATTTCCAAGCTCACATATGGTTCAAAAACTTCTTCTATTTCCGAAGGATCAGGAAATTCTGTCGGTGAATATACTTTTACCCTGTGGAATAAATTTCGCTCTGCGAAATTATCCCGCCCAGCGGGATATTCCACAGGGTGAACTCCTTTTGGTTTATTTCTCAATTTTATTTCATAAACAACACTAGGAGTAGTGACGGTTGGATTGATTTGAAATTCTCTCTGCAGACGAGATTGAATAATTTCCAAATGCAAAAGTCCTAAAAATCCACAACGGAAACCACGCCCCAAGGCTAAATTAGATTCCGGCTCAAAAACGAAAGAGGCATCATTAAGCTTGAGTTTGTCGAGCGAATCACGCATCAAATTATAATCATCGCCTTCTACCGGATAGAAACTAGCATAAACCATCGGCACAACTTCCTTGTAACCGGGTAATGGCTCAACATTTGAAATCTGACCTTTGACTTTTAGCATTGTGATAGTGTCCCCCACCTTGCACTCTCCAACACTCTTAAGACCAGTTGCAATGTAGCCAATTTCACCCACAGAAAGTTTTTCTGCCTTCACTAATTCTGGCTTGAAATAGCCCACTTCAATCACATCACTTTTTTTGTCGTTTATCATCATGATAATTTCTTCTTCCGCACGAATTTCTCCATCAAAAACTCGCACATGCGCTAGCACTCCCTTGTAGGTATCATATTTTGAATCAAAAATAAGCGCGCGCAAAGTTTTTTGAGAATCCTCCTTGGGCGCTGGAATTTTTTGTGCAATTATTTCCAAGAGCCCTAGGACACCTTGACCGGTTTTGCCGGAAACTTCCAAAATTTCTTCTTCTTTGCATCCTAGGATATGCACAATTTCTTTTTTGGCTTTTTCTACATTAGCATTTGGCAAATCGATTTTATTGACTACAGGAATGATTTCCAAATTATGATCAATGGCTTGGTATAGATTGGCGAGCGTTTGCGCTTGCACACCCTTGGTCGCATCCACCAAAAGCACCGCCCCTTCTACCGCTGCGAGCGACCTTGAAACTTCATAGCCAAAATCCACATGCCCTGGGGTATCAA
>DHFM01000067.1 GCA_002400405.1 Candidatus Moranbacteria bacterium UBA4824
TTCTAGTCTAGAGCCTTTTTAATTTATAAACCCAATTTTATTTTTCACATCTTCCAATTTTTTCTTGGCAATTGGGCGGACTTTTTTAGCGCCATCTTCCAAAATTTTCAGAACTTTTTCGTCGGTTAGGTCGGCGATTTTTTCTTGGAGAGGTTTCATAAATGAAACCACTACATCAGATAGATCAGATTTAAATTCGGCGTAGCCTTTGCCGGCATATTTTTTTTCAATTTCTTTGGGAGAAATTTCCGAAAGCAGGGAATAGATATTAATAAGATTTTTTAATGCCGGTTTTTCATCGGAATAAACAATTTCCGATCCACTATCAGTGACAGCTTTTTTGATTTTTCGTCGCACTGTTTCTTCATCATCACTTAGGGCGATGTAGTTATATTCGGATTTGGCAGATTTGGACATTTTCTTGCTTGGGTCGTCGAGTCCCATAATATTTTCGCTTGTTTCGGTTGTGTAGGCTTTTGGGATGACAAAAGTTTCTCCGAATTTTTTGTTGAATCTTTCAGCAAGAGTTCTGGTAAGTTCCACGTGTTGTTTTTGATCTTTTCCGACTGGTACGAGTTCACTGTCGTAGAGAATAATATCCGACGCCATAAGGACTGGATAATCGAAAAGTCCAACGGCCGACGATTCCTTGCCAGTTTTTTGTGTCTTGTCTTTGAACTGAGTCATTTTTTCCAGTTCTGGAATTTTTGCGATAGTGTTTAGAATCCAACAAAGTTCAGCATGTTCGCTAACTTGCGATTGAATAAAAAGGGTGGATTTTTTCGGATCTATTCCAGAAGCCAAATAAACCTTGGCGACTTCGATGGTTCTTCGACGAAGTTCGGCGGGATCTTGGGGGACTGTGATGGCGTGCATGTCTACCACACAAAAAATGAGATCATACCCGCCTCGCGTCGACGAGCGGTCGTCTCCGCGAGTCGAGGCGGGTTCATCTTGAAGTTTGACCCAATTACGGATGGCGCCTAAATAGTTGCCCAAATGAAGATTGCCTGACGGCTGAATGCCGGAAAAGATGCGAGGTTTATTCATAATCTAAGTATAAAATATTATATTTCTAGTATATAAAAAAAGACACGCCGTGTCCAATTGGACACGGCGTGTCTTAATTTTGTCTAAAAACAGTTGTTATTTTTTATCTTCTAATGAAGTATATTTTCCATCCCTAATAAGTTTGTAACTAAAAACTTGAAAAAGTTGATAAGGTTCTCTCAAAAAAATATGGCCTAATAGATATCTTAAATTTTTTGATAACCTGGCTTCTGTATATTTTTGAATTGTTTCTTCCGAAATTTCAAGATGATCCAGTGCCTCTTTAGGATAGTCTTGATCATCGCGTGAAGCTAAATGAATATCTTCTATCAATTGTGATAGGTTCGATATTTCATATCCCAGCAAGGATTTATCTTTACAATTTTCTATTATTTGTTTTAAATTATTTTCCGATATTTTTTCAATTTCTTCTTCTAATGTTTTATCTATTGATTCATATAAAGTGGGTATTGTTGCTCTAAATTTAAAGTAATTAAAATTCATAACCGCTTTTCTTAATACATCCAAACTTCCCTTTGGCATTAAGTTTTTTGATTCTAGATAATGAGCAGAAAATCTCAAGTATACCTCTCTAAAAAAAGATCCCGCATCATGAATTTTCGAATCTCCTACTAAATAAGACAATGAGCTATCTTGACTCTGAGAACTATCTTCAGACCAAGTACCGCCATGCCCATCTGCTATTTTCTTAAGATTGCACCAAAATTCTGGTGTGTCTAGTTTGCTTCCATCTAATCCTTCAATCTCCAGTTCGTCAACTCTTTTGAGAAATTTTTTCTCTTCTTCTAATAATTGTTCTAGGGAAGTTATTTTCTTCTCTTTCGATTCGACAATGTTCTTTTGCTGGTTAATTTGTTCCTTATTTTCGGCTAGCACTCTCTTTTTTGTATAAATATTAAATGAACCCCAGCCATCAATCGTTTCTCTTTGAAGATTTTCGGTTTCAATATGCCCTCCGCAATTTTCTCCGATATATGCTCCACTAGGATCTAGGACTCTTTCTATCTCTTTTTCTACATCCTCTCTGTATTTTGCATCAGGTATTACTATAGTATCTATTCCAGAGCATAAAATACTAACTGAATTATCAGGAAGTCTTTTTAGAAAATTAAGCATATCTTCTTGGATGATAGATATTGGAGTTCCGTTATATTCATGCATAGCTTCTTCTCCAAAATTACGCATTCCAATTTTATTATCCTTTTCAGCTTCAGAAATTGAATTTTCAAGAAACCTAGAACATTCTTCTGGAGTATTTAATTCAACTGCAACATAATGCCTAGATTTTGCCATATCTGCAATAAAATAACCCTTACTATATCTTCCTGCTCCTAAATCTATAACTATTTGATTCTCTAAGCATTTTATTTTTTCTCTAAATATTTCCGTATTTTCTCCTTTATGTGCGCAAGTGAAATAAGTTGATGCTATGAATTCTGTTTTTAATTCGCTTGGATACCATTCTTCATTCCACCCACCAACATCCCTTATTTTATTTGGCTCTAGACTAGAACATTTCTAAA
>DHFM01000004.1 GCA_002400405.1 Candidatus Moranbacteria bacterium UBA4824
TAGATTTTGGATGATGTACTGCGTTCGCTTGACAAATGTCTGGTTTAGAGTATAATAGTATGATATCATAAACTTGCTTTGAATATTCTTTGTTTGTTTTCCCTGCCTCTTTCATCTAATTTTCAAAAGTATCATTTTATCTTATTTTCGTTTTTATATATCTTTTTTGTTTTATCTTTTTAACTCAAAAATCAAATTTCTCGTAGCAAGTCGGCGAGGTACATTTTTCGGAAAAGCTTGAAAAACTAATTTTGTTTTTTCATAAAAAATAAATTTCCTCGGTACCTCGAAACTTGCTTTGCGATGTTTTATAATATCTCTTAAGTATAGGACTTACGCTTTTGATTGCGGAAAAGATATCAACGCAGTCGCTAGAGAAGTATTTTACATAAATAATTCTTAGCTACTGGAGAATTGTTGCATTTTGTAATCACTTTCGCGACGAGCATATCTTGACGCAAGCAAATGCGTAAGTCCTAATATAATAAACAACTAAAAAAACAACACATTATGCTAGACATAAGACCAAGGGGCTTGTCTCACTCGAGACAACCCAGAAAACCAATTCAACCACCCAGAAAAATTCGTGTGGCTGACAAAAATAATCAATCGCCAACCATTCATCATGAAATGAAAAATGGCTTACGTATCATTCCTCTCGGAGGGCAAGAAGAAGTTGGTCGTAATATGACCCTCTTCGAATATGGCCAAGATATTATCATCTTGGACATGGGACTGCAATTTCCTGAAGAAGATATGCCAGGGATCGACTATATCATTCCTAATATCAGCTATCTCAAAGGCAAAGAAAAAAGAATTCGCGGAGTTATCTTGAGTCATGGTCATCTTGACCATATTGGCGCTGCTCCAATTTTGCTTCGCAATTTAGGCTATCCAGCAATAATTGGACGCGATATGACACTCGCCATGGTCAAAAAGAAATTAGAAGACTTTGAAAAAGGTTCGGCTCAAAATCTCAAAACTATTCGCGTCAAAGCTATCACAGACAAAATTCGCTTGGGTAGTTTCGAAATTGAATTTTTCGATGTGGAACATTCAATTATGGACGCTGTTGGCGTAATCATCAAAACTCCAGACGGAACCGTAATTCATCCTGGAGACTGGACAATGGAAAAAAGCGCCAATGGAAAAAGTCTCGTCACCTATGAGCATTTGTCACGCCTCCCTAGCCCAAGAATATTGATGCTAGAAAGCCTTGGTGCCATTGTGAAAAATCCTAGCCGGACTACAGAAGAAGAAATGTATTTCAATTTGGAAAAACTCATTAGTGAAGCGAACGGAAAAATTATCATTGGAACTTTTTCTTCTCAGATCAAACGTATTGGACATATTTTGGAATACGCTGAAAAGATTGGCAAGAAAGTAGCCTTGGACGGATATAGTATGAAAATGAATGTCGAAATTGCCAAAGAATTGGGCTATATCAAGATGCACAAAGAAACCTTAGTGCCAATTGCTAACATTCACAACTATCCAGAAAACAAAATTATTGTCATTTGCACCGGCGCGCAAGGCGAAGGCAATGCCGTGCTCTCAAGAATCATTACCGACAATCATCGTTTCATTAAAATCAAAAAAAATGACACTGTTATTTTTTCCTCCTCGGTTATCCCAGGAAACGAAAGAACTGTGCAAAGACTCAAAGATAATTTGTATCGCAAATGCGACAATGTGATTCATGATGACATTATGGATGTGCATATCAGTGGGCACTGTAGCGCCGTGGACATTCAAGAAATGCTTCGCCAAGTGCGACCGGATTTCTTTGTGCCAGTTTATGCTCATCATTATATGCTCAAAGAAGCGGAAAAATTAGCGCAAAGAATTGGCTTTCGCAAAGAAAATATTTTTGTGCTCGACAATGGTAATGTTTTGGAAGTGCAAAAAAATAACACCGCTAAAATTTTACCGAAAAAAGTTGACACCAGCTATGTGATGGTGGACGGACTGGGCGTGGGCGATGTCGGACAAGTAGTTCTACGCGACCGCCAAGTTCTGAGCGAAGACGGAATGTTTGTCATCACTGTGATACTGGACAGCAAAACAAAAAATGTTGTCGGCAACATTCAAATCACCTCTCGTGGATTTATCTATGTCAAAGATAATTTTGACTTGGTTAATGAAACCAAAAACCAAGTGAAAAAAGCTATCAAAGACACTACTTCCAAAAAAACTTCCCCCGAAAAGAAATTCATCGAAAACGCTATTCGCGAAGTCGTTGGCCTTTTCCTCTTCCAAAAAACCGAACGCAGACCTATGGTACTTCCAGTTATTATAGAGGTTTAAGACCGACTTGCCCCGCACCAATTCACAGTAAAAACTTTCGGTTTATTAAAATAAAGCCGTAGGCGATTCCGTGAAATAAATTTTATTTTACATGAATCTTTATTTGGAATTGGTGCTGGGGTGGTATTGCCGGTGATTATAGAAGTATAAAAAAAGTAGAAAGTATGAAGTAGAATGTATAATGCAAAAAACGAGCAATGATGCTCGTTTTTTTTAATGCAGATTAATTCATTTAATTGTCATCCTGAGCGAAGTTTAAATTTTTATTAAAATTTAAACGCAGTCGAAGGATCTACTAAAAAATATCACCAACAATAATAAAAGCAGATTCTTCGACTCCGCTACGCTACGCTCAGAATGACATATTTTTTATTTTTCTTTTATTTCAGCCTTGCGAAACGTGCCATTATAAATTCGAGTGAGTCGGCGTTAAAAAATTTATCCTGTTTGAGGCCCGACGCATTTGGTCGGGCCGAGTTATAAATTTTAGCCGATGAACGAAGAATTTATTGGCGCGTGAGCTCGGCTGAGAGTTCTTTTTGTTACTTTTTCTTGCGGAAAGAAAAAGTAAGGCTTGGATTGGACACAAGGTGTCTTTTTTTATATACTAGATATGTAATCAATTACGTAATTATTATGAATCCAAACGAACAACCACCAAGATATGATCTTGAAAAAGCCCGCGCAGAGGCAGATGAAATGAAAAAAATGAAAGATACAGGAGAAGCTAAGGATTACAAAGAAGCTGGGGAAAAAATTGAGCAACGAGAGAAAAATGAAATAGAAATACAAAACAGCTATAACAAACTATTTAAACCAGTTTCAGAAGTAATTCCAGGAATAAATACAGAAGGGCTCATGGAGGAAAATATTGATGGTATTAAATGGGAGAAAGCAGAAAATCTAAAAAATAAAGGCTCTAGACTAGAAGATATTT
>DHFM01000001.1:0-11621 GCA_002400405.1 Candidatus Moranbacteria bacterium UBA4824
ACTTTTATACTATTTTACAATAAAAGCGGTAATCTGATTCATTTTTCTTTAGCGGTCGCGAAAGACCTATTCAAATTAAGGTCAAATAAAATGGTGAGTCTTAATACTATTTCCTTATTGAATGATCTTTGAATAAACTGCAAATGGAAAAAATATCAATATAATAGATATTATGGGAGATATTAACTATGAGACTATTTTCATTTCAAATTAAAAATTTTAAATTTAAAATTGGTTCAGTTTATGGTCCTTATACCTCCAAAAAACAAATTGAAATTGCGCTCAAAATTTTGCAAAAGATTTTTCCCTATCATAATAGGAAAGAGAATTCTGAAAAAGGGTGTTTGGATTTTCAGTTGGGACTTTGTCCTGGGCCGTACGCTGGTGCGATTTCAAAAAAAGATTATCAAAAAAATATTCGAGGGATTAAGATGATTTTAGAAGGAAAAAAGAAAAACTTGATGACCAAATTGAAAAAAGAAATGGCGGAGTATGCAAAAAAAGAAGAATTTGAAAAAGCGGGGGAAATAAGAAGCAAAATTTTTGCGTTGCAACATATTCAAGATGTGGCGCTCATATCATATAACATGCAACATGAAACATGTAACAAAAATGATAAGAATTCCGAAATGCGAATTGAAGGTTATGATATTTCCAATATTTCTGGGAAATTTAATGTGGGTTCGATGGTGGTGTTTGATAATTCTTTTGGTGAAATGGCACCAAACAAAAGCCAATATCGCAAATTTAAAATAAAAACCATTGACGGCGCCAATGATGTGGGTGCAATGCGAGAAGTGCTCAGTCGAAGATTTCAAAATAGTGGGCCCGCCTCGACTCGCTCGCCTCGATTCGGCGAAGCGGGCGGAGGCGACCGCTCGTCGACGCGAGGCTGGCCACTACCTAACCTAATTTTGCTTGATGGCGGAGCAGGGCATCTCAATATGGCGCGCCAAGTTCTCAAAAATTATAAACTGGAAATTCCAATTTTAGCAGTGGCCAAAGGACCAACTCGAAAAAAATTAGATTTGCGAAAATTTGGATCAGTTCCAGAAATTTCGGAAATATTAATCGAACAAATTCGCAACGAAGCCCATCGTTTTGCGATTGGGTATCATAGGAAACTAAGAAAAAAAGAATTTTTAGGGGGTGTGGATAAGTCTACCATTGTCATTGGAAAGAAAAATGTGGTATAATTTAATTATTAAAAAATATATATACAAAAAATTTATGAACAAAAAAATCTTTACCGTTTTTATTTTTGTAGCTTCTTTTTTCTTATTAACAAATCAAGTTGAAGCGTGGGATGCTTCTTGTGGTTCTGCTGACGGGGCAGTGCTCGCTTGGGATGCAACCTCTTGGGGAGGTTTAACGGCGTGTAATCCCGGTAGTGCTGTGGGTTTTAGTTGGCCACAACCAGGGCAAACAATAAATTGGAGATGCGATAATGGCAATGGAATAGCTGATTCTGCTCCGCCTGATGCTTATTGCAATGCCTATAGGTCATATCAGTGTGATACTTTTCTTGATTGTCCTAAAGATAGTTGTAAAAATGTTTCTTGTACTAATCATGTATGTGTAGTGGGTTCAAATCTTCCTGTTGGAACTAGTTGCAGTCTTTCTCCTGTGAAAGTTTGTGATGGATCAGGAAATTGTGTGGCACCTTCTTGCTCAGATTCAGATGGTGGAATAGTTCCAAATACCAGAGGAACAGTTACGGGGACTGGTTCTGATGGTTATGCATATACCGTAGGAGACCAATGTGCAGGAGAGGGAACTGTAATAGAGCGATATTGTAGTGGTAGCAGTCGCTATGAAAGTTGGAAAGCTTGTGATTCAGGATATAAATGTGTTGAAAATGCTTCATTAGTAGGAGCATGTGAAATATCTGCGACACCTCCAGTGACACCTACTTGTTCTGAGTCTGATGGGGGAGACAAACCTTTTATCGCTGGCAGTACTACTTTTTCACCTGTTCCAACTGGCGCATCAAGTCCGGCTTATGACCATTGTGAAGGCAATGTATTGACAGAATATTATTGCAATGGAGATTCTACTCTTGGGAAAAGTGTTGGGGACTGCAGTTATTATTATCCAAGTGCGTTTTGCAATGCAGGTAAATGCAATATGCTATCGCCAGCTCTTTCAGTCGTTGTTGCTACTAGTGAGATTAATCTTGGGGAAAGCTTTGATTTGTTGTATAGTGTTGAGAACGCTGATTTTTGTTGGTTCAGCACAAGCTCTTCTGGATCGGGAATGTCGATTGCACCTGGACCTACCTACATAGATCCATCGAGTGGAGTTAAGGGTTGGAGTGTTACCCCAACCACGGTAGGAA
The DNA here is from genome assembly GCA_002400405.1 of Candidatus Moranbacteria bacterium UBA4824. Classification (GTDB taxonomy): domain Bacteria; phylum Patescibacteriota; class Minisyncoccia; order Moranbacterales; family UBA2206; genus UBA2206. The sequence goes on from DHFM01000001.1 coordinate 2,339, forward strand.
CCAAGACTTATACGATATCTTGTTCTAATGCTAATGGCACAACTACAGAATCGGAAAGTGTAGTTGTTAGTTCTGGTGGTGGCACTACCAATACTGCTCCCACTGCTATAATAAACACTCCTACTGGAAATGTAAGTAATCCTACTACGGCAGTTAGTTTTTCTGGTTATGGAACTGATCCCAATGGAGATGCTATCACTGGATATAAATGGACTTTAGGAAGTTGCGATGGTACAGTATTAAGCTCATCAGCTTCTTTTTCTAGGACTTTTTCAACGACGGGCACTATTTATTTTAGCGTTATGGATAATCAGGGTGCTTGGTCAACAAATTGCCCAAGTCGAACAATTACAGTTTCTACTACCTGTTCCCCCGGCTATTTTCTATACAACGGATCTTGCACAGCTAATCCAATCGGTTTTTTTGATGAACCTTTGACTTGTACAAATGGAACAATAAGAGCGGTGGGTTGGGCATTTGACGGAAATGATGTTTCGGCAAGTATCAATGTAAATTTCTATAACGGAACAACGGCCACTACTTTATTAGGTTCTACGACAGCTAATGTTTCAAGTCCTGATGTGACCGCCTATTTTGCCAATCTTGGCCAAACAGTCACGGGTAATCATAGATTTATTTGGGAAAAAACCGGAATGGCGGCTGGAACTTATACAATTTCGGCTTTTGCCCAAAATACAGGAGTTGGAGCCAATACTAATCTAGGTGCAAAAACAGTTACTTGTTCAACTTCTACTCTCCCTACTACTCCAGCCCTCACCGCTAGTTGTGATTCTTCTGGTCTTGTTTCTGCCAGCTGGACAGCTGTTTCTGGTGCTGATTATTATGCTTTGAGAATTGATACTGACACAGCTCTCCCGCATCTTCTCCAAGTGGATAATCTCACAACAACAAGTAGAACTTGGCAGGGAACAGTTGGAACCTCATATAATGTTTGGGTGCATTCTATTGATAATGGTGTTTGGAGTGATTATAGTCTTAAAACAGTCACATGCAGTGCCACCCCTTCGCCTCCTGTCACCTATGAGTGTACCGGAACGCTACCTACAGGAACAATTGCTTGGGATAGTGAAGAAAATGATGATTTGACGCGAGATACTGCTTGGCTGTATTCAAGCTCGGATACCATAAGAAAATGTGAACTTACTTGTCGAGTGGGTTATGTCAGAATCGGTAGTGTTTGTGTGGCTGGACCTACTCTTAATTTCAATATTAGTAAAATAACAGATCCGGAAGGGATAGAAAATATCGTAAATACTACTAGTGCTAATTTTTTAATTGAATCATCTGCGGAATTTACCTATGCTGTTTCTGGCACATCAGCTTATCCCGTGACAAGCTGTGAAGCTTCCGTTTCCAGCGCTAACGGTGGAAATTGGACCGGTCAAAAATTGTATAGTGACGGAACATATATTTACCCCGGTATCACACCGTTGATAACCGGCTCCTATACTTATTATTTGACCTGCTATAATTCAGTGGGTGCTTATACTACAAAATATGTTCGAATAAGTATTGTTCCTTGTGGTGGTGAAGTTAAAATGGGGGGCTCGGTAATTGTCACTGGTTCAAATAGAAACAGAGATGATGTTTATGGAAGTGGACCATATACCACTAATTCAGTAATTGCAAAAGCCGCAGTTCATGCTGGATTAGTTGCAGAAGGAGAAACTAAAACAATAACAATTACTCCTGTCCCTAAGTGTATAAGTTCATTCATTGGATCAACTGCGTATGGAGTGACATCAGATGATTATTACTCGCCATATTATGGAATGGAACTTTCTGAAGATGCTCCTTCATCATCACCACATTGTGAAAACTTAAATTGTTCTCTTCTAGAAAATTGCGAAAAACCAGCTGGAGTATGTGTAGATTCAAAGGGCATTCCAACTGATCCTCAAACATTATGCATTCCTGCTTGCGCAAGTGGCACTTGTCCAAATTGCCCAACCAACCCTCCAACAGATGGAGATGGAGGTTGGGAAGAAGTGACGCCGTAAATTCACCCTATGGAGTACGGACTTAAAAATTATTCAAAACTTAATTAATTTATTCAATAATATAAAACCTGTGGTGTAGTATATAATTACTCCATAGGGTAAAAACAAATGGAACAAAAAAACAAAAAAATTCTAATGATACTGATTATCACGCTAGCTATCCTTGCCTTTATCTTTGCAACCATATTTGCAATTAACAAAAATAAAGTCAAAGACGCTTCAAAGACTAATCAATCATCAGGAAAAAATCTAAATGATGATGAAGAGGATCCAACTCCTAAAATCAGTGAAGAAAAAAAAGCTCAAGTAGCCGCTATTCGAAACATTAAAGGCAAGATTACTAAAATAGAAGTTAATTCTATCGAAGTGATTCCGACTGAAGGGGAAAAACTCACTCTTAAAGTCCCACAAAAAGGCGCTAACTTTTCAAGTCTCACTAAGCGAGAAGACGGAGCCTTTATGGTCAAAGAAATTGGCTTATTTGATATCCCAAAAAACAAAGAAGTTGACATTCAATACAACAGCACAACTAATGAAGTAATGTTAGTGAGCGTAAAATAGATTATTTTTTAGTTTATTTGAATTTAGAAAACCCAACTGAAGCTTTTAAAAGGTTGGGTTTTTTATTTGGCTTGCCAAAAGACGAAATTTCTTGTAATATTAATATCCGAGACAAGGTATCTTTTTAATAATCTTAGGACTTATAAATGAAAAAAGACAAAATAAAAATTTTTGGCGCCAGAGTCAATAATTTGAAAAATATTAGCGTAGAAATTCCACGCGACAAAGTGGTGGTTATCACGGGTCTTTCTGGCAGTGGAAAATCAACCTTGGCTTTTGATGTGATTCACGCGGAAGGTAACCGGCGATATCTTGAAAGTTTGTCGAGTTATGCTCGGCAATTTTTGGAAATTTCCGCTAAGCCCGATGCGGACAAAATTGAAAATCTAAGTCCGACAATTTCCATTGATCAAAAAAGCATTAGTCGTTCTCCGCGTTCAACGGTTGGCACAATGACAGAAATTTATGACTATCTGCGAATTCTCTTTGCTAAAGTCGGGACGCCCTATTGTCCACATTGTCGATTGCCAATGGCTAGGAAAAAAAATCAAGAAATAATTGAAGAAATTTTGGAAATGCCGGACAATACGCAAATAATAATTCTTGCCAGAATTCGACAAGACGGAAAAAGCATAGAAGAAATTTTGAAAAATATCAGTCAGTTGGGATATGCGAGGGCGAGAATTGATGGGAGAACAGTTTTGATTGCCGAAGTTTTGGCGAATAAGGAACAAATACTAAACGGCAACGTGGAAATTGTGGTTGATCGAATAACTTTCAAGAAAAATAAACCGGATAAGGAAAGAATTTTAGATTCCATTGAGACAGCTTTCAAATTGGGGCGGGGGTTTATGGCAATTTCTTTGGACAACGGCGAAAGCCGAATCTATAATCGAGATTTTGTTTGCAGTAATTGTTTTTTTGAAATTCCGGAAATTACTCCGAAAAATTTTTCTTTCAATAGCCCAGAAGGAGCTTGTTCGCACTGCGCGGGATTAGGTGTGGTGCAAGAAATTGACAGGGAACTTATCATTCCGAATAAGAATTTGTCGCTTTCTGAAGGGGCGGTTTTACCACTTTCGAAATTGGGCGGACGAATGAAAACAGACGGAAGCTATTTAGATATTTTAGAAAAAATCGGGAAAATTAAGGGATTTTCAATTGATGAACCAATTGGAAAAATAAGCGCGGAAAATATGGGGATAATTTTTGACGGCTATGAAAATGAAAAACAGGAAATTTCTTTCCCAGGAATAATTTCTCTGATCAAAAATAAATATGAAGAGTCATCTTCGTTCATATTCAAAAAAGAAACGGAAAAGTATATGCGAAAAACCGTTTGCTCAAAATGTGCCGGAAAAAAATTGAAAGAAGCATATTTAGCAGTGCTTATTTCAGGAAAGTCTATTGATGATGTGGTGAAGATGGACATTGATTCATTACTATTATTTCTAAAAAACTTACTAGCAGAATCAATGGGCGAGGGGAAAAGGGAAATAATGGAACCACTTATAAAAGAAATGGAAGAAAAGGCGAGCGCTCTTAAAAATGTTGGTTTAGAATATTTGGAACTTTTCCGCTCGGCTGATTCTATCTCCGGCGGAGAAGGACAAAGAATTCGTTTAGCGACCCAAATTGGCTCCAAGCTTTCTGGTATAATTTATGTTTTAGATGAACCTTCAGTTGGATTGCACAATAGAGACACGCAAAAACTCATTCAGACGATGCAATTTTTGAAAGAGAATGGAAATTCTGTAATCGTGGTGGAGCATGATAAGGAGATAATGGAAAAAGCTGATTGGATAATTGATATGGGTCCGGGAGCGGGCGAAGAAGGCGGAGAAATTATATTTCAAGGCGACATTGCAAAACTCAAGGCTTCTAAAACTAAAACAGCCGGCTTTTTGAGTGGGCGGGAAAAAGTTTCCGAAAAGAAAAAACCGCGTGCCACGGCGGATAAATATTTGAAAATTTTGGGGGCTACGGAACATAATTTGAAAAATATTGATGTTAAAATTCCGTTGGGAAGATTTGTTTCAATTACAGGAGTTTCTGGTTCAGGTAAATCAACCTTAGTTTCTGACATTTTGGCGCCGGCTCTTTCGAAGCATTTCTTCCGTGCCTTTGAAATACCAGGGAAATACAGGAAAATAGAGGGTTTGAACTTTATCGATAAAGTTATTAATGTTGATCAATCGCCAATCGGTCGTACGCCAAGATCTAACTCAGCCACTTATACTGGGGTTTTTTCCCAAATTAGAGAACTTTTTGCTTTGACGGAGGAAGCGAAAAATCGCGGTTATGACGCTAGTCGTTTTAGTTTTAATATGAAAGGTGGACGATGTGAACAATGCCAAGGGGATGGCACCAAGAAAATTGAAATGCATCTTTTGCCGGATATGTATGTGAAATGCGAATCTTGCCTTGGGACGCGCTATAATCAAAAAACGCTCGACATTGAATATCAAGGAGTGAATATCGCCCAGGTGCTTGATATGAGCGTTTCTTATGCTTTGCGATTTTTCAAAAAATCCCCACTGATTGCTGAAAAATTGCAAACTTTAGAAAAAGTCGGTTTGGGATATTTGAGGTTAGGACAAAGCGCCACAAATTTGTCTGGGGGAGAAGCCCAGAGGATAAAATTGGCTACCGAATTGGCACGAAAATCAACCGGCAAAACATTGTATATTCTTGATGAACCAACCATTGGATTGCATTTTGAAGATGTTAAAAAACTTTTGAAAGTTCTGGATGCTCTGGTGGAAAAAGGCAATTCAGTGCTGGTAGTGGAACATAATTCTGATGTGATACGAAATTCGGATTGGGTAATTGACCTTGGTCCAGAAGGTGGAAGCGGAGGAGGGGAGATAGTCTATGCGGGACTGCCGAGTGGACTGAAAAAATGTCAGAGAAGCTGGACGGGGAAATACCTCTAAAATAATTTTCAATTTTCAATTTATAATTTTCAATCAATTTTCAAGGCAATAATGTCTCAATTAAAATTGATAATTGTAAATTCATTGAAAATTGAAACTTGAAAATTTTAATGAATAATCTTTCAAAAAATATTCTTTCCACCATTGCCTATTATGATGTTATGGATTATCCGATGACGGCTTTTGAGATTTGGAAATACTTGATAAGTAGTAAGTATGAAGTAGAAAGCGAAAAGCAGAATAGTTTGAAGGAGGTTATTGAGGAGTTGGAAAAAGAAGAAATAAAAAAATTTCTGGGTGAATTTCGCGGGTTCTATTTTCTGAAAGGAAAAGAAAATTTAGTTGAAAAAAGAATCGAAAGGAACAAAATTTCTAATATGAAACTTAAAAAAGCCAGAAAAATTATTGCTTGGCTGAAATTTGTGCCATTTATGAAAATGATAGCCGTGGCAGGCAGGGTTGGCGCGAAAAATTCTTGTCTCGGAAGCGACATTGATATGCTAATTGTTTTCAAGCAGGGGAAAATTTTTACCGGCAGATTTTTAGCGACAGCACTGGTGCATCTCTTGGGGCAAAGAAGGCACGAAAATAAAATAGCCAACCGAATTTGTTTCAATCATTTCATAACTGATGAGTTGTCCGTTTGTGTTCAGGATTTGTATTCTTCGTATAATTATATTTTCATCACACCACTTTACGGCGGAGATTTATTTGGAAAATTTTTAGAGAAAAATGTGTGGATAAAAAACTATCGTCCAAATTTTTCTTTTTTAGAAAATAATTTGAAAGAAATTAAGGACACCAAAATTTCTTTATGGATAAGAGCGTATTTAGAAAAAATATTATCCTCAAATTGGATTGAAAAAAAACTCAAAAAATGGCAATCGGAAAAAATCAAAAAAAATCCGCTCACACAAAAAAAAGGAGGAATGATAATTTGTAGCAACTCAGAGTTGGCTTTTTGGCCGGATTTTGAAAATCAAGGACCAAGAATATTTGAAAAGTTTCAAGAGAACCTGTGCAGGTTCAATCGTCTCGATTGAACCGCAATGTTTCTGAAAAAATAATTTTATTTGTAAGAATTTAGGACTTACACATTCGCTTGCGTCAAGATATGCTCGTCGCGGAAGCAATTATAGAATGCAATAACTCGCCAGTAATCAAGAATCAATTAGCAGTAAAATATTTTCCTAGCGACTGCGTTAATATCTTTTCCGCAATCAAATGCGTAAGTCCCAGAATTATGTGATTCAGGCGAGACGCCTGAACCCGCGATGATTTTGAATTTAATAGATATGCATAATTTTATCTATCATTACCAACATTTACCCTATTATATAAATCCAACCGCCGCATCTTTGGGATTTTTGAAAGTTGATTGGTATTCAATCATGTATTTGGTTGGATTTTTAATGGTCTATTTTTTGTTAAGATATAGAATTAAGAAAAAAGAAAATAATTTTTTCTTTAATGTCCAAAAATTAGAAGATCTTTTGCTCTTTTCTTTTTTCGGACTTATTCTTGGCGCACGCCTTGGCTATGTTTTGTTTTATAATTTCTCATATTATTTGGAAAATCCTTTAGTAATTATTTCTCCCTATGATCCGACCACACATCAGTTCATTGGAATTTATGGGATGAGTTATCATGGGGGACTTATTGGAGTGATTCTATTTTCCTGGATATTTTCTAAAAAATATAAACTTAATTTATGGCAACTGACTAATTTTGTCATTCCCGCTATTCCTGCCGGATATTTTTTTGGACGAGTGGGGAATTTTCTAAACGGTGAACTTTATGGCCGAGCCACGCAAAAATTTTGGGGAATGTATTTTCCACAAGACTCATTTGGATTTCTGCGCCATCCTTCGCAAATCTATGAAGCTTTTTCGGAAGGGATAATTTTATTTCTAGTACTTTGGTTTTTAAGGAATAATGAAAAAGTTAAAGATAGAATGCTCGGATTATATTTAGCCGGCTATGCGGTGTGCCGAATAATCGTGGAATTTTTCCGTGAACCAGATCAGCAAATTGGCTATCTCTTTGATTTTTTGACCTTGGGGCAAATTTTAAGTTTATTTATGCTAGTCATAGGGATAATCCTAATTTATAGTGGCGGTAAAATAAAAAAAGTGTTAGAATAAAATAGATGTTAAGAAAACAAAAATCAATTGATAGTTTTTGCCAAAAAAATAAGACGCGGGAATTTTCTGATTATGGCTTGGCAAAATTTATTCAAAAAAATAAGAAATCTAGTGTGCTTTTCGCAAAGCAGGGAAGGATGGAAAATTTCAGGACGGAAAGTCTGAGAGTGCATTTTGTGAAAAACAAAAATCAGCCGAATTTTCAAAGTTTGGATGGCTTTTTGTCTTATGGAAAAACAAGCTATTCTCATCCGGCGAAAAAAATCCGCAGAGATCTTTATGCGGAAATTCAAGAAAGATATTCTGATTGGAAAAATTATGTATGGGATCTTTTTCAAGGTTCAACTCGAGGAGTTTCAATGGTGAGAATGTGGAATGTTTCGATTGTTGGAGCTTTGATTTTTGGAATGTTTTTGATGACTTTTATCTACCAATATCTTGGACCAAATGCAACTGCTCACTCTAGCAATTCAAAAGAAAGAAAAATAACGCAAGAAGTTCTTGGTGTTGATTCGCAAAAATCCAATAGAGATGAAAAAGATTATGAAGATTATGTGGGGAAAATTATGAATGAATATAAGGATGATGCGGATAGTGAAAAAAAATTAAAAGAAGATATCTTAGAGATGGTCAAAGGAACGCCAATGGAAAAAATGGCTCCGTTTATCGCCAAACAAGACAGGATTGTGGCGGCTTTTCTCGTAGCTATTGCCAAAAAAGAAAGCAGTTGGGGGACGCGGGTGCCAGTTTTGAACGGTGAAGATTGCTACAATTATTGGGGCTATCGAGGCATTCGAGACAAGATGGGTACGGGTGGGCATACTTGTTTTAACAGTCCGAAAGATGCTGTGGAAACGGTAGCCAAAAGAATTGATTTTTTAGTCAACAGTGAAAAGCTCAATACTCCGGAAAAATTGAAAGTTTGGAAATGTGGATATGACTGCTCTTGGGACAATCCGGCAGCTGTTCGCAAATGGGTGCAAGACATAGACCACTATTTCAAAAAATTTGATAAGTTTGCCCAAGACTAAAAACTTCAAATATATTTTCAAACCCCGATACTATCGGGGTTTCTTTATCTTGAGAAGATCTTAAAACAAAGATAATATTCTATCTTATATTTTTGCAAGTTCCATCATCCAAAACTTTGAAAGCACCTTTGGGTGGGTGAAGAAGATTGGGAATTAGAAGCATGTAACATATAACATGAAACATGAAGCATGAAGCATGAAGCATGAAGCATGAAACAGGGGGATAAAAGTTTATCGATAAAGTTGAGGTTGGGTGAAAAAGGCTTGCTTAAAGCAAAAATGAGGATTAGTTATTATATAAAAAAACTACACGATATTGAAGTATAGTTTTTAAAAATGTTTTTTAACGAATGATCGTCCAGAACCGGATTTTAGATATTTTTCAAATTCAAAGGCTTTATATTTATCATTGATAGCACAATAAAATTCCAACGACAAAGGAAGTCTTTTAGCTGTAGCCGGAACTTGACCCTTCTTGTGTCTATCAACGCGATCCTTTAAATCATTAGTACAACCAATATAAAAACCATCCTTGCATTTTAAACTATAAACATAAAACATTACAAATCTCGCTTTCGCGTATCTACAGC
>DHFM01000001.1:11635-15414 GCA_002400405.1 Candidatus Moranbacteria bacterium UBA4824
CGTAGCTACGCTTCAGCGTAGCGAAGGCGGAAAGGGTGGGATTTGAACCCACGGTCCAGTTGCCCAGACTACTCCTTAGCACGGAGCCGCTTTAGACCACTCAGCCACCTTTCCAAATATTAAATTTTGACTTCTGCGGACTGCGTCACGCCGTAGCTACGCTTCAGCGTAGCGAATCTCGCTTTCGCGTATCTACAGCGGACTGCGTCACGCCGTAGCTACGCTTCAGCGTAGCGAAGGCGGAAGAGGTGAGATTCGAACTCACGGAACCCTTTCAGGTTCGACAGTTTTTTCGATCCCGCACCATTTTTACCTCCTGCGGAAGCGGAGGGATTCGAACCCCCGGTACCGTTTCCGGTACAACAGTTTTCAAGACTGTCGCCTTCAACCACTCGGCCACACTTCCCTTAATATAACTAATAAAAAATGGTGCGGGACAAGCTGTTCCCTTCAACCACTCGGGCACTCTTCCCTAAATAGGAACTTATTTTAATTTACAACATATTGGCTATGAAAGCAAATGTTTCTATGCTATTATACCAGAAGCGATGCGAATCTACGAATGATATTCGAATACTGCGAATAAAAATTACTTAACTTAATGTATGTATATAAAAAAAAATAAACAGCAGGCAGAACAAGAAAAAATAATAACTGCGCCGGAACCACAAAAATATTTGCCAGTGGATGATTTTTCCGAATTAGAAGCTCCGCGTGATATGCTAATTGAAAAGCACTCTCGGGATGTGAGATTGCATTGGCGTGCCCCGGAATTTGAAATATTCGAACGAGATCAAAAGTGGTATTTGACTATAACAGGCATTCTTATAGCTGTTGTTGCTTATGCAATCTTTACCAATGGTCTTGTAATGGCTATCACTTTTATTTTGATCGGTGTGGTGGGCTATATTTATATTGAAAAAGAGCCACGCACTTTGGATTTTATGCTAACGCGAGACGGCGTAGTGGCAGGACGGGAAATTTATGATTTTGACAACATTCAATCTTTCTGGGTTTTTTATGAAGAAGATGGCTTGCGTGTTATTAGTTTGCATACCCAGAGTTATCTTGCGCCTTTTATTCATATTCCAATTGGCGATCAAGACCCAACGGAGATCAGAAAAATTCTCTTAGAATATATTCCTGAAGAAGAGCATAAGCCTGGTATTATGGATACTTTGGATCGACTTTTGAGATTATAATTATTTAACAAGGCGAATTTCTTGTCTGGCAATCACAATTGCAGAAACCTTTTTAGCGCCAGCAGATTTCAAAACGCGTCCCGCCTCAAAAAGAGTGGCGCCGGTAGTGCAAATGTCATCAATTAATAAAATTGTTTTGTCTTGTAGAGACGCAATATTTTGAGACGCAATATATTGAGACGCAATATATTGCGTCTCTACCACCTTGTCGTTTAAAGCAAAAATATCCCTAACATTTTTTTGTCGCTCTTGGTAGTTTTTTATTTTCATTTGCGCACTAGTATATTTTTTCCGGATGAGTAAATTTTGAATAACTGGGATAGCAAATCCCGGAGCAATATTTTGAGAAAGATAATCCGCTAAAATTTCAGATTGATTGAATCCGCGCCAGCGAAGTCGCTTGGGATGAAGAGGGATGGGGATAACAAGGTCAGGCAAGGGAAGGTTATGAAGTAAAAAAGCATCACGCATTATTTTTGCTAATTGTGTACCTAAATCCGCAATAAAATTGTATTTAAAACAATGTACCAAGCGGGAAATGCCATCTTTTTCATATTTAGTGCTCACAATCAGAGCATCTAATGGCCAAAGATCATTTTTTCCCAAAAATTTATTTTTGCACTCGGGACAAATTCGGCCGGCAGGGGAGATAGTTTTCTCACAATAGGGGCAAAGCTGAATTGGCAGAGTATTGATTTTTCTGAAACATTCTTCGCAAATCCAATCGCCATATTTTTGGCAATATAAACAATGAATAGGAAAAAGAGTATCAAGAATAGAATTTTGTATTTTTTTGAGAATCATATTGCAATTATACATTAGTAAATTCGTATTGATTCGTAATTCGTAAGGGCTACCTGTGGATAACTTTCTGGTATAGCTAAAAATTAAAATATGTGCTATAATTAATTCAGATAAAAATAAAAAAATAATTATAATATAAAGATAAAATGTTTGATTTTTGTTTTAATGGAAAAAAAATTCTGGGAATTGATATTGGTGCTTCAAATTTGAAAATAATTGAATTGGAGCTACGCTCGGAAAAGCCTTATCTTTCCAATTATGCTTGGATGAAAATTCCGGATATTTCAGAAAAAAATAAAAATGTTGGTTCTAATTTTTTCGAAACTGCCATTCCGGAGTATATAAAAAAGGCTGTTAAGTTGGCTAATATAAAAGCCAAAAAAGCTTATGTTTCTATCCCGTCTTTTGGTGGACTGATAACACTGATAGATTTTCCTAAGATGGCAGAAGAGGAAATGGAACAGGCTATCAAATTTGAAGCACATAAATACATTCCGATTTCTTTGGATGAGGTGGTGACTAGTTGGGAAATAGTCAAAAATGAAAATGATTCTGAAAAAAATTCTCAAGTTCTCTTAGTGGCGGCTTCAAAAAACAAAGTTCTCTCTTACGAAAAAATAATAAAAGACGCCGGGCTAAAGCCTGTCGGGATTGAAATGGAAAACTTGGCGATGGTAGATTCTCTAATTGGGAAAGATTTGGGAAAATTCATAATAGTGGATATCGGGCATAGAGTTTGTAATATAATTTATGCGGAAAAAGGCATTATAAAAGCTAATCGCAATATTGATGCTGGAGGAAGCGATATTACGAAAACCATTGCTAAGAGTTTGGGTATAACTTTCGAAAGGGGAGAGATGATGAAGATTTCTGAAAAAAACTTTTTTACTGTAGAATCAAGTTTGCATTTTCCATCGCTGGATTTGATTGCTGGGGAAATATCGAGAATTATTGGTGCTCTTTCGAACAATAGTAATGATTCAAAAATTGATGCCATTATCCTTTCTGGTGGAACAGCTAATTTTTTCGGTTTAAGAGAATTTATTCAAGAAAAATTTGAAATAAAAACCGTCGTAGGCAATCCTTTTAGTCGAATAGGGTATGATAAAAAGTTAGAACCAATTTTGGAAAAGATTAAATGTCATTTTCCAGTAGCGATAGGATTAGCGCTAAAGGGGATAGAAGATTTACGTGAAAATAAATAATCAATTTATAAATAATAAAAATAAAAAAATATGCCAAATATAAATTTAGTGACAGAGGAATATTCAAGAAAAAAAACTGGACCACTAGGTACAGGTTTGATTTTCGCCATAGTTGTATTGGTGCTACTAGTCGCAACATATGGAACTTTGATTTTTCTAAATCGCAATCTAACTTCAAAAATAAAGATAACACAGGACGAATATAAGTCGGAATATGACAACTTTCTAGCAGGCAAGGGTAATGAAATTTTCGATTTTAAAAACAGAAGCGATGTAGCAAAGAAAATGTTGGCAGAAGATCAATCTATGGCAGAAATTTTGGCTCAAATAGAAACATCTATTTTGCCTTCAGTGCATTTAGAAGCCTTAAAATATGACAAAACCGGAAGAAAGGTGACTTTGTCATGCATAGGTGATAATTTTGAAACACTAGCTAAACAGGTATTGAGTTTCAAACAGAATGATTATTTCTCAGCAGTTATCCCCGGTCAAGGCAAGTTGGATCTGGAAAATGTCAACAAAATTATTTTTGATATAAATTTAATAATAAAAAAATAAAAATATGAAA
>DHFM01000075.1 GCA_002400405.1 Candidatus Moranbacteria bacterium UBA4824
GAGGACACAGTTGCGAAATATTAAAAATAATTGAAACTGGAAAATTGATCGGGATTGATGCGGATGAAAAAGCGATTGAAGAATCGGATTTGAAAAATGATGATAGAGTAATTTTGGTTAATGATAATTTTGAGAATTTAGAAAATATTTTAGAAAAAATTAGGATTGAAAAAGTGGATGCAATTTTGGCGGATCTAGGTTGGTCAAGTGATCAGCTTATTGGCAAGGGGATGAGTTTTCAGGAAGATGAAGAGCTGGATATGCGACTTTCGAAAGATCAAGAAATTTCTGCCAAGATCATAGTTAATAAATATGAGCAAAGAGAATTAGAAAGAATAATCAGAGATTATGGAGAAGAAAAATTTTGGAAAATTATTGTCAGAAAAATAGTAGAATATAGAGCCGAAAAAGAAATTGAAACTACTAAAGAGTTGGCGGAGATTGTGAGAAAAGCTATTCCGGAAAAATTCAGATACGCCAAAACCAATTTAGCGACGAAAACTTTTCAAGCTCTGCGAATCGAAGTTAATCAGGAACTTGCGAATTTAGAAAAGTTTATCCCGCAAGCGATTGAAAGATTGAATTTGGGAGGGAGGCTGGCAATAATCTCGTTTCATTCATTAGAAGATAGAATAGTGAAAAATATATTTCGGGAAAATGCTAGGGGATGCATTTGTCCACCGGACTTTCCGCAGTGTGCTTGTGGAAAGAAACCGAAAGTTGCAATCATCACGAGAAAGCCAATCGCGCCAACTGATTTGGAAGTTAGCGATAATCCAAAATCAAGAAGCGCCAAACTTCGAGTGTGTGAAAGGGCGTAAAAATAAATAAACAATTTAAGCACATTTAATTTTCAGGGGGACTGAAATTTAATGTCGAGAGTTTTAACTATCAATAGAAATGCTCGCAAGAGAACGGCCGGCGCATCATTGAATTGCTCTGTTTTTAGTATGCGAAAAAGCGTAAGAACAAAACAGACCGTTTCTCAAAATTGCCGAGGCAGTGTGAATTTTAGTCCTAAGTCAGTGATGATAGTGTTGATTTTTTTGGCATTTATATTTGGATCATTTTATCTCTACCAAGTTAATGATTTGGCGACCAAGGGTTATGAAATTAGAGATATTGAAAATGAAATCAAAAAACTCAAAGCGGACAATGAAAAAAACAAAATTCAAGAAGTGGAACTAAAATCAATGCATAACATTGAAAAGGCGGCGCAAGATTTGAATCTGGTCAGCTCTAAGGGTTCAACTTATATCAACCTCAAAGGTCCGGTAGCAATGAAATAATATTATGGCAAACATAGTTTCAAAAGATTCAAGAAACGGAAAAAACAAATTGAAAAAATATTCCGATTCAAGAATTTATATATTATTTCTGTTAATTTCTCTCTTTGCTTTCTCGATAATTTTCCGGCTCTATAATTTGCAAATACTTTCTCGTGATTATTATACGGCGTTAGCTCAAGGACAGCATTCTATTTTTTCCAATTTAATTCCAGAACGCGGAGAAATATTTTTGAAAGATAAGGATGGAGCGTATCCGGTTGCGGTGAATAAGAGTACTAAGCTGGCTTTTGCTGTTCCACGAGAAATGACTGATTCAAAAAATATAGCAGAAGTTTTAGCTCGAACATTAGGACTGGATGAAACAGAGCTTCGAGAAAAGCTTGGGAAAACAGATGACATGTATGAAGTTTTGAAGCATCGCTTGAGTGATGAAGAAATAGCTAATTTGAATAATTTAAAACTGGAAGGAGTGCATTTATCAGACGAAAGTTTCCGTTATTATCCCGGTGGAGAGCTGTCTGCGCAAGTTTTGGGTTTTGTAGGCTGGAGAGGGGAAACCTTTGGTGGACGCTATGGCATTGAAAATTATTTTGACAAAGAGCTTATCGGTCAAGAAGGAAAACTTTTTCAAAATAAGGACAACTCCGGGCGTTGGATTCCAACTGGCAAAAAAGAATTAACGCATGCACAAAACGGAGATGATTTGGTTCTAACGATTGATCGCATTATTCAGTATCAAACAGAAAAAATTCTCAAAAGCGCAGTGCAAAAATTTGAAGCCGATAGGGGCACTATAATAGTTATGGATCCGCCGACGGGAAAAATTCTTGCCCTGGCCAGTTATCCTTCTTTTAATCCAAATAATTATAAAGATGCCGAATTGGAAAATTTTAGAAATATTGCAGTGAGTGATGCATATGAATCTGGTAGTGTTTTCAAAACTTTCACTCTGGCTTCAGCCATTGACGATGGAAAAATTTCTCCTGATACATTGTACGTTGACACTGGAGCAGTCAAAGAAGCGGGATATACTATGAGAAATTCTGATTTGAAAGCTTATGGTAAACAAACGATGACCCAAGTTTTGGAAAATTCACTAAATACCGGTGTTATATATGCAGAAAAACTTTTAGGCAATGCTAACTTTGCGGATTATATAAAAAGATTTGGTTTTGGAGAAACAACTGGCATTGAACTTCCCGGAGAAAGCGCTGGTAATATTGCTAACTTAAAAAACAAGAAAGCGGATATAAATTTTTTCACGATATCTTTTGGACAAGGGATAACAGTGACGCCAATTCAACTAGCCAATGCTTATAACGCTATTGCCAACGGCGGAACTCTGATGAAGCCTCAAATTGTGGACAAAATAATTCATAGCGATGGAAGAGTAGAAGAAATTGCACCTCAAGAAATTAGAAAAGTTATTTCTCAATCAACTGCTAATCAAGTTTCGCAAATGCTCGAAAGCGTGGTGATTAATGGGCATGGAAAAAGAGCTGGAGTTCCGGGATATAAGGTGGGAGGAAAAACTGGTACCGCCCAAGTAGCCAGCACAGAAAAGAAAGGTTATGAAGACGGAAAGAATATTGGGTCATTTGCCGGATTTGCTCCAATAGATAATCCGCAATTCACCATCATCGTTCGAATGGATGATCCAAAAACGGTGGAGTGGGCAGAATCTAGTGCGGCGCCGACTTTTGGAGAATTGATGAAATTTTTGCTAGATTATAAGAATATCAAACCGACAGAAGAATTTACTGACGCAGATCTGAATGCTTTTCGTCAAACGCATACACTGAATGAATATTTTATCGATAATATAAGGGATAAAAAAGAACAAGAGGATGAAGATAATGATAAAGAAAAAAAAGATGAATAGTCAAAACCATAAATCTAAAAAAATAATACTGTTAGAAAAAACCTTACGTGTCATGGCGGTTTTGCTAATCAAAAAATATAGACCACGCGTCATCGGCATCACTGGATCAGTGGGAAAAACTTCTTCCAAGGAAGCTATCTATGCAGTTCTCTCTAATTATTTTCGTGTGAGAAAAACAGAGAAAAATTATAACAATGAAATTGGTTTGCCTCTCACGATAATCGGCGCTGAAAGCGGAGGAAGATCATTTTGGAAATGGTTGAGAGTGTCTTTTAGATGGCTAGCTTTTTTCATTTTACCTTTGAAATATCCGGAAATTTTGATTTTAGAAATGGGGGCTGATCGGCCGGGGGATATTGGATATCTAACTAGTTTTATTTTGTGCGAAGCCTCAGTTATTACGGAAATTTCTGGCAGTCATTTGGAATATTTCAAAACTGTGGATAAAATTGCTCAGGAAAAATGGACATTGGTGGATAATTTAGTGCCCAAAGGTTTTGCGGCGATAAATTTAGATAACCCAAAACTCAAAAAATTAGTAAGCCAAAATAAGAGAGATGATATAACTTTTTTGACTTTTGGTTTTTCTGACGAAGCAGATATCCAAGCAACAGATGTTTTGTATAACTATTCCAATGGAGAATCTAGTGACACCAAAGAAATTAAAGGTCTTTCTTTCAAACTTAATTATAAAGGCACGAGCATTCCAGTGCGACTGAATAATATTTTGGCCAAGCATAATATTTATGCGGCACTTAGCGCGATTGCTATTGGATTGGCGTTTAAACTTAATTTAGTAGAAATTGCAGGAGCGTTGGAAAATTTTTCTATGCCGACTGGCCGAATGAATTTGATTTCCGGCATCAAAAACACCTCAATAATTGATGACACTTATAATTCTTCGCCTATTTCGGCTATTTCCGCGCTGGATGTTTTGAAAAATATAAACGCACCGAGAAAAATCGCTGTAATGGGGGATATGCTGGAACTTGGGGCAGAAATGGAATCCGGACATAAGGACGTGGCCAAGAAATTTTTGGAAATTAAAAACGGAATATTTTTTGCAGTGGGTGAGAGAATGCAATTTGCCGTAGAAGAACTTAAAAAACGAAATATCAATCCAGAAAGACTTTTTGTTTTTTCTGATCCAATGAGCGCTGGGAAAAAATTACGAGAAATAATCGAGCCAGGAGATTTGATTTTAATCAAAGGTTCGCAAGCTATGCGCATGGAAAAAGTAGTGGAGAAAATCATGGCCGAGCCACAAAAATCCGACGAGCTTCTTTGCCGGCAAAGTGCTGTTTGGAAAAGTATTCCGTGGAAGAAGGTTTAACCCCTCACCAATTCCAAATTAAAATTTTATTCAAATAGATAATTTTTACCACGGAAACGCCTACGGCTTAGTCTAAAATTATGATAGGTTCTAGCTAAGAATTGGTATGGGGCAAGATTTTGATTAAAGGATTAGTGCGAGACAAATCGGATTTATTCGGGGGAGGCAATCCGACTGAAGAGAAAAAACTCCGAGATGAAAATCTCGGAGTTTTTAGTTTTGTTTTTGACCACAAAGCATATTTAAAGTAGAATTAAGATATATTAACAATTGATATAATAAAATAATGGAAAATTCAAATTACAATTCATATGAGAAAAGTACAAAAAAAGACTATAGTGAATTTGGAAAAGAAGGTCTCGATTTAAGACATTGGGGTACAGCTATTGATATATCAGGGAGAAGATTTAATGCTTATACTGATAAAAAATATATACAGCAAGAATTTTCTGAACCGATTAAGCGATATTTTGAACAAATAAATATAGAACAAAAGGAGGCTCTTTTAGTTGATCTTGGTGGAGCTGATGGGTTTTTACTTAATACAATTTTGCAGAATATTGATGAGAAAAACCCAGATGTTAAAAAAACAGGAGTTGTTGTTGATTTAGACCCAACAGAAAAAGAGCGAGTAAGATTTAAAAAAGCTCAAGAAAGTGGAGAAAGAAAAAATATTAATTTTGCTGTTGCAAATGTGACAGAACTTCCCTTTGAGGACAATTCTGTCGATGTTATTATTTCAAGAATGACTGTTCAATATCTTAATCAAAATAAACAGCGAGAATTTTTTCAAGAAATTTCTAGAGTTTTAAAAATTGGTGGATTGGCGATAATTATGACGGTTGATGATTTTAGTGAGGGCGAAAAATTAAATAAAACACTAGAAGAAATAACGTCAATAATTTCTGGAAATAGTAATTTTGACAGGTCGCTTTTGACATACAATACCATAAAGTTATTAGGAAAAGATTTTGAAGGAAGTGCATTCAAACCGATTCTGGGACATCGAAACATTTCAATGCCTTTTTCTATAGAAGGATTTGCCGATAGATTCAATCTAGATGAAGATAAAAAACAAAAATTAGATATAGTATTTAAGAACGGTTTGAAACTTAACCCAGAACTTTTTGAAATCATTGATGGTATTTTATGTCTTAAAGCAAAAATACATAACATGCAATTAAAAAAAATTTCTGATTCTAATAAAATAGAATAATTTTTTTTAAATTAAAATAATGGAAATAACATCAATTGAATTCATCAAAGGCATCATCGGGCCAGACAGAGCTTTGGAAAATAGTTTTCCGCAAGTGGCTTTTATCGGTCGCTCGAATGTGGGCAAATCAAGCGTGATTAATTCACTAGTAAGACAAAAAAAACTCGCTAGAACTAGTGCGAATCCTGGGCGTACACAGCAGATAAATTTATTTTTAATAAATAATTCTTTCTATCTCTTGGATTTGCCGGGATATGGCTATGCTAAAACTTCCAAAGAAAATCAAGTGGAACTCAAAAAAATTATTCACGGATATCTGTTCGAATCAACATATAAACAAAAAAAAGTAGTGCTCATTATTGATGCTAGTGTGGGTCCGAAAGAAATTGATTTGGAAATGCTGAAACTTTTGGAAAAGAACAAGAAAAATGTAGTGATCGTAGCCAACAAGGTGGATAAGATAAAACCTTCGCTCTATAAAAAACAATTAACTGAGATTCAAGAAAAAATCGGTCTGCATCTAATAATTCCCTATAGTGCCAAAAAAAACATTGGCCGAAAAGAATTGCTTCGGGAAATCGCGTAATTATTTTTGGTAGTTTTGGAAATTAAATAGAAGCTTCTATAGAGGCCTCTATAGAAGTCTCTAAATAAATATTGCGATTATTTTGTTTTAAAAATTAATTACTAAATTTAAAATATATGGAAAAAATAAAAATCGAACAACATGGCTTCACGGCATTTTCGTGGTTTGCGGGCTGGCTTTTCACAGTCGGGTTTTTGAACCTGACATTGGGGAAGGGAATTTTGGCAATTATTCTTTGGCCATATTTTATCGGTCAAGCAGTAGCGATATTGGCTAAATAAATGTACTACGTTTATATCTTAAAATGTGCTGACAAAACTCTCTATACTGGAATTACCACTGATTTAGAGCGCAGAATTTTGGAGCATAATGAAAAAAAGCTTGGAGCAAGATATACTGCTTCGCGTCGGCCAGTGAAACTAGTTTACTGCAAAAAATTCAAGAGCCGTTCTATAGCTTCCAAAGAAGAAGCAAGAATTAAAAAATTGAAAAGGGTGGAAAAATTGAGATTAATTTCACCCTATGGAGTACGGACTTAAAAATTAACTAAAACTAAATTAATTTATTTTATAATTATTAATCCTGTGGCGTATTATACAATTACTCCATAGGGTAAAAAAATATGAGAAATTATAATTGGTATTCGCAACTTATCAAACCTACTTGGTCTCCGCCAGCCTCAGTTTTTGGACCGGTCTGGACATTTCTTTACGCGCTAATTGCCATTTCCTTCGGAAAAGTTTTTTGGATGTATTTCAAAAAACAAATTCCATTTCTAGTCGTGTTGCCATTTATCCTTAATTTGATTTTTAATTTCTCTTTTACTCCGATTCAATTCGGACTAAAAAATAATCTTTTAGCGGCAATTGATATTTTGTTGGTATTGGGAACGCTTATTTGGGCAATAATTGCAATTTATCCACACTCAAAATGGGTTGCCTATATCCAAATTCCATATCTTCTTTGGGTGTCATTTGCAACAATTTTGCAACTAACAATTACTTATTTAAATAAATAATGAAAAGTAAAAAAATCATAGTTAATGACAAAATGCAGAAAGATTATCGCTATATTTTGTCGGAACCAATCGGAAAAAATTTCCAGATTGATTTCAAGCCGGAGCTTACTCCTAAAGAAATGCTAGCCCTTGGAGTTTTTGGCGGAAGATATATGCGGGATTGTCAAAAAGAATTTCCGGCTTCTTGGTTTCAAAAAGCCAAACTTCATCCTAGAGGAGTTTCGGGGCATAGCAAAAAATTAAATTATTTCCAAGTGGATGCTTCACAAACACTTTCAATTTGGAAGAAAAAAGGCTGGATTCATCCTGATGATCCACGGGGTTGGTTTCAATGGTATTGTCGTTATTATAGGGGAAGACGACATGAAGATGATTTGCGTCAAATAAAACGTTGGAAGAATATGAAAAGGCATATTGCGCAAATTAAGAATAATTGTTGGCAAGGAGATCTAAATTGCCGGACACGCCAGCGCCAAGCTCTTTTGCATTGGGCATATGATAGTCGGAAAATGTAATTTTTAGACTTTAAATAATTTTGAAATAAATCAATTTTTTGACAGTAATACATTATGGGTATATAATCATAATGTAAATATATACTTTAAGTAAGCTAAACTAGAGGGGCAGGTGATTTATATGCCAAGAAAAAATGGAACCGGTCCAATGGGAATGGGGGCAGGTACTGGTCGTGGAATGGGTCCTTGCGCCATGCCTACCAGCAGGCAGGGAGGAGGAATGGGTTATGGACAAAAAATGTCCGGTAACGGACGAGGTTTAGGCTGGAGAAGATTTTGGGGATACTATCCCGCTCCGACAATTTCTGAAAAAGAAGAGTCCAAAATTCTCACTGAAGAAGCAGTTGCTTTAGAAGAAGAATTGAAAAATATCAAAAATCGTTTGGAAGAAATTAAAAATCAAAAATAATTCTTAAAAAAAGTTTTATGAAAATAGCCATCAGCGCTTCTTCGCAAGATTTAAGTGGAAATATTGCCGATGTTTTCGGTCGTTGCCCCTATTTTATCATAGCGGAAATTGAAAGCGGAAAAATATTAAAAACAGAAGTTCTAAAAAATGAAAGTGAAAATCAATCAAGCGGAGCCGGCATTAGCGCTGCCCAATTATTAGCCAACAATGGCGTTGAAGCGGTGATTGCAAAAAGCATCGGCCCAAAAGCACTGGATGTTTTAAGGCAGTTTAATATAAAAATATATACCGGAGATGGAAGTATTGAGAAATCTCTAAACGAATTCATAACTAAAAACTAAAAAATATCTTATGAAAATTGTCATTCCAACTGACGGAGAAAAAGGCATAAAAGAAAAGGTGGCCAATCATTTTGGCCGATGCCAAACTTATACTTTTCTTGATGAAAAAGGGAAGGTTATTGAAACAATCGAGAATACTAGTGAACATATGGGCGGAATTGGCCTTCCGCCAGAGCTAATGAAAAAACATAATGCTGATGTTTTGTTGTGTCATGATCTCGGACCGAGAGCTTTGAATTTATGCCGTGAATTTGGAATCGAAGTTTATGCTTCCACAGCCGAGACAGTGGAAGAAATTTTTGCAATGTGGAAAAATAATCAACTTAAAAAAGCAACATCGGATGATGTTTGCGAAGAACATAAAAATGAAAAAATATAAAGTAGATGAATCAATCTGCGCCGGTTGTGGCGTTTGCATAAGTGCTTGTCCACAAGAAGCCATCGAAATAAACAATGATGGTAAAGCCGTTATCAATCCAGAAAAATGCCTTGGCTGTGGAGCGTGTCTTAATGTTTGCAATTTTGAAGCTATCAAAGAAGTTAAGAATAAATAATTTATAAAAAATATGCAGGAAATTAAAAATAATAATTGCGAGAGACTAAAAAATTTTCCTATATCTGCACTGGCTGTTCCTCTAGGGCTAATCGGCTTTGCTTTAGCCTGGCAAAAAGCAGAAGATATTTTAGAAATGAATTTTAAACTGAGCAACTATCTATTGTATTTTTCTTTAATAATGGTTTTTTTATTGTTTATAGTCTATGCTTTCAAAATTCTAAAATATTTTCCAGAAGTCAAAAAAGAGTTTAATCATCCGATTAAGATTAATTTTTATCCGATAATCGCTAAAATATTTTTAATCGCTAGCATTATTTATTTGAGCATTAATTTGGATATTTCGAAATATTTTTGGTGGTCAGGTGTTGTTGTCCAGTTTATTTTTACCATAATTGTAATGTCAGCTTGGATTAGACACACTAAATTTGAGATTCATCACATCAACCCGTCTTGGTTTATTCCGGTTGTTGGATGTATAATGATACCAATCGCCGGAGTTCAGCATTTTGCACCTGAATTGTCTTGGTTCTTTTTCAGTATTGGATTTTTCTGGTGGCTAATTTTGACGGTTTTGGTTATAAATCGAATTATTTTTCACAATCCTATTCCGGACAAACTAATTCCCACCTTTTTCATTTTATTCGCTCCACCGATAATCGGTTTCATATCTTTAAGCAAATTGATCCCAGGCATAAATTATTTCGGCGATATGCTTTATTATTTCGGATTTTTTCTGTTTATCTTGATTTTATTTCAATACAAACTCTTTTCCAAAATAAAATTTTATCTGTCTTGGTGGGCCTACTCTTTTCCCTTAGATGCTTTAGCAATTGGAACATTCCTGATGTATCATAGGACAAATCTGCCGTTTTTCAAGGTAGCTTCAGTAGCTATTTTTATATTATTGAATTTAACCATTTTTATTTTATTAGTAAAAACTATTATAGCTGTTAAAAATAGAGAAATTTGTATTGAAGAAAAAGAATAATAAAAAATATGAAAATTGCCATTACCGGAGGAAAAGGTGGAACCGGAAAATCAACGCTAGCCACTGCGATAGCATCCTTATTAGCTAAGGACAAAAAAGTTTTGTTGGCTGATTGCGATGTTGATTGTCCTGGAGACGACCTTTTGCTGGGAATAAAATTAAAAAAGCTGGAAAATGTTGAAAGCATGGTGCCGGTTTTTGATTTTGAAAAATGCATTCAATGTGGAAAGTGCGCCAAAAATTGCCCGGAAAATGCGATTGTTTATGTTCAAGGAAAAAATCCATTTTTTATTCCCGATCAATGCATTGGCTGTCGAGCCTGCCAAATTGTTTGTCCAACAGGAGCAATTACCCAGGCGAAACAAACTATCGGGGAAATTTTTCTTGGAAAAAAGAATAGTCTCGTTTTGTTATCAGGAAAAATTAAGCCTGGTATTGAAGAATCCAGTTTGGTGGTCAACGCGGTGAAAAAAAAGATAGCACTGCAGGAAAAAGATTTTGATTATGTAATAACTGACACAGCTGCCGGAACGCATTGCCCCGTAATTTCAGCTCTCCTTGGAAATGATTGTGCTTTGGCAGTAGCCGAGCCGACTCCCTTGGGCGCACATGATTTGAATTTAATTCTTTCCCTAAATGAAAAATTGAAAATTAAAACTAGTATCATTATCAATCGATCTGATATTGGTTCGGAAAAAATGATTGAAAAAATCGCTCAGGAACATAAAGCGGAAATTATCGCTAAAATCCCTTATAGCAAAGAGTTTCAAAGAAGATATTGCGCAGGCATTTCGATTGAACATAAGATGATTGAAAAAATAAGCGATTGGATAAAAAAATATTAAAATATAAGTATGGAAGAACCAATTCCCAATAAATTAAAAATTATAACAATCTTATCCGGCAAAGGTGGCGTGGGAAAAAGCAGTATATCCGCTTCTCTAGCTTTAACTTTAGCAAAAAATAATAAGATTGTGGCTGTTGATTGCGATGTAGATGCTTCTAACTTGGCAATTTTATTCGGAATAAAAGAATTTAAAATAAGTCAAAAGATCTCAACCAACCTCAAAGCTTTTGTTAATGACAAAGCCAAAGATTGCAAAAAAATTGTTGACAATTGTTCTTTTTCGGCTATTAGTTGGAATGAAAAAAAACAAATACCGGAAATAAACAAATTTTTGTGTGAAGGTTGCGGAGTTTGCCGACTCCTTTGTCCACAAGGCATAACTCTAAAAAAAGTGAAAAATGCTGTTATTGGCGAAGGTCAAACTAAATATGGTTTTTCTATTATTTCCGGACAACTAGAGATGGGAGAGTCCGGTAGTGGAAAAGTTGTCAGTCTTGTCAAAGAAAGAGCGCTAAAAATAGCTAGAGAGCAAAAAGCGCAGTATTTAATTGTAGATTCAGCTTCTGGCATTGGTTGCCCTGTGATTGCATCAGTTCGGGGTAGTGATTATATCCTAGCCGTAACTGAACCGACGCCAACCGCTTTTCGAGCCCTAAAAAGAGTTCTGGCAGTTGTAGAGCATTTTGGCATTTCTTATGGTATTATTATAAATAAATGGGATCTCAATAAACCCTTTGTGGCAGAAATTGAAAAATTTGCCAAAGACAAAAAGACCGAAATTATCGCCAAAATTCCTTATGATAAAAAATTCATTGAAGCAATGATAAAAATGAAACCAGTTGTTGAAATGGATTCTAAATATGAAAAGATATTCCAAAAAATAGAAAAAATAGTTAGATAATAATTCAATAAATATTTATAAATATAGGACTTACACATTTATTTGCATCAAGATATGCTCGTCGCGAAAGCGATTATTAAATGCAACAACTCGCCAGTAATTAAAAATTATTTATATAAAATATTTCCCTGGCGACTGCGTTAATATCTTTTCTGCAATTAAACGCACAAGTCTCAAAACATATGATTTTTAGTAAAAAAAATAAAATATTATGGTTAGGTGCATTTTTAATGTTTATTTTTTTATTTCTTATCGACGTTAAAGTTCAAGCCCAAGAAGTTAGAAACGAAATTGACCTGCATGTTTTTTATGGACAAGGCTGTCCTCATTGTGCCGGCTTATTAAAATATCTGGATGATATTAAGGAAAAATATCCAACTTTGAAAATTCAAGAACATGAAGTTTATAGTAATGACAAAGAAAGAGAGTTATTTGAAAGAGTAGCAAAAAAATTTGAAACTGAAATTGAAGGGGTGCCAACAGTTTTTATTGGCAAAAAAGCAACCGTAGGCTTTGGGGGAGATATTCCGCAGGAATTGGAAAATGAAATTGAAAGATGCACAAAGGAAAAATGTTCCAATCTATTGGAAGGAGTAGAAGATAGGAGAGTGGATAATATGGATATGAAAAAACTAACCATTCCGCTTGTTATTGGAGCGGCCGCGGTTGATGCGATAAATCCCTGTGCTTTTGCCGTGCTTATAATTTTGATGACAGTCGCTCTATCTATTGCGGACAAAAAAAGAGCTTTGAAATTTGGCCTAGCTTTTACTAGTTCTATTTATATCTCCTATTTTTTAATGGGGCTGGGACTTTTTTCTGCCTTGCAAACAACCAAGCTCAGCCGTGAATTCTATATTTTCGTAACCGGACTAGCGGTGGTTGTCGGACTTCTCAATATAAAAGATTATTTTTGGTATGGCAAAGGATTTCTAATGGAAGTTCCACTTAGTTGGCGTCCTAAAATGAAAAAAATAATTGGCAGTGCTACTTCTCCTTTAGGAGCTTTCTTGGTGGGTTTTGCTGTTTCCGTTTTTGAACTTCCTTGCACTGGTGGTCCCTATATCGTAATCCTAGGACTTCTTGCCAAAGAAATGACTAGAATGACAGGAATTTTTTATCTGTTTTTATATAATTTAGTTTTTATAATTCCATTAGTAGTGCTTTCAATTGTAATTTATAAAGGAATTTCTACTACGGAAAAACTAGAAAAAATCAGACAAAATAAATTGAGAATTCTGCATTTAATTGCCGGAATAATTATGCTTATTATTGCAGGTTCAATGATATTATCCATAATTAAAGGTTGGGTATAAAAAATATGAAAGAAAAAATCGCCATCATTTCAGTCTTAGCTAACGCTTTTTTAGCCGGTGGAAAAATTCTAATCGGCTATACTTCACATTCCTCGGCTATTTTAGCGGAAGGTTTTCATTCGCTCACCGATATTTTTTCTTCTCTGATTGGTTATTTTGGCATCAAAACTTCTCAAAAGCCGGTCGATCAAAAACATCCCTATGGGCATTATAAATTGGAAGTTCTAAGTGGAATTATCATTACTATAATTCTTCTATCAACTGGAGCGGGGATTGTTTATGATGCTTATTGTAATTTTTTGAATCCGGAAAAATTAGAAATTAATTATTTGGCTTTTTTTATTATGCTTCTGTCAGTAGCTATAAATTTTGCTACTTCTAAGATAAAAATTTATTATGGCAAAAAAGAAAATTCCCTAACTCTTTTGGCGGACGGTTCTCACGACAAAGCTGATGTGTTGGCTTCCGCTGCGGTTTTAGCAGGACTATTTTTGTCTAAATATTGGATTTATGCCGATTCAATTCTAGCTATTTTAATTGGAATTTATATAATCAAAGAATCTTTTGTCCTAGGTAAAGAGGCGGTGGATTCACTACTCGATGTTTCCGCCGGGAAAGAAATTGAGGATAAAATAATTGCGATAGCAGAAAAACAAAATGTTAAAGTAGCTTCATTGAAAACTCAAAAAAAAGGCTCGGTTATCACAGCTAATATTGAAATAGTTTTGTCAAAAGATTTGAAAGTGGAAAAAGCCACGAAAATATCCGAGGACTTACGAAAAACAATAGTTCAGAAAATTGAAAATATTTCTTACATCGCCATCCAAATCAAAAGTCATGAACTGGAAAGCAGTTTTTACAAACCATCTTTTGGAAAAAGTTTTGGTTGGCAAGGGCGAGGAAAATTTAAAAAAGAATTTGAAAAAGCACAGGGGCTTGGGCCGAATGGACATTGTGTTTGTCCTAAGTGTGGATATAATGTTCCCCACCAGAAGGGTTTTCCTTGCTCAACTTTAAAGTGTCCCAAATGTAATATTAATTTAGACAGAAAATAAATTATATGACTAGACCAAGATTATGCCGAAAATTGCGCTTTAAACCAAAAGCACACTATTTCAAACCACAAGGAATTCCCCTGTGTGAATTGGCAGAAGTTAATTTAACTAAAGAAGAAATGGAAGCGATCAAGCTTAAGGATTTTGACGGACTGGAACAAACTGAATCAGCTCAGAAGATGAACACCTCTCAAAGCACTTTTCAGCGCATCCTAACTTCCGCCAGAATTAAAATCGCCAAAGCCATTGTTAATGGCGAGGCTCTGAAGATTGAAGAATAATACTAAAATAATTAAGGCTCTAGACTAGAACATTT
>DHFM01000050.1 GCA_002400405.1 Candidatus Moranbacteria bacterium UBA4824
AACGGTAGGCTTGAGTTCTTTCAATTGCTGTATTGACTCAACATTAAGTTTTTCTACCACTACATCATCAATCCAAACATTGGCGCTCTTGCCATCAGTCGAGGTCAGCACCAAATCCGAAAAATAATTCGCAGATTGAAAATTGAATTCAAAAAAACGGACACCAGAGTTATCATTAAAAGAAAAATCGCCTAAGGTTTGTGCCTCATCTTTTCCGCTTAAGCTTGCCTGCACTGTCTTATTGTCACCTGCATCAGTTCTAGCCCAAAAACTCAATCGATAATATCCATCTTTTGCAATATCATTAATGTAGTCTCCGATTTTAACTGAAGTATTAGAGCTTGGTGAAAAAAATATTTTCAAACTTTGCTTACCATTTATTGCTTCCAAAGTATCAAGACTAACTTTGGCGTTCAATGCTGACAAACTTTCTCCTGAAAGCTCGAAACCAGGATCAGCAACTCCTGTTTCGCGTGGCATAATAAACTCCTTAGTATCGGTGCCAGTTTTCGAAACCTCATTTTTTTGGCTTGTTTTTACAAAGAAAAAAATTGCGATGAACACACATGCAACCAATAAATAAAGCATGAGCTTTGCGGATTTTATGGAAATTTTAATTGTTTCAGTTTTCATCAAAATATCTAAAAAAATTACTGCAAAATCCATTTTTCACTATCGACATCAAATTCATATACCATCATATTATCAGCATCTACATACAAATCACTTCCAACTTTCACGACATTCTTGTCGGGATCATTTTCATCCTCTTGGATATATGCCAATGTTTCAATGGCTGGCACACTGGCGTCCATCCTTGATGCCCTGATAAGCCACAGCTTAGCATCATATGGGGCTTCTTCCGTGAATGAGCCAGTTGATTCATATTCAACATAAACATCAGCATCATTTGCAAAATAAAATGTCTCAACCTGCCAATCATCACCCTGACTTTTCTCTATTGCCAATTTATTAATATTTTCACCAATATAAGTCATAAGATTCTGTCGCTGAGCTTGAACCTCTTTATTTGCCTCTTTTCCAATACATTTAATTCTTTTCACATAAATATTGGATTTGTCACGCTCTCCAATATTAATTCCTTCAATACGAACGTCTCGATCAGTGAAAAAAAACAATGAATAATCACTACTGGTTGCGAAAGAAATTGTTCCATCCTGATTCGAATATTCATCATCAACCGTGTTTTTCAATCTGGTATTTTCCTTATATTCTGGAAAATTGCCACTCTCGCTATAATCTGGAAATTCCGTCCACTCACCATTTTCACATTGTGAAGGTATTGCATCCTCAAAATCAGAAACTTGGACTTCCTGTGCAAAATCAGCATCCTGCTTCTTTTGATATGTTGCATACAGGAAATAACCAACAGTGACTATAATTGCCACTATTACATAAGTGTATATTTTCTTCTTCTTAATTTCAATTTCCATTTCCATTTCTTTGACATTTTAAAAAATATTCCTCTATTCATTGTACGCCTTTTAAAGCTTTTAGTCAACAAATAAAGAGCACAAATAAAGAGCACCTCAAGGTGCTCTTTATTGCTATCATGATCAATTATTTCTTGATCAAATATAGATTCTTTTTTGTGTTTCCATCAACCTTTACAGTGTAAGAAGCTGAGTCTTTTTTTGCAGACTTTGGACTGCGATAACCTGCAGCTTTAGCCTTGACTACATATTTCCTCTCACTTAGACTCTTAAAAGAGTATCTACCCTTTTTATCTGTTTTGTCAGAATCCACTTTTTTCCCATTTGTCTTGTAAAGAGAAACTTTTGCCTTTGCAATAGATGTGGTTGTCTTGTTTTCTCTTACTTTCCCTGAGAGCTTATTGTCGTCACCATAATTAGCCAATGCGGCTGAACCAGTGAAAGCAATAAGTGCCAAAGAAAGAATTGATACTTTCGCAAATTTTTTCATCATTTTGTTATTTTAAACGAATAAAACCAACTAGCTAGTTGTAAAATATCTCGACCTAATATTTCATATATATTTTAACATACAATATTTCAAAAATCAACAAGAATGGGTTATGCACTTTTTCCTAAGATTTGCGCAATGCCCAAATCTCACTCATAACTGTTATTACCAAGAAATAATAAGCATAAATGGCCATCGTTTCAGCTAGGGCGTCATTTTTCATTGCAAGCAATATTGGAGTGCAGACGAGAAAAAACAGCGCCAAAGACGCTGAAATGCGGCTGGAGAGGCTCCAAATCAAGGAAATACCAAAATACACCAAGATCAGAGTGCCAACAAAAGTAACATCAAAATTCTGCCAAGTCAAAAATGAACCGACAACAACAAGCACTGAAAGAGCTACCTTGAGTTTTTTTTGCCATCCACTAGAAATATGGAAAGTTGGCACTTTGATTTCAAAATTGATTTCTTTCATTATTGCAATTTATATGTAATTAACTTGTCATTTTCCAAGACCTTCTTGGCTCCGCCTATCTTATCAAGCCATTGATAATCCTGCCAGTCTTCAGCTTTGAGTAAAATGACAAACCCGATGTCCATATTTTTCATATCGCCCACAAATGTCCCATAATCAATGGTCTTCTTTTTTTTGATATCGGTCTGGATATATTTTTCAATTTCCAGTGTCTGAGCGTCTTGCGAATGAGAGTAAACCCCGCCAAATTCAGTGTTATTTCCCCTGATTGCATTTTTTCCAAAAAATTGTTGCGGAACAATTATATTTTTTTCTGCAAAATCAAGATTCATATAAGAATGCCAAGGAAAAATCAAAATCTTTTCTTCAGTCGGATTTTCTTGCAAATATTCTTTTGCCTGTTGCCATTCAAGCGGAAATTCATGCGGAGTCAGATGCTTGTGCATACCATTGATGATTGAAAAAGAAAAAATGATTGGAAGAATTGCGCAAAAAATTCCAATTTCTTTTCGATAATTTTGCAATCCTTTGATTTCCAGAAGATATTTAATTCCATATGCTCCAAAATAGGCATAGACAAAAACCATGACTGCAACCCATTTCTGCGGTTCGCGCAATCCGATATATAGCGGTATATGCTGATAGAGAAAAAGTGCCAACGATTCAAAAAATGGCGAGGCAATCCCGATTGCCAAGACAAAAGCCACCAAGAACATGCTCAGCAAAGGTTTGGCAAATGCATCTTTCCTTTTGAATCTCATCCACGCTCCAAAAGCAGACAACGCGAAAATAAAAACAAAAGCCATGCTCCAAAGCGGATTTTCTTGAATGGAAACAAAGCGGTCTTGATACTCTCCCCAATAACCCTGAAGCGCCAAAACTGTCACATAGACAGAATTATCACCAACATCACTAGTGGCAAAGGCATAGACATCATCTACGGAAAATTTACCAATACCACCAATTCCCTGTGTCGTTCCACTAGCGAAAGAAAAGAGCCAATTGGAATTAAAAACAATAATAAATAGAAAAACGGTCAGGACAGTTCTAAGAGAAAATTTCCAATTCCTCCCTTTTAAAAATTCAAAGAATAATAAGATGATGGTTGAAATTCCGATAAAGAAAACACTATGAATAAAAAAGGAAACGGAAAAAGCTCCAAGTATAGATGCAAAAATTATTTTTTTTCTGTTTTTATCCTCTAAATATTCCAGAAAATACACCAGAAACCAAAAAAATAAAACTGTCCCGCCTGCAATATTAGGTTGCTCAATTGTCCGTGCATAAATAAGCGGATTGAAAATCAAAAGCAACCCCGCAAAATATTGAGCAAAAACAGTTCCTGCTCTCTTGGCCAATCTGAAACCAGCCGTTCCAGCAAAAAATACAATGGAAAATAAAACTATTCTCTGAACAATTTCAACTCCCAAAATAATCGAGAGTGATTTGTAAATAATCGCTCCAACAGAATCCAAGCTCCAAGTGATATCAGCGAGAGATATGTTTGGCAAAACTGACCAATCCAAAAGCATCACATATCCTTTTTGCAAAGTCGGATATAAAAGAAGCACCGCAATCAGCGCAAAAAACACTTTATGATATTCTTCAAATATTTTTTTCATTCTTTCTTCTTTCTTTTAAAATCATAGACCAAATATCCGAGCATTCCTGCTAATGTAAACCCGCTTATAATTAGACCTAGATAGAAATATGATTGAGGCTTGAAATATAATGTCATTTCAATATCAATCGAACCATCTGGATTTTCCTTGTAATAATCTTTAGAAAAGTTTTGTTTGATATTTTCAGGATCAATTGTCCATCTATTAGCATAACTATTTGCAGTCTTGTGCGTATCATCAAAAACTGGTTTTCTCCAAAGATAGAACAATTCCTCGCCTTCAAAAAATTCCTGCATTGGCTGACATTCGGTTGTTTTCATGTTTTCAAAGTATTGCAGATTTTTACACCACGCATCCGAAGGATTCGACTTCGCATAGACTTTCCAATTTATATTAAAATTTTTCAAAAAAAACAGGGGCTCTCTTGATTTTATATTTTTTATAAATATTTTATATTTAGTTGAATTTATTTTTTGAAAAGACAACCCATCAGCTCCAATTGCAGTAGAATTACCAACTACTTTATACAATTTAAAATAATTGTTCTCCTCCATTAGTGTATAATATTTTTTATGCTGAAAATATTTATCTTCTTTTTCATATGCAATACTCTCACCATTATTGATCAAATCCTTATGAATCAAAACATAGCCAATGTTTAATTTGTTTAAACTATTGAAGTATGCATCTGGAGTTCCTATTTGAGAAAAAACTTCTTTAAATGTATTATTTTTATTATTCAAGTTTAGTGAGGCTCTTTCGAGGACCACTGGCTTGCTAAACAAATAATCTTCCAAATAATAAACTTGTTGCATTATTTCTGTATCCCTATTCATGCCCCAGGCATACCTCTCATATGACTGATTCGGAAAAGAAATAATGTTGTTTTCCGCATTATCATCATTGAAATATTTATTGTTAAGATCGAAATACTCATGTGGTATTTTTGTTGCCAGAATATTTCCTTTCAAATCACCTGTCAAAACCGAGATATTAAGTCCAATAATTAATATGGAAATAAAGACATAAACAAAATTTCTATATCGATATTTCCACTCAATGTTGAAAACGCTAAAATAAAACAAATACAATGGCAATACGACTATCAAAAAACGTGAGAAACTTCGGAAAAACTGAAAGAAAGAAACGTTATCCCAAAACCACATCCAAATCCCGCCAGATATTCCAGAATTTGGTCCTAAAGAAAAATTAAAGAAAAACAGATATGAAATTAAGATGAAGAACAACATTTTTTTATGCTTTCTATTTTTAAGATAAAAAACCGAACAAACTAATGCAATCACAATGCCAAAGTAAAAAAAATAATGTAGACCCGTCTGATGTAAATTCTTACTAAAAAAATTGTGATATTGGAAAAAATCCACGGCTCCAACATAAGAACTTGCCTTTCTAAATCCCTCAAAAACATTCTCTAGATTACCTCCATATGTCTCAGAGGGACTCCGATTAAGTGATCCATACAAAAATGGCACCAACCAGTATGCCTGCGCTAATAAAATACCCACGAAAGTGCAGACTATTTTTGAAAAATAGGAGGATAATTTTCCAATATTAATCAAAAATAAGAAGTATGCAAACAACAAAACAAGATAAATAAAAAAATAAAAAGGCAAGATAATCAAAAAAGAATTCAACACAATCAAAAAAATATACTTAAAGCTAACATCTACGCTACGATACATTTTCCAAAAAAGGTACATTAAAAAAGCAAATGCAATTAATCCGGTATAAAAATATGAAACACCCCCGAAAACAATGGCCTCTATAGACAAATTATTCAGTACAATAAACAGTCCCGCCATAATTCCAAAATAATAATTTCTTGAAATTTTGTAAAAAAGTATATAGTAGGACAGACTTGTTAGAAAAAATAGACCAAAAAACATTATGTACGAAACCACATTATCGCTAATTGAAAACATTTTCAAAAAAAGAATTATGATTGCGTTTGGAAAATAATTAAAGGTTGTATTAGACTGATCCTGCCCAAGGTAATTTGGTGAAAGAGTTGTAGCTATGTCTCTCCATGAGTTATCTATATTGTGGAAATAGGCAGCATCGTTAAAAGTTAATATGCCCGCGTTAGGCAAAACCTTATATGAGGCAAGAAGCGTAATTACGGCAAATAA
>DHFM01000021.1 GCA_002400405.1 Candidatus Moranbacteria bacterium UBA4824
ATACTACTTGCTAAAATTCGGTCAAGTTTGATTTTTAATTCTTAATTTCTACTGCATTTTTTTGGCAAATCTTCGCATATTCATAGAAGCTCCTTCTTGGTTTTCGCTCGAGTGTCTCGAAATCAATTTCAATTAGTCCAAAGCGAGGCCAAAAACCTCTAGTATCTGGAAATTCAAAATTATCCATAAGCGACCAATGAAAATACCCCCTAACATCAATGCCTTCCGAAATAGCTTGATAAATAAATTGCAAATGATTTTTTATGAATTTCCCTCTCTTTTCATCCGTTGCATCAGCTATCCCATTTTCAGTAATGTACACTGGTAAATTATATTTTTTCAATCTTATTAGGGTGTCATATATTCCTTTAGGATAAATTTCCCAACCTAAATCACTAGTATTTTCTTTCGAAAAAGTTTTTTTCTTTAAAGAAACCACATGTCGTAAATAATAATTACATCCAATAAAATCAAAACATCCTTCATTTTTTCGAACGAAATACTTACTAAAATATTCACCAATAAAAACAATCAATTTTCCAATTGGCCAAAAAATATCAGATTCGTATGGAGCAAAACTATGCGCAAAACCCACCTGTGCTTTCTTATCTATTTCATGAATTGCCAGATACACTTTCTTATAAGATTTCAGAAGATTGAAATAAGCTTTCAGGAAATTAATTGGACCTTTTTTCCCTGGAGGTTGAGATCCTAAGAAAT
Organism: Candidatus Moranbacteria bacterium UBA4824; assembly: GCA_002400405.1. Lineage (GTDB taxonomy): Bacteria > Patescibacteriota > Minisyncoccia > Moranbacterales > UBA2206 > UBA2206. Next base: position 721 of record DHFM01000021.1, read on the forward strand.
GTCCGAATCCTAAACCAACATTCGGTTCATTCACTAAAATCCAAAATTTAACATCTTTCTTAAGCGATTCAACTATTTTTTTAGTAAATCTTTCAAAACAAGCGACTGATTTTTTATTTGTCCAACCTCCAAATTCTTGAAACCAAACAGGATCAGTCCAATGCCAAAGAGTTATAAATGGTTCAATTCCTCGTTTTCGTAGAGCTAAAATTACTTGTCTGTAATGTTCTATTTCTTTTTCATCAAACTTTCCTTCTTCCGGCTCAATTCGACTCCACTCAAGAGAAAAACGATGAGCATTATTTCCCATTTCTTTAGTTAAATCAAAATCTTCTTCAAATTTATTATAATGATCGCAAGTTCGACCAGAAATATAATTTTGCGGATCAAACATTTCGGGAAATTTTTCCTGTTGCCAATCTTGCCATTTACCTTTCGCTTCATTAGCTAAGCGTTGAGCATTTTCTTTCTCCCAAGCGGTCCAATTATTTTTGCAGTTTCCCTCCACCTGATGAGAACTAGTCGCTGTTCCCCACAAAAACCCTGATGGAAAAGTTAGGGTTTTTGGTTTGTCGAAATTATTTTTTTCATTTTTCTCAGTAGATTCTTCCATAAAGATAGCATTTCCACAGGGCAAGCCCCTCTGGAAATTTTAAATTGTTTGACATAAAAATATTTTTAAACCTAGGGAAGTTTTGGCATGTTTATTCCTCCGGGAATTCCATTTGGTCCACCGACTCCATTTTGTCCGCCCATATTCTGAGGAAGACCTTTCATTATTCCTTTAAGCATTTCGCATTGGTCTTGAAATTCGACATCATTTGGAATTGAAAAGTCAGCGTTAGAAACTTCCTCACATTTTACATCCATCGCTCCATCAAAAGCATCTTCCGCATCTATCTCTGGAATATCTTCATTAGACTCACTATCTTCTGGTATATTCGCATCCATTTCTTCCGTACAAGCTTTAGTCATTTTCATTCCCTGCTTTTGTCCTTCTTGCCAAGTGTACATTGCTTCTTCATTATACACCATTCTTTGTTTATTCCCTGCAATATTCATTTCAGTAGCATATTTTTTTCCGTCCACATAGGTTGTTACTGTTGATTCTCCATTTTGATCCTTAATGCGATATGTACATCGCATTGTCTTTCCAAGTCCCATTGCATCTTTTATTGAGCTAACTACTCCCCCATTATCATTTTTTGTTTCCACTCCAACTTCACCAGCCTTATCCGCCGGCTTATTCCCACATCCTGCCAAAAGCAGAATCCCCGTCGCCATAGCGACAATTTTTAGTTTTTTCATTTTATTTTAAATTAATTTATTATTTTTTTCATTTTACTCCCTCTCCTTAATAAGGAGAGGGTTGGGGTGAGGTGTATTTAATTTACACTTTTTTCATTTTCAAAATATCCACGCCCATTTTTTTCAGCTCCGGATAAATTTTGTTAAGTGGCAGACCAATCACAGAATAAAAATCCCCTTCGATACTTTCAATTAAAACTGCTCCTAATTCCATCATACCATAAGATCCGCCTCTTGATAATGGTTCTTTTGTTGCCACATAGTCCGTAATTTCTTCTTCGGTTAAATCCTTAAATTTCACAAAAGCTTTTCCAAAATCATTAAATGTTTAGCTACATCTTCCCCCTTTTTAAGAGCCAGAAACTTCACGAGTTCATATGGATCACTCATTGCAGTCATATCTTCCTCATATTCACTTTCACGCACCTCAAATTCCAGCCCAACTTGCTCCAAAAGAGCCTTCCTGCGAGGTGATCCCGAAGCTAAAATAATTTTTCTCTTATTCATACTTAATACATTATACTTTCTACTTTCTATTTATCTTTTCCATCCCTCCCGGCATCCATTTTCGAAGCACTTCTGGAATAACGACTGAGCCATCGGCTTGTTGGTAGTTTTCGATGATTGCAATCAAAGCTCTAGAAATTGCCACGGCTGTGCCGTTTAGCATATGCAAATATTCTTTTGTGCCATTTTTTCTTTCAACCTTAATATTCAATCTTCGCGCTTGATAGGTAGTCGTATTAGATGTAGAAGTTATTTCTCCCCAACCATTTCGACTTGTCATCCAGGCTTCTAAGTCGTATTTTCGATATGCCGGGCCACCAAGATCTCCAGTGCAGATATCCACCACTCGGAATGGCACGCCCAAATCCTTGAAAATTTCTACTTCAATATCTTTTAGCTCGGTGTGCAAAGCCTCGGAAGTTTCTGGAGTTGAATAAGCAAACATTTCTACTTTAGTAAATTGATGCACGCGATATAATCCGGCGCTGTGTCGCCCATAGGATCCTGCCTCCGTTCTAAAGCAATGCGACAAAGCTACATATTTTAAAGGTAATTTTTCTTCCGGAATTATTTCATTCATATGATATCCACCCATCACAATTTCTGCTGTTCCTACTAAACTCAAATCTGAATTTTCCAAAGAATAAACCTGAGTTTCCAATCCGCGCGGATTAAATCCAATCCCGGAAAGAACACTGTCCTTAGCAAGATCAGGAGTTGCAAATGGCACAAAACCTTTTTGAAAAAGTTTTTCAAAAACAAAATTTATAAGCGCTTGCTCCAAGAAAACTGCTTCGTTTTTGAGAAAATAGAATTTTGCGCCCGTTGTTTTCGTCGCTCGCTCAAAATCAATTAAATCCAAATTTTTCATAATTTCTTCGTGTCCCTTTGGAGTAAATGCAAATTTTGGTTCTTCTCCATATCTTTCAATTTCTTTGTTTTCACTATCATCTTTTCCTATCGGAGAATCAGAATGAGTCATATTCGGAACTTGCAAAAATATATTTTTATATTCCTCACTAAACATTTCTAATTCTGGCTTGGCCATTTCCAATTTTTCTTTGACTGCCTTCCCCTGCTCAATTAAAGTTTTTCGCTCATCACTTTGTGCCTTTTGAATCAGATCATTGAGCGCATTCTTCTCTGCATTCAACTCTTCCACATATTTCGCTTGCATTATCTTTTTTTCATAAAGTTCAAGCAGTCTATCAACATCACATTTGATATTTCTCACCTCACAATTTTTCTTGACCGCCTCCGCATTTTCCCTGATGAATTTTATATCTAACATATATTTAAATTAAAAGATTTATTAAGCTACTTCCAAACTTCCTTCAATTTCTTTTATTCTTCTCTTTTCTTCGTAATGTTTCATTTTTTCAAAAACATCTTCCCACAACATCAACTTCTCTGAACCGAGAAAAGCGTATTCTACTTTTTTCGATTTTTCTATATCCGCATTAATCCAATCCCAATTCCTTTTATCTTTTTGCATATCCCGTGCCTGAAAAGCACTTTCAAATCCTGAAATCAGCGCTGCTTCACCCTGACTTAAATCAATTTCATACTTTTTATACTCCTCCACTAAATTCAAATCTTGTTGGATAAAAAATTCATCTCCTGCTCGAAATTTCAAAACTTTTTTCCTGCCACCTTCTCCCGCTAATGATTTCATATCTGCTGCTAAAAGCGCTTCTGAAATTTTGCCATTTGCTTCTGGATATCTAATTCCATCTTCACCAATTTTTTTCATATCCTCGTTGAACTTTTTCAAAATATCAGTCATAAATCCCGGACGTGGTCCCATATGTTCCAAAATCGCCCTAGCTACTTCTTGACGAATTTTTTCTGGATCACCTTCTATTTGAAATTCTTTCAAGCGCTCATCCGTTAATATTTCTGGAACATTTTCAGCTGCCACCTTAGCATGCATCACTAAGATATAATTTTTAATATCTTTATATTTTTCAGGAACGCTACCAGCCTTATCTCTATCATGAAGTATAGCGCTTAACTCCAATCTTTTCAATTCTTCTTCCGAAAAGCCCCTCCTTATTCCATATTCAATAACATTACCTAAAATTTCTCTATTATGGAAGATAAGATCTTCTTTTATATTATCTGGTAAGTTTTCATATCTTTTCGAAACTTCCTCAATTAGTTTTCCGAATCGCTCCTCTGCCTCGCTCATTTCTTGCTCAATTTTTTTCAAAATATTCTCTTCTTTTCCTTCTTGTCTTTTTTGTCTTTCCCGATCTAAATCAAAAATATCTGCTGTTTTTTTCTTATCAGGTTCAACTATTTTATCCTCTTGTTTTCCTAAAAAATTTTCCATAAATTTTTTTAATATTTTTTAAAATAAAAAGTGTTACGTAACTTGTTACTTAACAAAAAAATCATTGCTTCATGTTGCATGTTTCATGTTTCATGATTAGAGACGATTTATAAATTTCCGGCTTGAATGATTTCAAGCGAACAATTTTTGCGTTCAAATTAAATTCTTTGAGTTTTTCTTTTAGTTCAACCAAATCAACTTTCTGATCATACCCGAGCGCAATTACATCCGGTCGATATTTTTCAATCACAGCGTATCTATCTTTCAAATCTCCCAACACAACCTCATCCGCCAAACCATCTGATTTTACATTCTTTAATCTTTCTTGTTCACTGTTTCTTGCTTCTTGTTTCTTGATTATTGCTACCGTCTTATCTCTCGCCACCACCGCAATCAAATATTCTCCCAACTTTTTTGCTTGCCTTAAATAATTCTCATGTCCCTTATGATACACATCAAACGTCCCAAACGCCATTACTTTTTTCATATTATTAAATCTGGATTAAATTCAACTTTGATGCCCATAATTTTTAAAATTATTATTTTTAAAAGATTTTTAAATATTTTATCCCATCCTTGCAAAATAGAAAGAAATAAATTGAAACTTTTTTGCGTTAAGAAATTATTCCTGTTTGAGTGAAGTCCCGTAATCGGGACGAGCGAGTTAATAATTTTAGCAAAAAAGTTGAAAATTTATCTTTCTATGAACTCGGATGGCCTTTTTCTTTTTTGCCACTTTTCTTTTGGGAAAAGAAAAATGGCGAGGAGCCTATTTCTCCTTCATCCCCGGAAAAATCACAGTCTCGCGAATCGAACGATTCATAATGAATGAAAAAAATCTTTCGCCCATTCCAAAACCAAAAGCTGGTGGCATGCCATATTCTAGCGCTTCCACAAAATCCTCATCCATCATTTGCGCTTCGGCGTCTCCGGCTTCGCGCATTTTCATTTGCTCGATAAATCTGTTTCTTTGATCAATTGGATCATTGAGTTCAGAAAAACCATTTCCCAGTTCTGACCTTCCAGCAATCAATTGCACCCGCAAAGCTTTTTTCGGATTTTTTGGATCAGTTTTAGCCAGCGGAGAAACTTCTAAGGGATGCCCAATTAAAAGACATGGTTGAACTAATTTTTGTCGGATAGTTTTTTTGTAAATCGTATCAATCATTTTTCCTTTACCATATTCTTTTTCATATTTTATTCCTAATTCATCCGCCTTCTTTTTGAGATCCTTAATCGAAACCTCTTCCGACAAATCAAGACTCGTTGCTTTTTTGAATTCCTCAAAATAATCCACTCGGGGGAAATCAATATCCCAATTTATTTTTTCACCCTCGTATTCTGTTTCATATCCACCAGTCACTTCAAATACTATTTTTTTATACATTTCCTCGATAAATTTCATTCCTTTTTCTAAGTCCCAATAGCTGGCATAAAACTCAGTATTATCAAACTCTTGCAAGTGTTCACGGTCAATGCCTTCATTGCGAAAACATCTTCCAATTTCGAAAACTTTTTCATATCCGCCCACTAAAAGTCTTTTTAGCGGAAGTTCCAGAGAAATTCGCATAAAGAAATCTTGATCTAGCGCATTGTGATGCGTCACAAAAGGCTCTGCATCCGCGCCTCCGGGAGTATGTTCTAAGACTGGCGTTTGGACTTCCAAGAATTCATTCTTGACCAAAAAATTTCTTACTGTCTGCCAAAAAACATTTTTCTTTTTGAAAATTTCACGAGTCTGAGGATTCATCATCAAATCCAAATAACGTCTGCGCAAAAGTTCTTCCTCATCTTTAAGTCCAAAATATTCCGTCGGGATTGGGCGAATATTTTTAGAAAGCATTTTCCATTCTCGCACCTCCAGAGATTTTTCATCTTGCTTAGTCTTGAAAAGAACGCCTCGCGCCTGAACAAAATCTCCCGCCTCTACATTTTTGGCAAAAAGTTTATATAGTTCATCTCCCACAATTTTCTTATTCAAAAACAACTGAATTTTTCCGCTTCCATCTTCAATATGCGCAAAAACAACATTGCCCATCGGACGATTGGATTTCACTCTTCCAACCAAAGTTATTTCGTCTGTTATTTCGTCGAATTTTTCCAGAGCCTGCGCATTCTTCATTGTTCTCTCGCACATTTCCGGATATGCCTCCATCCCAGAATTTTTTATATTCTCCAATTTCTCCAACTTTGTTTTTTGAATGTCTTCTCGCATAAATTAATATTATAAGTTTTATATCCCTATTCTATTCTATTTTTCCCAATTCTGCAACAAAAAAACCATTTTAATGGTTTTTTTATTTGCTTCATACTTCATCCTCCCTCTCTATCCCTCCCCTCCACTAAAAACAAAAAATATTCGCCGAAATTCCTGTTTGAGCCCTAGATTTTTATCTAAAAATATCCTTTTTTTGTATTTTTTTGCATTTTAACCCACCTCATAAAATAAAGAAATATAAATTGAGATTTTTGAGCGTTAAGAAATTCCTCATCTTCTCCCGATGTACTCATCGGGACTAGGAATTTTAGCGAAAAAATCGAAAATTTATTTCTTTATTTTATTAGGGTGGCCTTTTTTCTTTCTGCCACTTTCTTTTTGGGCAAAAAGAAAGTGGCGAGGAGTCTAATTCCCAATCTTCTTCACCCACCCAAAGGTAGATTCAAAGTTTTGGATGATGAGATCTAGAACTGATTGTTGTTTGGTAGGGGTGAGAAGGGAATAGTTTTCTGAAACTGAGACATTACCATGTTTGTCAAAGGAAGCGGTTCGGAATTGATAGACACTAGCTGGTTTGAGGTCAGTTAGGACAAAGAGATGGTTTTTAGTGAGATCAGATTTTTTAACTAGCTTCCAGTTATCTACCTTAGTAGTAGTTGGATCTTTGAGTTTATCAATCAGAGAATAGTCTTTTTCTACGCCTTGGCGGTAAGCGAGGATAGAGTTAGTGTCTTTGTCGGTGTTCCAGCTAATAATTGTTTGGATTTGAGCTTCTTTGCCAGGGAAGACGGTAGTGTCGGATTTGACGTTTTGGATAGTGGGTGGGTTGAGGTCTTCATTGGTGGTGAAACTCTGTTCTTCAGAGGATGATTCATTATTGAAAGAGTCTTTGGAAGAGACTTTGAAAGTATATTTGGTACCAGGGAAAAGGTTGGTGATTTGGTAGCTGTGATCAGTGACAGCTTCTAGCTTTCCTGTAGTAGTCCCTTGGTCTTGGTTGTCTTTTTTGAATTCTACTCGGGAGTCTGTTTTGACATTAGTGTTCCAGCTGATTAGGGCTGATTCGGAGGTGATGTCTTTGATTTGAACGTTAGAGATGATAGGGAGAGAGACGGTGGTGAAAGAGTAGTCATTGGAGACGAGGGTTTGACCAGCTGAGTCTTCTCCTTTGACTCGTAGGTGGTAGGTGGTGTTTTCTTTGAGACTAGTGAGATTAACTGTGTGGAGAGAGTTGTTAGTTTTTCCATTTTCTTCATTACCATAGGTTGTGTCTTCACCGTATTCTAATTGAGAAGAATCAATAGAGTCAGAAGCCGTCCAGCTAATGTCGGCAGAGTTGAGGGTGATGTTGTCTATGGCGATACCACTGATTTGAGGGATGTCTTCGGTAGTGAAAGATTGGGTGGAACTGATGGCTTGGGAGTTAAGGAGTCCTGTGGACTCAGCGTAGTAGTTGTATTTAGTGCCGGCGTTGAGATTTTTGAGAATTACTTCGTGATTAGTAAGAGCAATGGTGGTGATTTCGCTTTGGGAAGTTTTAGTGTCTTCGTTGTCAGTGTCTTGCCAATAGTAAATCTTTCCGATGGATGGTCGGTTAGTAGTCCAAGTGATGGTAGCTTCGTTGTTAGTGATGTCAACACTTGGTCCACTGGAAGTAATAGCGATAGAATAGAGACCGGAGAGGGCGGATTGAATTTCAGCTTCGGTGAAATAGTAAGAGTCAATCATAGATTGGATTTGGGACATGATGTCGGTGAGTTGGTCGCCTTCGCCGTCGGAGTCGGTGTCTTCAGTTGGGGAGAGGGTGGTGAAGGTTAATGAATTATCTGAATCATCGGTGGATTTAATAGTAGTGTTATTATTTGAATCTTGCGTTTTAATTTGATAATAATATGTAGTGACAGAATTTAATCCATTCAATAAAACTTCGTGGATAGTAGAAGAAACAGTACTACTTCCTTGAGTATTAGGAAAAGTATTTTCTGTCGTCCCATAATCCACCAAACTATTCCCCTCCTCACCCGTCACCCAACTAACCTTAGCACTATCATAAGTAATATCACTCACAGCAACTTCTGAAATACTTGGCCCTTCCTGTGATTCTTCAGCGTTAGTCGTAAAAGTATAATCAGTATTACTATTTACATTAGGATTATTGTTTTCGTCAGTAGCAGTGATTTTGAAATGATAGGTGGTGTTAGGAGTAAGTTCTTCCAAATCAAAAACTTGGTTGATGTTGAGATTATCGGAAGTGAGTTCGGTGCCATAGGCATTAGTCAGTCCGTATTCTAAAGTGGAAGTAGCTTGTTCGCTGGTGGTGAAGTTAATTTTAGCGGTAGTGGTGGTTTTGGAAATGTCAGTGCTAGGGTTGAAGGTGATGGTGGGAGAGGTTAAGTCTTCGGTGGTGATGAAGGTGTAATAAGTTCCTTGATTATCATCGGTGGCGGTGTCTCCGTTATACTCTGATTGAACATAGAAATAGTAACGGGTGCCTTGAGAAAGACCCGTAATAGTCACTTCATGATCAGTGGAGTCAGCATTGGTGCCTAAGAAATTTTCCGTGGTGTCCATAGTGGAACTTTCGGAATAGGTAATGGAGGAAGAAGCATCGATATCAGTTTGCCAGTTGATGGTAGCGGTGGTGTTAGTGATTTTAGAGATAGTGACAGAATCCTCGGTGATTTTTGGTCCTGGAAGAGTTTTGAAATGATAACCGAGATGATTGTTGTCGGCGTTGTCGTCGGTGCCGGTTATTCCGCTGGTGCTGGTAGATTTGACTTGGAAATAGTAGTCCGTGTCGGGGGTGAGGTTGGTGAGGACTACGGTGTGAGGGCCGTAGTGATTTTCTGCGTTGAAGTCATACATAGTGTCTGTTCCGACTTCAGTGGTGAAAGAGCCTTCGGTGGTGGAATAGCCCACAGTAGAATTAGATGGGACATCAGTTTCCCAAGTGATGGTGGCTTGAGAAGTGTAGATTTTGGCTGTTTCGATTTCGACATTGTCGATTACTGGTGGAGCAGAGCTTGTTCCTCCTCCTCCTTCGCCATAGTCTTGGATACCGTTAGCTTTAGCTTGGATAGTTTCAGAGTAGAAAGATTGGTTGTTGCTAGAATCAATAGTTTTGACTTTGTAGTAATAGTTTGTGTCAACTGCAACAGTATTGTCGGGGTAGGAATTGGTAGTTTTGGTGTAAGTTTCAAATATTTTAGAGAAGGTAGTGTTATCAGTAGAACGATAGAGTTCATATTTGGAGAAAACTTCATCTGGTTCGGAAGATATTTTCCAAGCGGTGAATAATCTAAGTTCATCAGGATCAGTGAGAGTGTTAGTGGTGTCTTGGACCATAAAGGCGGTGGGGGTTTCGGGAGAGTCAATAGAAGTTATTTCTGATTCGTTGTTGTATTGATCTTTGAGTTGGAGACAAATTGTTTGGGGATCTTCTCCGTTTAGATCAATAGTGGGAGTGGAGTTGTAGGTGATATATGATTCTAAGGCTAGATTGTCTTCGCAGTCAGCGTCTCCAGACTCAGTGTCTTGAGCGATTCGCATTTGGTAGGTGGAGTCATCACTGGAAGTGATGGAGATTTCCGCTGGATCGGTGGAAGCATTAAGATCCATGTCGGTGATGACTGGGGGTTTAGTGTCTAATGTAAAAACAGCACTCTCGGCTGTGTCAGTGTTGTTAGCGCCTTCGTTGTCGTTTATTGTGACTTGAATTTTAGCAGTGTTGTTTTGAAATTCTTCATTGAAATCTGTTTTAGGATCCCAAGTAACTGTTTGAGTAGCAGTCCAGTCTTGGCTGGAAGTGTCTAGATTGTCAGTGGCTCCAGTTGAAAGAGTGACGCAAGTTTCCCAAGAATCTCCATCCCAGTATTGAAAAGAGGGAGTAACTTCTCCTTGAGTGACTGTGCCGGAGTTTGAATCAGTGTCTCGGGCTGAATAAGTTATTGTGACTAAGCCATCTGTTCCTTGAGAAGCGGTGACATTTTGGACTTCAGGTGGAGCATTGCGAACATATTTAACCGTAATCGAAGAAACTGTGGGGGTGTTGGCTCCGGTAGAAGTTTCGGTTATTTTGTATTGCCAATATTGGGCATTGGAATCAAAAACTTCTGGTATTGCTAAATCAGGACAAGTAACAATTGTTCCGTCGAGAGAACAATTAGCAGTATTTTCAGTAAAGTCATACCATGAAGCTGAGGAAAGTCCTTCTAATGTGGCAGATGCTCTCAAAGAAACTGTAACGGTTGTTCCAGCTGGGAGAGGAGTTGCACTTTGATCCCAAATTAATTCTCCAATCGCAGTAGCCGGGTCAACAGTATTAAATGGTTGAGAAATGACATCACCATTGGAATTATATCCATTTGTAGAAATTGTCACACTATCTAGAGTTGGGGTTTGGGCTGTGTCAGTTGTTGAGAGCGAGGCTTGATATTGGATGTATGAATCACCGGAGTGAATGCAAGGACTGGTTGAAAGATTGGCACCATTTGTAATTGAACAAGTTCCCCACTCATCTGCTCCGGTCATTTCTTCATTATCCGCCGAGCGGGCTTGCATGGTGAGGGTTTGACCGTTAAGTGTGGCGGAATAGGAAAGAGTGCCGGAGATAAAACCACCAGTGTTTATAGCAGACGAAGTGAATGTGCCGGAAGTTGGATAATTAGTAGTTATAGATAAGCTTCCATTTGTTGCAGCCGCCGATCCTCCACCTTGAGTAGTTGAAGCACTAGTAAGTGTATTTTTTATATAGCCAGATCCGCCACCGCCACCGCCGGAGGTATAAGAATAAGCATCATCGCTATGACCTCCATTGCCAGCATAGCCAGCTGTACCCCTAACAGTGTAACCATAGACTGACGTTGCGACTCCACCTGCGCCACCCGCCGTTTGTGTACCACCACCAGGGAAAACACCATTAGCTCCAATACCATTAGCTCCGGAGTTCCCTCCCCCAGCACCACCAAGAAGACCATTTGCTCCAGAACCTCCTCCACCGCCAGCAACTAAAATAAGATTAGAATTTTGTGCAAATGAATTTTGCAAAGAGAACCAAGTCATTCCACCACCCCCACTCGTATAACCATATCCACCTCCGCCATATCCACCAGAAGGATTTCCGCCAGCTCCACCAACTAAAATATAGTATGTTGTACCAGGAGTTACTGATAATATTCCAATGCTTGATCCACCAACACCACCGGGGTAAGTTACTCCTAAATTAGTTATACTCCCCCCCCCGCACCCTTTCCAGTTATTCGAATACTCGTCGCTCCAGCCGGAACAGTATAGCTTCGCACAGTGCCAGTATATGAAAAATTAGTAGTGCTTGTTGTCGGCAACCTTACGCTCGCCCCTGATCCGATTGTGCCGTTTTGTTGAGTACTAGAAAATGTCCCTCCAGCAAAATCCGTATCACTTGTCTGTGTGAAAGTATTTGTCGTCGTCGAAAGCGCCACGCTGTTTTCTGCCAAGACCATATTACTTGCTGAAGCATAATTGGTTGAACTTGAAGTTGGATGAGTGAGCGTGTCCCCCGACACTCCGCCTGCCCAAGATGATTGAGAAAAAGTATAAGTCGCCGCATAAACCAAGTTATAATTTTCAAATACTAAAACAGCTACAATAAGGATGAGAGCAAAAACAGCAGAAAAATATTGCCATCTTTTTTTGAAAGGAGAAATGATTTGTTTTTTTATCTGTTTCATTCTTTCCAACGCAATTCTAATTCGATAGCCAAAATACAACGGCAAGACTATCTCCCGCTTTTTTCTTGTGTTAGTTTTTTTGTTTCTTGTTTTTGTCATTTTCTGTTTTTTTAGCTGTAGAGACGAGGCAGTGCCTCGTCTCTACGGGTTGCCTCGTTTCTATTTTCTTTTGTGATTTTATTCTACCATCTTTCGGTTGTTTTTCAAAATCAAATAAGCCCTAAAAAACCACTGGCGAAACAAATCCTTTTTTCTCAATAAATTCTTTAGAAATAATTTTGTAATTTTTAATCCCTAATTTATTTGATAATTTTTCCAATTTGGCAAAATCCTTCTCCCCTCCTCGAAGTTTCACTTCAAAAGCAAATTTGTTTTCTAAAATCAAATCAATTTCCGCTGTGTTTCTTTGATTATAAAAACTGATTTTTCCATATTGTCCAATTTGATTTACCAGTGCATTTTCAAAAAGCTGAGAATCATTCACATTGCCAATAATTTTCAACATTCCCGTATCTGAAAAATATACCTTTTTCCCACCAGCCACCGCACGATCAATTGATTTGGAATATTTCGGCAAAAGTTTAATGATGAAAGTCCCTTGTAAAAATTCCAAATATTGATAGGTTTTTACTCGGCTGATTCCCAGCTCGCTGGAAATTTTTGCCACATCTAACATTGAGCCGACTCTCGGCACAAGTAGTAAAATCAGATCTCTAAGTTCTTGAATGTCTTTGTAATCAGAAAGGATTTTCAAATCTTTTTCAAAAAATGAAACGAAGATATTTTTCAAGATTTTTTCTTTGATCTTTTTTTCTTTTTCCAAAACTACCGCCGGAAAACCGCCATACTCCAAAAAGTTTTCATAAGCTGTTTCATATTTTTTATGATAAAAAATATCACTTTTCTTGATGGCTTCTCCTATTGGCAAAAGGGTGGCATCCTCGGCTGAAATTTTATCTTGAAAATATAGACACTCCTTGAAACTCAAAGGATTAAGTTGAAAAATGAATTTCCGGCCGGAAAGAGACTCGGGGAAAAGATTGTTCAGATAAAAATTAGATGAACCGGTTACGATGAATTTGACTTGATAATGATCAATCAGGTATTTGATTATTTTGGTAATTTCCGGAAATATCTGAATCTCATCAATGAAAACAAAAATTCTTTCTGATTTATTGTCAGTTAAGCTTAATAATCTTTTATAGATGTTATCATAATCGATATCTTCAAAATTTTTCACCTCCAATGGATTTTCAAAATCAAACCACAATTTTGCTTGGCTTTCTAGTGAATCAAAAACTTGGCGCATTAAGGTGGTTTTTCCGACTTGGCGCATACCAGTGATAACCAAAGCCTCTTTTTTGCCTAAATATTCGATTATCTCCTGAAATATAGCTCTTTTCTTCATATTTGTCTTAATATTATTACATATTTACACTTATTTGTATTAAAATTAATACATTATTGCTATTTTGTCAATAATTTCCGTAATTCCCCCGCCCACCTTTAAATTTTAATAATCAAACAGGGCAAATTAGTTTTGATTTTAGAAACATTCTGAGTTTAATTTTTCTGGCTACGCCAGATCTGGCAAAGCCAGATAATTTTTGAAATTTTTAATTTTCTAACTTTTTATTTTCTAACTTTTTCTTTTTCTCATATTCCTCCTCTCCCTTTGGGAGAGGATGTCGCGTACTCGCGACAGGAGAGGGATCTTCACAACAATTCTTCAATTTTAAGAAATACTCCGGCTAAATTATCATTGATTTCATTGTTCCAAAATCTTATAATTCTAAAGCCTTTGTTTTCTAGAAATTCAGTTCTTTTTTGATCATATCTTTGTTGATTTTCTTCTTTATGTTGGAAACCATCCAATTCTATAATTAATTTTTCATCTAGATTGATAAAATCTATAATATACTTTCCTAATGGATATTGTCTTTTGAATTTTAATCCTCTAAATCTCCTAGCTCTAACCCTAGACCAAAATATTATTTCTTGAGGAGTGGAATTCTTTCTTAATTCTTTGCATTTTTTCAGAGTTTCTTTATTGGTGGCTAGTTTTGTGTTCATTGGTTAGAACCCTCTCCCGCCCCGAGAGTACTCGGGACGACCTCTCCCAAAGGGAGAGGTGGAAGAAAAAAATATTTAACATATGCTATAAATTTTGTTAACAGAAAATTTCTCATATCATTAACAACACTTAAAAATAATGCTTCTGTCGCCCATTTGCGAAACTGCGTTCCTTGTTCCGATCGCACTCGATAACCGACTGCCACAATCATATCAAGATTGTAATGATCAATATCCCTAGAAATTGCTCTGTTGCCTTCTTTTTGAACTATTCGGAATTTCCTAATAGTTGAATTTTCATTCAATTCATCCTCATTGAATATGTTTTTTATATGTTCATTGACAGTAGGAATACTCACATTAAAAAGTTCCGCGATTAATTTTTGCGTCAACCAGACATTTTCATTTTCAATCCTAACGCTAATTTTTTGTTCATCACCAAAAGTTTTATAAATGGCGATTTGTGGTTTCTTTATATTTTTTCTCATATATTTTAATTTTAGACATAATGCAAGTTTTTATAATAATTTGCTGTATTGCGATACATCTATTTAAGCTAAACCACACTATATATCCCTTATTGTCAACCACAGACTACACTCGTATTTTCCGCCCTCAAAACCAATAACAAAGTTATTGAGAAGAAAAGGATAATTAAATTTATTTTTGATTTTGAAAACATTCTAAGTTTAATTTTTGAATTTTTAAATTTTGTAATTTTTAAATAAATCATAATTTTT
>DHFM01000018.1 GCA_002400405.1 Candidatus Moranbacteria bacterium UBA4824
ATTTTTTTGATATAATCTCACTCCTATATTCTATCACAAAATCCAGAAAAAATCTTGGCAATTGGGGATAAATTTTGCAACGAAAAAACCTCGATACCATCGAGGTTTTTGCTTTCTAATTCTCCTATTTATTCAGTCGAAAAATATCCGGCACATTTTCCAAAGGTTTTTCAAATTCCGTGCTTCGCGCGTTTGTTTCGTCGATGACTTTTTGAAAATTTTCCCGATTAAAAACAGCTTCACTTTTGTCCTGTTTTTCTTTAATATATTCTTCCACACGTCTCTCATCCCAATCAGAATGAAAAATATATTCATACCAAATACCAACCAAGCCTAGAGCTGAAAAGAATAAGACTACCAGCAGAAAAAACTGGGCTTTTTTGCGAAAGAAATGGCCAGTGCTACAACATATAGCTGAAAGGCTCAAAAATTTTCGCAAATTATTCAAATCGATATTCCAAGTTATTTTCATAATATTATTTTTGGGTATAAACTATGGCACTTATAGCGCTATTTAGAATTTCCTTTTTGTTTTTTTCCTCCTCCTTATTCTTTGCCGAAAAAACATTTTCCTTGCCGGATGAATCATTTTCCAGTATTTGTTTCTTAGAATTTATGGAAATTATGTTCACATAAAAATGTTGATTTTCCAATAGATGAATAAAATTAAGTAAGCTTTGATAGTCTCCTTGCAAATTAATTTGCATAGGAAAATAATTAGTATAGGAAATTTCATCCATTATCCCCTTCGCTTCTTTGTTCTTTTTTGCGTTAGCCTTTATTTTTTCAATTTCTTTTGGATCAACTTGATCGCCAATTTTAAGATCAATTATATTGCCGGATTTTTGTGCGATTAAATCAATACTTTCTATGAAACTAATTTCACTTCCGGGACTCAAAAGAACATCAGTTGAATTTTTTTGCGCTTTGTAATCTTCCCAATCATTTTCCATTTTTGGCAAATTACCAAGTTTCATATTTTCTATTTTTTGATCAACTATTTTTTCTTGAATTTTTTGAGAAGTTGCTTTTATCTTTTCCACCAAAGGAAAAACTAGAAAATAGGCTATCAACGAAAAAACCAACGCATAGCCCATAATAAGAAGAATTAATTTATTTTTCATCCAAATTATTTTCATTGATTTTTTAGACAATTTTTATCAATACTTAAGTCTATTTGAAAAACGATATCACTTTTTCCCACCAAATCCGCCAAAGGCAAATTGACATTGGAAAAACATTTTTCACCGGCCAATTTATCCTTAAACAAAATTAGATTATCACGTGTATCAGAAATACCACTAATAATGATAGAATAATCGCTCGTACTTATTGACTCTATTTTTACACCAGGAAAAACAAGCTCATTTATTTTTAGAAAAAATTTCGACCAATACAATTGACTGTTTTTTATCGAAATAACATCGGAAAAACCTTTATTAGCTTGGCTAAAATTTTTATCCAGCTCTCTAATTTTGTCATATTTTCCACTATTCTCATTTTTCTTTTCCGCTACCATAACTGAATCAAAATTTATTTTCAAAATATAGTTGAAAATCAAAAGCATCCCCAAAAAAACCGCCAGAATAACTGTCAGAAATATTTCTATTCTTATGGTCGCCGTTATCTTATTTTTTTTAGCAATATCTTCTTTCTTTTCCGGCGATATTAAGTTAAGTCTAATTTCCATAATCATTTTCCCGCATAGCCAATCCAACAGACACGACATAGCGCATTGCATCTGCTTGGCTTATTTTGGGTAATTTATCCGCTAAATTTAAGTTTATCCAAGGATCTCCTAATACTATTTCTTTGGAAATTTTTGTTTTCAGGTAGTCCAAAAGACCTTTGAGATTAGCGCCCCCTCCGGTTAGAATAATTTTTTCAATTTCCGGATTACTATGTGACATATTCTGATAAAAATCCATAGTCCTTTCAATCTCTACTGATAAATTTTCCAAGAGAGAATTGATAGAATTTGCAATAGCATTATCTCCGGAGGAATTTTCTATTCCTTTGTTAATTTTTAGTTTTTCCGCTTCCTCTTTTGAGAAATTCAATCTGCTGGAAATTTCCTCGGTTATACCAAAAGAAGAAAATGGGATACTGGATGTAAAATATGGAATACTACCTTCAGAAACAGTAAAACTGGTTTTGTTGGAACCGATATCAACAATAAGAAAAATACTTTCCTTTTTGGCATTTTTTTCAATTAAACTTCTAATTGAAGCAACCGATTCTACTTCCATTCCACACACTTCTAAACCGCAACTTTCCAAAACTTCTGATAATTTATCCACAAAATCCTTAGCCACTGCCGCCGTTAGAACACTTTGCTTTCCATCAAATTTATCTAAAAATTGCCAGTCATAATATACTTGCTCAATAGCCAGTGGGATGCTGGCTTCAATTTCCCACTTGATGGCTTCCCCCGCTTCTTCTTCACTCATTTCAGGAATAGTTACAGCTCGCAAAAATACTTTTGACTCTGGCAAAGAACAAATGACTTTTTTAGTATTAATTTTTTTTGGACCGGCTGTAATTAGAAGTTTTTTTATTATCTCAATTATTTTTTCTTGATTGATTATCTCTCCGTTTTCAATACAGCCCAGCGGAAGCTCACTCACTCCGAAACTTCTTATCTCATCTTTGGTACCATTTTTTTCTAATTGAAAAACTTTCACCGATAAATCGCTAATATCCAAACTGAAATATTTATTACTTAAGTTGATTATTTTTTTATTCCAAAAAGCCATTTTTTTTTATTTTGTTTTACATTTACTATTCTATTATACTTCCTCCCATAAATCAATTGCGTATTGAGAACCTGTAGGAAAATATGGTGGCGGATAATAAAGCAAATTATTATCAAAGTTTAAAATTCGATTAGTATAGCCTGTGCCATTAGTATAAGCAAAACCATAACGAAGATTAGTTGCTATTGATCCGTTGATTGTAATAGTATTTCGATGATCAGTTGTCCAGCCATCACAAATCCACAACCACCAAACCTTATGCCAAGAAACACACCAAGTTCCATATTTTTCCCTCCCTACTCTTCCACTTTGTGCTAAGAGTGCCGCGTCTATCGTTAGAAAATCTTGACTATCTCTTACCACTTCAATATCTTTTTGAGCAATAATTCCAATAATATCTGTTCCATCAAAATTAGTGTAAAGAATATTATTCATTCCAATATAAACATTATCTCCAACAATAGTAACTCTTTTATTGTCTATAGCCCCCTCAAGCCATACATTATTTTCCACAAAAATTATCCCTGCATTGGGAATTGCATATGAAGTTGTTGCACTTTCGCTAGTTATTGAATTTGAAGATGTATCATAATTTAAAACAGTTCGCACATCCATTGTGCCATCAGTTTTTAAAATTATATGTCTGCCATAACTACTATCGTCAAAATATATCCCATGTCCTGATTGTGACTCCGTTCTCATAAAAGCTAAATCCGAAGAAACTCCCGTAAAACTAACTTCAGAAACTGGAAACTCTCGTCCGATAGCGAAAACATCGCTTCGAGTCATAACCGGATTAGTTGGCGCTTCCAGTGGCCGATAATAGTCATTCACTCCCGTTGCTGGAGGAATATTTACATGAGTATGCACACCAAATTCATTACCTCCACTATGATCAGGGTCATCAAAAGTAGTCATCAAGCTAGAAACTATATTATGCGCTAATCCATCAAAACGAATACCCTTATTAGAATGAATTTTTCCAAAAACTTCCGTGCCTTCTCCAAATCGCATAAAATCATTCGCTAGCACAGCATATTCACTCCAAGATGGTCGGCGAAATCTCACCTGCACTGTTCTTTTCAAATTTGGTTCTTTATTCGTCCAGCCGGTTGATTTTACAATCACTATTGTTGAACCAGATGTCGGCCTTTCTGTTTCAATCAAATATGATCCAACTACTCCACCTTCCGGATCGCTAAAAGTTTTTTCATATGGCGAATCAACTCCTAGCGGACTTCCATTTTGCCAAAAATCATCCACTTCTCGAGCAGTTTTTCCAGCTGTTTGATGAGCAAGGTACCAGCGATAAAAATATATTCCCGCTTCCGCAATTTGAAAGGCTTCTTCTTTTTGGACTCGGTTAGCACTAAATTTAAGTTGGCTAGTAATGTACCCAAGCATCGAAGTCAAAATAATCAACACCACTGCCATAATTATAAGCGCATACGCCAAAGCCGAACCTTTTTTAGTAGAAAGTATAAAGTAGAAAGTAGAATGCCTTCTTGAATTTATTTTTAAATTTTTAAATTTTGATTTTTTATCCATTTTATAAATATTTTTATGCTTCATACTTACTACTTACTACTTTCTACTTTTTTATTGCACCCGATCATAATCATTTAAATTCCTCATTTCTGCAAACGATTGAATCTTCACATTATTTGGTAATTTGTTTGGATTAGTATTAACTTGCAAAAATATTTTTATCAGACGGATATCCGCTAGATGACTAACTACTGGTATAGTTAGTGGATTATTCACATCATCCCCTGGGTAATCTTTATTGTAATAATAAAAAATCGGTTCGTCGGCTTGGTTGACTACATTAGAAACTAAGGTAATTATTTCTTGATCACTCACTGGATAGGTTTTTGGCAAAGTAACTGTTGGTTTTGTAACACCCATTAAAATATTTTGTCCGGATTTGTAAAAATGCAGTCTCTCTGTGGCTCCATCCTTATCATAATCGGAAAAAAGCACCAGCTCATTGCCATTAGCTGATCTGACCGGATAAGCTCCATCATCCGCTTGCTTGACTCTTCTAATATAGTCCACAATTTTATTCATCCCTTGCGAAGCATTCATCGAAGATTGACCCATTTCTAAAACATAGGAATTAGTTTTCCAAGTTTTAGAAAACAGTAAAGTAAAACCACCGATACCCATCGTGAAAATTGCAATTGACATCAGCATTTCAATTAGTGTCATCCCGCTTAAACATTTTTTTATATTTTTTTTCATTTTATTGCAAAAATTATTCAGCCAATAATTCAACCGATTCCATTTTGAGCTCCCCACTATTTATTTCTATTTCCCCGGAAATTTCTTGATAGCCCTCCGCCGTAATTTTTAGGTTATACATTCCATCTTCAAGTGGAGTGCTTTCAGTTTTTGGAAAAAAAGCCGTACCATTTCCATCAGTAGTCGTATCTTCGTTATATCCTAAGGTATTACTAAGCTCAACTTTCGCCCCAATGAATGGATCGGTGTTTCCCGCTGTGACTACCTTAATCAAAGCTGAAGTTATATTTTTTGGTGCCAATACAACTTTTAAATTCAACTCATCTTCGGATGAAATTGAAATTGGAGGGGCACTATCTGTTCCAATTAATTCATAATCTGAAGTTGGATTGGTAAAGGTAAAATTATATTGTCCAGGGCTAATTGAATTATATTCTTTTTCTCCGGAAGAATTTGTTTGACTAACTTCATCTAAATTATAAACAGGCAAATAAGGATCTTCTGCCTCTGTTCCAATTTTTCTTCCTCCCTCTAGGGTAAAACTGACATCGGAAATAGCATGGCCAAAATAATCCTGGGTGGTTATTTTCAAATCAGCCGTTTTATTTAGTGCAATGTCTGCTGGGTTAATTGATCCTGCCACCACTGAGGCATGCGTGTTAGTTGGATTATATAAAGTATCTGGATAAGGCAACATGGTTTCTACCGATTCATAGCCTGATTTTGATACCTTTATTTTATATCTTTGGATGGATTCCTTCACCCCGACCAACATAATATTTCCCGAGTCATCCGTTTGTCTAGTCTCACTAAAACCTAAATCAGAATTAGTGATTTCCACGGTCGCTTGAGGCACTCCCGCACCTCCAGCTTGATCACTGAAAATATTTATCGATAAAATTCCATCACCCGAAGTCGCTGCTTCCAGCCCTGGAGGAACAAAACGAGAAAGAAGATATACGCTACCGGCATTTACATTGCTGTCCCCTCCCCAAGAAACCGTAATTTTTACTATTTTATAATCCTTATACGCCGTATCATTTGGGCTACCACCAAGGGTTCCATCAAACGAATCATCCACATAAGTAGCCAACGTATGCACATGGTAGTTTCTGCCATTTTCCGCCACATCTTCATCTTGAGGGATATTCCCAGCACAAGCTCCGCCCAAAATTCCAACATCATCGTATTTTAGATTTCTGGCAATTTCCATTCTTTCGTTAGCTAAAGCAATTGCAGCTAAGCGATTTTTAGAAAAAATAATATATCTTGTCCCAACGCTAATCACTTGATAGAAAGTAATGGTGATAAGTGAAAAAATAAACAACAAAACCAACGCTTCGATGAGAGTAAAGGCAAAATATTTTGTTTTTCTTTTTTTATATTGTTTCATAGTAGCGACACGAACAATGCGAATTTCATGCGAATGATGCGAATTATTCGTGGCATTCGCATGCATTCGTAGATTCGCATCGCTATTTTATGTTATCCATAATACTATACATCGGCTGAAGCATTGAGATAGCAAAAAATCCCACCGCTGAGCCGATAATAACCATCAGAATCGGTTCGATTATCGAAGACATATTTTTTGTAATTTGCGACACTTCATCCTCATAGAATTCCGCCAATTTTAAAAGAATTGTTTCTGTTTTTCCGGTTTCCTCCCCCACTTGAATCATTTGCGAAACTAACACGGGAAATATTTTTGGATATTTACTCACAATCGCACTAAGTGTTATGCCTTTTTGAATTTTTGCTACACAATCAATCATGGCGTTTTTATAATAATAGTTAGTGAGTGTTTCAGAAAGAATTTTCAATGACTCCACCGAGGAAACTCCACTTTTCAAAAGAGAACTGTAGATTCTGGCAAAACGAGAACAATTAACCTTTATCACAATATTTTTGACCACGGGCATATTAACCAACAAAAATCCCAGTGTTTTTTTCCCAGCCTCCATCATCATAAAAAATTTTAAAAACATAATAAGCAATAAAAAAACTACCGCCACTAAAATTCCATGGTGCTGAAAAATATTGCTGATAGCAATAATAAATCTAGTAGAAGCGGGGAGCACAACATCCATATCGGTAAAAACACTCATTAACTTTGGCAAAACATAGGTAAGCATCACAATTCCGATTCCAATCATCACCACAAGAATCACCGCCGGATAAGTCATGGCTCCTTTGACCTTGCTCATCAATTCATGTTCCTTTTCTAACTGCAGTGCTAAGATATTTAAAACTTCTTCCAAATTTCCACTCACTTCTCCAACTCTAATCATATTTACAAATAAATCATCGAAAATTCCAGGGTATTTTTCCAAAGCATCCGCAAAAGAATTTCCCGCTTGAATTTCTTCATAAATTTCATCTAAAATTTGCGCGAATTTCTTTTTTTCAGTTTGAACGGAAATATTTTTTATCGCCCGAGAAAGTGGAAGTCCCGACGCAATCATCACACTTAAGTTTCTGGAAAACATCAACTTATCAGTAAGAGATATTGAAATAAAACGATTTAGGAAATCAATTTTTCCTTTTTCTTTTTTATTGGATTTTATTTCATTAAAGGAAGTCAAAATATATCCTTGAGCCCGAAGCTCCGTTGCTAATTCGCGTTCATTTTTCACTTCAAGTTCGCCTTGTTTTGTTTCTCCGGTATAATTTTTTGCGCTGTAGAATATCTTCATAAATTTCTGAACCACTGATTAGCACTGATTATCCTGATTGCACGTGAATAAAAATTCAGTGAAATCAAGTGGTCTCATGTGATAATCAGTGGTTCTGATTATTCCTTTGTTACCCTCAAAATTTCTTCAATCGAAGTTATACCTAAAACAGCTTTTTGAAATCCGTCCTCGATCATTGAAATCATCCCCTTTTCCTTGGCTCTTTTTTCCAATTCTTCAGCTGGAGAATTTTGAGAAATCATCTTTCGAATTTCTTCATCTATTTCTAAAACTTCAAATATGCCATTTCGCCCCCGATAACCTTCACCATTACACTGATTGCAACCTTTGGGTTTATAAAATTTAATATCCGCCCAATCATCCTTAGTTGCTATTTTATCTTTTGTGATTTCGTTCTTTCTAAGCACTTCCAAAATATTATCCATTTCATAATTATTTCTAAGTGCTTCCAATTCTTTTTTCTCTAATTTATATTCTTCTTTGCAATCATTGCATAATTTCCGCACTAGCCGTTGTGCAATAATAACATTCGCCGTGGATGCAACCAGAAATGGTTCCGCTCCCATGTCAATTAGTCTCGGCAACGTGCCCGCAGCGCTGTTGGTGTGTAATGTTGAAAGAACCAGATGTCCTGTCATCGCAGCCTGCACAGCCATTTCCATTGTTTCCTTGTCTCGAATTTCACCTACCATTATAATGTCTGGATCTTGACGCAAAAGCGAACGCAATCCAGCCGCGAAAGTAAGGCCAACCTTGGGATGAATTTGCGTTTGATTTATCCGCGTCATCCTATATTCTACCGGATCTTCCACCGTGCTAATGTTCACTTCCGGCGTATTTAGAATATCCATAACAGTATAAAGAGTAGTAGTTTTTCCCGATCCAGTTGGTCCTGTAACAAGTATCATTCCATTGGGACGCTTTATCTCCTTGTGAATAATCTCTAAAGCTTGTCCCATTAACCCCATTGCCTCCAATGTTAAACCTTTTGAATTTTCATTAAGCAGACGCATCACTATTTTTTCTCCATCAAAAATCGGCAAAATACTCACACGAAAAGAAATTTTAATCCCTTCTTTTTCAATTTTAAACCGACCGTCCTGAGGAACTCTATGCTCGTCTAATTTTAAGTTAGAAAGAACTTTTATCCTAGCAATAATCCCATCCCGCACTTGTTTCGGCAATGTCATCGCTTCATGAAGAATTCCGTCTATCCGATATCTTATCCGCACTTCCTTTTCATCCGGTTCAATATGGATATCACTAGCATTTTGGATAATGGCGTGTTTTATTAGAGTATCAACAATTCTTATAATCGGTAGTCCTTGGGCGATTTTTTCCAAATCATCTTCTGCACCCTTTTCCTCAGATATCATTGAAGCATTTTTGTCGATAATATCTCCAAATTCCGCTTTCAAGCTTTGGCTGTATTGTTTCAAAACTGCTTCAATACTTTCTTCAGTAGTAAGACAGGAAATTATTTTTAAATCTGTTTTCTTTTTAATAAAATCAATCGTCTGCATATCCTCCGGATTAAGCATAGCGACTTTCAATTCTTGGCCATTTTTTTCAAAAGCCACTATCTTATATTTTTTAGCAATCGGCTCAGGAACTATTTGCAAAATTTCCGGCGCTATCATTTCCTTAGAAATATCCACAAAAGGCACCCCAAGAATGTAGGCATAAAGCTTTCGAAGCTTCAATCCGTCAATAAGTTTTTTAGCCAAAAGAACTTCTCCCAATTTTTTTTTGGAACTTTCCGCTTCCTTAAAAGATTCTTCCAACTCCTTTTCGCCGACCATCGCTGAATCTCTTATAAATTCTCGCAATTGTTCATTTTCGATGCGCATTATTTGAGTATTTCATTAATTTTCTTAACTATATCCTCCAATTTATATTCCGACTTAACTAAATATGTAGTAGCGCCTTTGTCAAAAGCTTTCTGAATATCATCTATACTTTCCAAATTTGTTAGGAGTATTACGGGAATTTTTTTCGTTGTTTCATTTTGTTTTATCTCTTCTAAAACTTGAAAACCATCTTTTTTTGGCAAAATTATATCCAAAAGTACCAAATCTGGCTTTTCTGCTTTTACCATTTCAATTCCTTTTTCACCATCCATTGCACTCAAAACATCAAAATTTTCTTCTTGCAAATATTGCGCCAACGCTTTTTGCAAAGTTTCTTCATCTTCAATTATCAATATTTTTTTATTCACCATATTTTAAAAATTATTAATTATTATTATTTATCTTTCGATTGGCAAAGAAAAACTAAAAACTGAACCAACATTCTCAATGGATTGAAACCATATTTTTCCGTCCAATTGTTCCACGATATTTTTGGCGATATATAATCCAAGGCCCGTGCCATCCGTTTGATATTTGGAAGCATTGTCAGAACGGAAAAATTTTTCAAAGACACGATTGGTCTGACCTTGAGGGATTCCTACGCCATTATCTGTTATTTCAAAAATCAAAAAACTACCCGATTCAAATACATTTATGTTTATTTTTCCACCATTGTTTGTATATTTAACTGCATTATCTAAAAGATTTTCCACAGCCAATCTTATCTTTTCGGAGTCTCCCAAGACTAATGGCAATCTCTTTTTTGTTTTGATATTAATTTCAATATTGCGAAGTTTTGCCTTGGGAATAATTTCACCAACCACTTCCTTGGCTATTTCAACAAGATTAATTTTTTGTTTTCTTAAAATTAGTCTATTCTGATCAATTCTAGCGACATCCAAAAGGTCACTCACTAAATGAATCATACGCTGATTTATCGCGTAGATATTTTCCAAATTTTTAATCTGCTTTTTATTCAAGCCTTTCTTGAATTTTTTGAGCATCAACTCCGTTTCCCATTTAATCGCAGAAAGTGGCGTTCTAAGCTGATGAGAAGCGATAGAAACAAATTCACTTTTCATCTTATTGAGCTTGGTGAGTTGTTCGATAAATCTAGCCACTAGCATTTCTACTATAAAAATAACCGCCACCACCAAACATTCTGAAATCACTAAAACTGATGGATCCTCGTAGTTTTTAGAAATAAAATAAGTGGCAGCCATAATAATTGTTGCTGCAACTCCGAATATTATAAAAAGAAAGCTGGGTGTTTGCCAAATATTAATTCCCAACTCTTTGGCTTGTTTTTTCAAATTCAAGTCATTTACAAATTCCAACTTTATTTTTGTTTTATTTTTGAAAAATTCCACTTTTTTATTTTTAATTTATATTCTATTTTTATATCATTATTATATCAAAAAAAATAACTTTCCGCTAGAGAAAATTTATCAGAATAAAAAATACAAAAATTACTTCGCCCAAAACAAAACCGCCACCAAAATTCGATATATTCCAAAGGCTAGAAATGTTCTTTTTTGCACATAGGCCAAAAGAAATTTTATCCCGATAATTGCCATCACAAAAGCACTCAAAAACCCAACTGCCAAAAGATGACTCTCGGAGAGCGAAAAACTTTTATAATTTTTGTAGAAATCCAATCCAGTAGCGGCCAGCATCGTTGGCACTGCCAAGAGAAAAGAAAATTCCACAATAGTTTTTCTTTTGAGCCCAAGCGCTAGCCCCCCAAGAATTGTGGCAGCGCTTCGAGAAACTCCGGGGATCATAGAAATTGATTGAAAAAGTCCGATGTACAGACATTGCTTATAGGAAATACTGGAAATATCCTCCAAAGAATTCTCTTTTTCCTTGTGCCATTTTTCAAAAATAATCAGGAATATTCCGCCCAAAAACATTGTCCATAAAACTACACTCACACTTCCCAAAAGATAAGTTTTGATTATTCTATAAAAAACCAATCCCAAAATTCCCGTCGGGATAAAAGCCACGATAAGTTTTTTGATCACTTCCACTTTCCAAAGCGTTTTCCGATATAGCACTACTACCGCCAAAATCGCGCCAAATTGAATGATGATTTCAAAACTTTTCAAAAATTCCGTCTGCGTGAGTTTCAAAATATCCGCCGTCAAAATCAAATGCGCCGTCGACGAAATTGGCAAGAATTCTGTTATCCCCTCCACTATTCCCAAAATTATCACTTGAAAAAAATTCAACATAAAATTTTAATCTTGTCATTCCTGCGAAAGCAGGAATCTAGTCGCGAAATATTAAGTTTTTACACTAGATCCCCGCAGGAGTTTATACTCGCGAAAGCGGGTGCGAGGATGACACAAGAAAAAATAATTCGATAATACTATACTATCAAAAACCAGCCAGGAAAGCAAAATAAAAGACTCTACAATAAACAGTATGATGGATAAGTTTAATTCTTGCTTTAATTAAAAGTTCCTTTATGATTTTCCACAAAAACACAGAAGTTTGTCATCCTGAGCGAAGTGAGTCGCCGATTAGGCGACGAACGTAGTCGAAGGATCTACTTAGTAAGTTAACGTAATTAAGCCACACAGTAGATTCTTCGACTACATCTCATCCTAAACGGATTCGATTCCGCTCAGAATGACAATTAAAAATTCAACACACTATTTGTTAAAGAGCCAAATAAAAAAACCGCTTAGCACATGCGCTTAGGCGGTTTTTCGGTGAAAAGGTCATTATTATTCCCAGCTAAAATTACACTGAGAAATAATATTATTAAGTTTCTTGGTTTTTTTATCCAAATCTTGGAGATTTTTTTTATACTCCTCGCTCTCAAGATTTGAACTTTCAAAACGGTTGAAATAAACTGTTTTTAAAGATAAGATCATTATGTCATAATACAATACTCCGATCTTATTTTCAAAAAAAGCATACTCGCTAACCATTTCCCTGTAGTCGGAAATTAATTTTTTTATCTCTTCGACATTACCATTCTCGGCAATATCTTGGTACTCCTCCCAATCAAATTCTACCTCCACATTTTCAAACTCCACACAAGAATCTGATTGGGATTGATAATTATCCTGTCTTTCCGCCCATAGTGTCGCTTGGGCAGAAGAGATAAAACAAAACACAAAAATCACAACAAAAATCAGCAGGGTTATTTTACGCATTTGTAATTTTCTCCTTTAAATGTATTTTGTTTTTTTAAAAAAAGAATTTTTCTTTCGCCACTTGAATCAAGAAAAGCTTCCGTATTCAAGATGCAAAAGAAACAAAGAACTAAAATTAAGTTTTTAAGGAACTATCGCATAACGCCAAACTATACTCTAAAATATGCTTTTTGTCAATATTTGGTTTTATGCTATTATACAAGCATAAATTATTAACCAAAAAAAATGCCAAACGAAAAACAAAAAATACTGCCTATTCTTTTTGTCATCCTATTTTCAGTTTTGATTGTATTTTCTATTGTCCTACTAAGAAAAGACAAGCCGGTAGAAAATATTGCGCCGGTAACGGCAACTAAGCCAGACCAAGAAAATCCTGACATCTTCTTTGCATCGAACGGAAAAAATACGGTCTATAAAGTCAAAAAAGGTGATCAATGGTCGGTAATTTGGAATGGCACCGAGGGAAAAACTTATGACTTTGTTTCTAATCCGGTTTTCAGTGCTGACGGAACTCAAATTGCCTACAACGCAGAAATTGATGGTCAAGCCTATGTGGTGGTTAATAATACTCAGGAGATAAATGCCTACCAAAAATCCAACTATATCACTTTCAGTAAAGACGGTAGTACTATTGCTTTTGTCGCAACCAAGGGTGATGATAATTATGTCGTAATCAGTGCTAAAATTCTAAATATCACTGAAACATTAAAAGAAAGCCAGTCTTTTAAGGAAATTGCAATTGCCAAAGATAGCGATGGCAATTCTACTGCTATAATTATGAGCGACGACGGAAGCAAGCTTGCTTATGTGATCAAAGAAGATGACAAAATATATGTGATAGTCAATGGCCAAAAAAGCCAAGGCTATGACGATATTTTGAGTTTTACTTTTTCCGAAGACGGAACAAGCTTCACTTATGAAGCCCAAAACGGCGACTCTATTTTGACCATCACTGACAATCAAGTTGTTTCGTCAACCAATAGCACCACCCCTACCGATCAAGATACTTCCGATACCAATTCCACTATTCCCTCTTCTAATTCAAATTATCCTTCCGCAACTTACCGCTACAAAATCAGCACACAAAAAGATATCGTCCGCGATCAAAACCAACTCGACTTTTCTGGCTGTACCGGCGAAAATTGCAACTTCTAAATCCTTGCATTTTGGCCTAAACTATGCTATAATGAAGTTGTGAGTAGGAAAATATAAAAACGGGTGAAAGCCCGTTTTACGTTTTAAATAAGCCATTTTATGAAAAAATATATCAAAAAATTACTCTCCAAAAAGCTAACCATTCCCCCACCAGAGGAGGTTTTGAACAAAAAAGCCATCCTTATTTTTATGGTCGCGTTGGCTCTCTTTTATGACATTTTAATTTTGGGTTATACCAAATCACTTCCTGTTGCTGAAAATACAATCAAACCAAAAATCATCACTCCTCTAGAAAAAAATATCAATACTTTAGTTGCCGGCTACCCAATGGAAAAAATGGCACCCTACATTTCTGCTAAAGAAAAAAGAACCGCCGCTTTTCTAATTGGTATTGCTAAGAAAGAAAGTAATTGGGGAAAATATTCTCCTAAACTTAATGGAAAGGATTGTTATAACTATTGGGGTTATAGAGGATCTGGTGAAAATGTGACACCAAGTGGTTACACTTGTTTTGACAGCCCGCGCCAAGCAGTTAATGTTGTTGGACAACGAATCAGTAATTTAATAAATGATTCTAATTTATCCACGCCAGAAGAAATGATTGTTTGGAAATGTGGCTGGAATTGCGCCGGACATAGCAACGAAAGTGTTGATAAGTGGATTGCTGATGTTGGAATATATTATAATAAGATTTACCAATAAAAAAATTCTCTTTCGAGAAATTTTTAGGGCAATGCGGATGAGGTTCCATCCGCATTGCTTTTTGATTTTTACGGCGCGTCCCATGCACACTGTTTTGTTTCCACATCTCTGTTCCAGAATTTTTTTTCAACTCGATTGATTTTTATGGACAGACCGGTCCGCGTAATAGCTCCTTTATTCAAGGGTAGGCTTGATGGGATTCTCATTTTGTTTAATCTTGTCCGAAGAATAACAAAATTCTTTTGTTCTTTTATGATTTTTGGTATGTCTTCTTTTTTTATTTCATACTGCAAATCAATATTGAATCCCACTTGCCTGTACAACATGAAATGTTTTTTACTTCTGTTACAAGTTGTGGTTTTCGTCATTTGCCCACTCGCTGAATCTTGTTTTAGCATTGTTAATCTCCTTGTTTTTTTCTGGGTTAGTGTTGATGGTTAAAATAAAAATTCTAGATAAAAATAAAATTTTTTATTTTAACCATCAAAACTCCAAAAAACAGTTTTAAAGAACAAAAAAACCGGTCTCGCGTGAGATCGGCTTTGGCCTGTCTAAAATGAATATGTCTTTTATGCTTTCATTTTATGCAAAACAAAACCGATCTGGCTAAACCAGAAATAAAAGTAAGAAAAGCTATAAAATTTTTGACTAGGTTGTTTTAACATATTACTATCTTAGCATCTTCTATTTTTTTGTCAACTATATATAAAAACTGA
This sequence comes from Candidatus Moranbacteria bacterium UBA4824, assembly GCA_002400405.1. Taxonomy (GTDB): domain Bacteria; phylum Patescibacteriota; class Minisyncoccia; order Moranbacterales; family UBA2206; genus UBA2206. The sequence goes on from DHFM01000018.1 coordinate 15,287, forward strand.
CTTGATTTTAAAATTAGAGGTGGGATATAGATATAGATCTATATCCCACCTTTGACAGATTAAGGCTTTTAGCCTTTTTTATATCTGCATATTTTCCCCGCCACACAGTTATTGGCTTTTTCTTCTGGTGTTTCACCGGTGGCAGGACATTTATTTTTATTCATTTTTTGAATACATCTGGATCCGCCTTTCATACGATTACAAGACTTTTCTTTGTTTTCTAGAATCATTTTTCCCTCCTCATTTTATTTTTTTTGTTTAGCCTACCTATTAAAAATAAGGTGTGCCCTCTGAACAACCTGCCATATTAGCCACGGTCATAACATTTTCCGAAGGAAAATTAGTTGTAAGATCACTGAAATTTTCCTCATTTATTATTTCAAGAAAACCTATCCTTTCCAAGGCGTAAAGAACCACTTTTCTGATACTAACACCCTGGAGTTCATCATCTACAAAAAAAACATTTCCTCATTCCTCAGTTGAACCAATATTAATTTATACCTTCCAGGGAAAACTACAGTTTCCTCATTCTGCGGTTCTTTTTCATCTTTTAATGTTTTTAATGCTTTTTTAATGAGTATAAGCATGTGCTCCCTCCCTATGCGGTTAATATTATGATTTATCTAGCAGTCAAACCAATGATTTCGAATTTTACAAAATTATTGATTTGACTGCTAGTTGTGTTTTAAAGAACTAAAAAACCGGTCCTTTTTACGAGATCGGTCTTGATTTATTTGAAATGATTTTTTTCTTTATGCTTTTTTCATTTCACGCAAACCAAGACCAGTCTCAAAGACCAGCAAAATAATCACAGACAATATAAATGATATTTTAGTTTGCATGTTTTTCATAACAATATTATCTTACCAAATGTAAAAAAAATGTCAATAGCTATTTACGAAAGTACGAATCTGGCGAAATTACTAATCCATTTTCGTTTTTATTCGTATTTTCGCTCAATTAGTATTTTCGTAAATTAATAATCCCTCAGTTTCTTGATAGTTTTATGATCACGAATTTTCTCTAAAGCTTTGGCTTCAATTTGCCGGATTCGTTCGCGAGTAACGCCAAACTCCTGCCCGACTTCTTCCAGGGTATGGGTTACACCATCTTCCAAACCAAAACGAATCTTGAGAATTTTTTGCTCTCTCGGAGTAAGATCCCTTAGGATTTCTACCACATGTTCTTTAAGCATTTTTCGACTAGCAATTTGATTTGGCATCACCGTTTCAGTATCCTCAATGAAATCTCCAAGCACACTGTCATCATCAGAGTCACCTACTGAAGTTTCCAGGGAAACGGTTTCTTGAGAAATTTTTTGAATGTGGCGAATTTTGTCCACCTCAATTCCCATCTCTACCGCAATTTCTTCCGGCAATGGTTCGCGTCCAAGGTCTTGCACTAATCTCCTCGTAATTTGAGTATATTTATTAATCGTTTCTACCATATGCACTGGAATTCTAATTGTTCTGGATTGATCAGCAAGCGCTCGAGTCACAGCTTGGCGAATCCACCAAGTAGCATAAGTGGAAAACTTATAGCCTTTTCGATAGTCAAATTTTTCCACTGCGCGAAAAAGCCCAATGTTGCCTTCTTGAATCAAATCTAAAAGAGAAAGGTTGTGTGATCGGCCCACATATTTCTTGGCGATACTCACCACAAGACGAAGGTTGGCCTCGGTAAGTCTTTGTTTGGCCATCACATCTCCTTTTTCAATTCTTTTCGCCAAACTTACTTCTTCTTCCGTATTCAAAAGATCTACTCGACCGATTTCTCGCAGATACATTTGCACCAAATCCGAAGAGGCTTCTTCTGGGCCAACATCTAATGTTTCTTTTCTGGATTTCTTTTTTGTGCTTTTTTGTTTGTCAAAATCCTCAGAAACCTTATCTGTTTCCATGCGAATCATTTCATCGGAATTTACCACTCGAATATTCTTGCTTTCTAATTTTTCATACAGTTCTTCCAATTTTTCGATATCTTTTTCCGCATCCGGAATAACATGCAAAATTTCATCTTCTGTAATGAAACCCCTTTGCTTTCCGCGATAAACCAACTCATCAATATCCCCGCGTCTTTTTTGATTTTTCTCCTCCATTCTTTTGGAAATCTGCTTGATAATCTTTTTCTTGGCTGGCTTTTTTTTCTCAGCCCTCTTTTTAGGCGCTATTTTAGCTACTTTCTTAGCCTTCTTAAAAACAACCTTCTTTTTTCCAGAAAGATTTTTCTTTTTGCTTTTCTTCGGACTTACCTTAATTTTCTTCGAAACTTTTTTATTCTTCAAGATTTTTTTATTATTTTTTTTAACTTTGGCCATAGATATTTATAGATAAGGACTTACGCATTTGATTGCGGAAAAGATATTAACGCAGTCGCTAGAGAAATATTTTACATAAATAATTCTTAGCTACTGGCGAATTGTTGCATTTTGTAATCGCTTTCGCGACGAGCATATCTTGACGTAAGCAAATGCGTAAGTCATAAATAATATTAAAATTATAGTTTTATAACTCCATTATTTTTGCCAGCTCTTTAGAAATTTTGTCAGACTGTTCAAGCAAAAACTTTTTTGCTTCTTCATCATTTCTTTCTTCTGCTAACCTCAAATCATTTCCTATCTTATTTAATTCTTCCTTCTTGCTTTCCCTTTCCATTTCCCGCTCACAAGTTTGGAATTCTTTCCATGGGTCTTCAATGATTATTTCTTCTTGATTGTTATTTAAATCAAGTTGATATTTTTTTTGAACAAATAATTTTCGCGCTTTTTCGCTTAGCTCTCGATCATCCACAATTTCATTCAAAAAAGTATCAAAATTAAAATTAACTTTTTCTCCTTTTTCTAACATCGCTTCAAAAAGATTATCTCTCAAAGAAATTTTGCCATTTTTTGCTTCTTCTAGCGCTTTTTTCCAAACAAAACTAGAAACCAACATTAGGCCAACTAATTCTTGTATAAGCATTTCTTTTTTTGTGATTGGCCCGATTTTTTTGCTCTCCTCTTTCGGGCCACTATCTTTATAGTTCTTATCTTTAAGACTAGCCTTTTTAAGCTCATCCGTCAATGCTGATTCTGAAACACCAAGCCCCTGCGCAACTTTTTTTATCCAGTGATTTTTTTCCACTTCATTTTCTAAATTTGAAATTATATCTAACAACTCCTCGGTTATTTTTTTCTTATCCTCTACTTTGTTTTTATCAAACTTCCCAAAAGTTTTTTGGAAAAAATATTCCATAACAGGCAAAGCTCCCGCTACATTTTCTGCTAATTTCTTCGGGTTTTCCTTGGCCATATCAGCCGCATCTTTTCCCTGTTCCAAACTAACAATATGTACTGAAATACTGTTAGCTAAACACATTTTTACGCTTTTTTTTGTCGCATTTTCGCCAGCACTATCCATATCAAAAAACATTCGAATATTTTTAGTGTATCTTTTTATGATGGTAATTTGATCTTGGGTGAGCGCCGTACCCGAAACTGCTACGGTATTTTTTATACCTGCTTGATGCGAAGCAATTACATCCATTTGACCTTCCACCAGAAGAACAAAATCCTGTTTTTTTATCTCCGACTTAGCTCGATCTAGACCGTAGAGAATTCGACTCTTGTGATACATTTCAGTTTCCGGAGAATTAACATATTTCGCTTGCGATTCATCACTTCCGGGAGTCACTCGCGCTGTATAACCTAATACCTTCCCCGAATAATCGCTAATTGGAAAAATAATTCGATCCCGAAATCTATCATAAAATCGATTACCTCCCTCTCCTTGATAAGGAGAGGGGCTGGGGGTGAGGTCAGAGGGTTGCGAATTATTTTTCTGCACTAGCAAACCCGTTTTTGCAATTTCTTCAATTCCATACCCTCTTTTTAACAAAAATGACAACATATTTTTCCATCCCGACGGCGCATAACCCAAACGAAATTCTTTGATAGTCTCATCATTTAGTCCTCTGTCTTTGAGATATTTCAATATTTTTTCCTTTCCATCCCCTTTCCAAAGCTGGACTTCATAAAATTTAGTAGCTAATTCCAAAATTTCCAATGTCCGATTTTTTTCCTCACTTTTTTGCGGATTATATGATTGCAATTTCACTCCCGCTTTTTCAGCCAGTGTTTTCAGCGCCTCTCGAAATTCCACTCCTTCCATTTCCATCACAAAAGCAAAGATATCGCCGGATTTTTGACAACCAAAACAATGCCAAAATTGCTTTTCTTCATTCACCATAAAAGATGGTGATTTCTCATTATGAAAAGGGCAAAGAGCTCGCCAATTCGCCCCTGCCTTATCTAATTTGATATATTCGCCCAAAACATCCACTATATTGAGCTTTGATTTTATTTCTTCTATATCATTATTCATTCACCCTGTTAAATAAAACTTAGAAGTTAGAATATCTAACTAAATAAATTTCATATTATTACGCTAAAAACCTGAAAAAATCATATTTAACAGGGTAAAGTCATAATACTATAATACAGAGAAATAGGCAAAAAATTGCAAAATCGGAATTTATACTTTTTTAGTTAAACTCTCCTTACTAACATTCTTTTCCACAAATTCTTTCTGTCTCTTTATTTTTTCGAAAAATCCCATAGCGTTAATCTCACTGGAATTTATATCTGAAAGCCTTTCCAATTCTTTGTCCAGTTCGCACATTTCTGGATTAACTTCTAAGGCAGTTTCATTGATGCCTAGCAGTTTTATACCATCCAATCTTCTAACTCTCGACAAAGCTACATAACCCATTCCATATTCAAATGATTTACTCAAATCCATTTCTACTGCGTCTAGTGTCATCCCCTGACTTTTATGCACTGTGATTGCCCACGCTAGTCGAAGTGGTACTTGCGTCACTGAAGCTAATATTACATCATCTTCTTCGATAGACCATTTTTCAGGAGTAGCAATAATTATCTTGCCTGAAATTGTTCGCACAATTGGCAATCCACTTTCCTCAAAATCAGTGACAATTCCAAGTGTGCCATTAACAAAACCTCTTTCAAAATTATTCTTCACAAACATTACCACCGCACCTTTTTTGAGAATAAGTTTCTCAGGAGCAAGGCACCCTCGCTTAATCGTAGTCACTAAATTTTCTATGCCAGTAGAAGTCATTAAAAATTCTTGTGGTTCTTCTTTGATTTTTTGCAATTCAAAATCATTGATGGCATCTACATTAGCATTGTGAGTATATAATCTTGTGGGTGCAATGTTGTTTTTTATAGTTTTATTTTCTCTAGAGAGAATCATTCCCATCGTTTCCGAGTCGCAAGTCCTATTTCTGATATCATTTAGGATTTTTAACATTTGTCTATCTTCTTGTCGGTGCTGTTCTTCTAAATAACAAATTCTCAAATTCATTTCATCCCACGCTCTTGATTCAATTACAAATTTTGCTCTGCTTCCATATCTTGCCACGGGAGGCAATTGAAAAAAATCTCCGCAAAGAATTACTTGCAATCCTCCAAATGGAAAAAATGGTTCTTTGAATCTTTTACAGATACTATTCACAATGTCCAACTGATGAGCGTGAAGCATAGACACTTCATCTATTATCAACACTTTGGTTTTTTTAATTCGACTTTTATAGAAAGGTCTTTTTTTGAGCTTGGAAAAATCCGCTTCCGTGAATATATCCTTGATGCCCATCCCCGACCAACTATGAATAGTTTGCCCATTCATATGTGTCGAAGCGATCCCAGTTGAAGCTGTGACGGCTACTCCTATTTTTTTACTTTTAAGATATTGGATATATTGGTTTAGCAAATATGTTTTTCCGCTCCCCGCAGGACCCGTCAAAAACACGCTATGTCCCAATTTCAAAATATCTAAAGCTGTTGCTTGTTTCATTTATTTTTGCCTTATCTATGCTTCAATTTAATTTGTTACTTAACATGTTACTGAACAAAAGATTTTAGATTAGGTCGATGATTTTCCGCAATTGAGTTTATTACAACTTCCCACCCGAAATATCAAAAAATCTCTCAAAAAAACTTGTCAGTTTATCCAAAACACTTTCTCGCTTCTTACCATAACCCCCATCAGGATCAAAACGAGATGGACGGTTTACCATTATTTTAGTTATCGCCATACCAGTTGTCGCAACATTTCCATCTCGAAACGCATTTTTTATAAACTTATAAGTCGCTTCCCGGTCAAGATTTTCATTTTCAATAATTTTTTCCAACTCTTCAACTTTCTTCTTTTCGACAAATTTCTGCCAATCTTCATCAACAACAGAATATACATCAAGCGAAGTGATAAATTGATTGATAAGATCTTTTTTATTGCGAAGCTCAACACTGGAATCAATGGCTTTATTAATATCAACTAATAGCTCTCTATTTTTGATATGATCATCGTGATATCTTTTAATTAGTCCCAAAATATAATCGATATTAATTTCGATTTGTTTGATAAGTTCCATCTCAAAAACCACATCATCGTTCACATTCTCTTTTTCACTCTCTGCGCCTTTGCGAAATTCATTATACAAATCAATATACATACTATGATAATCCTGTATATCACGCTCAGTTAAAATTTCATTTCCTGCAAATTCATCAAAGGTCGTCAAAATATTTCGAACACGCAAAACCGCTCCATATAGCTTAATGAAATCTTTTTGATTCTGCTCCCCAACTATTCTTTTTCCTACTGGAAATTTCTCCAGAAGTTCGTCTATTAAACTTTTGTAACCACGCACTTCTTTATCACCGTCTTTATACCCATTGTAATAATCTCCATAGGCTTTGAGGAGCACGATTCCGCAAGCTTCCTTGTCACCAAAAAGTGCAATGGATTCATTGGTCGCTTTTTCTAGATTACGAAAACAAACGATGTTTCCAAAAGTTTTCACACTATTTAAAATACGATTAGTTCTGGAAAATGCCTGGAGAAGTCCATGTAAACGCAGATTCTTGTCCACCCAAAGAGTGTTTAGCGTTGTCGCATCAAATCCAGTCAAGAACATATTCACCACGATCAAAATGTCTATTTCTCTTTTCTTGACCCGTTCACTAACATCTTTATAGTAATTTTGAAACTTATCTGACGATGTGTCATAGGAAGTGCCAAACATCTTGTTGTAATCTGAAATAGCACTTTCCAGAAAATCGCGCGAGCTGACATCCAGTCCGATGGTGTCCTCGGAATTTTCATCGATCATTCCGTCCAAATCTTCATCATTAACTCCGAAACTAAAAATTGTCGCTACTTTCAATTTCCTATCGCTTGGCTCCGAAGCTAATTGCTTTTTAAACTCAAGATAATATTTTTTAGCCACATCAATGGACGCGACCGCAAAAATTGAATTGAAGCCAGCCAGTCTGCGATCTTGGATTTTGTAAAAACTGTTTCGCTTTGTTTTTTGATCAAAATGTTCTCTGATATACTTTACGATATTTTCCAGTCGCTCTGGCGCAGACAGAATTGCTTCTCGATCAATGTCTTTCACTTTTTCATCCTCAATGTTTTCCGCCTCATGGACGGTTGAAACATAATCCACCTTAAACGGCAAAACATTTTTGTCAGCAATAGCATCCACAATTGTGTAGGTGTGCAATTTTTCTCCAAAGGCCTGTTCGGTAGTTTTGAAATCAATTCTCCCACTAGATGAAGAATTTGCAGCAAAAATAGGCGTGCCGGTAAAACCGAATAAGTGATATTTTTTGAAGGCTTTAACAATACTCGCATGCATATCGCCGAATTGAGAGCGATGACATTCATCAAAAATAATCACAATGTGCCCATCAAATATTTCATGTCTATTATTCTTCCCGATAAATTTATCCAATTTCTGAATTGTGGTAACAATGATTCTTGAGTTTGAATTTTCCAATTGTTTTTTCAGAATTGCCGTGCTGGTGTTGCTGTTGGCTGCGCCTTTTTCAAATTTGTCATACTCTCGCATTGTCTGATAGTCCAAATCTTTGCGATCAACCACAAATAATACTTTGTCTATATGTGACAATTTACTGGCAAGTTGCGCAGTCTTGAAGCTCGTCAAAGTTTTTCCTGATCCAGTGGTATGCCAAATATATCCGCCAGCTTCCAATGTGCCAAGTTTTTTGTAATTCGTGCTCACTTCTATCCGACTCAAAATCCTTTCCGTTGCCACGATTTGATATGGTCGCATAGCCAGTAAAAGCCTGTCGGTGGTGAATACGCAATATTTCGTCAAAATATTCAAAATCGCATGCTTAGCAAAAAATGTTTTGGCAAAATCAATCAGATCAGTAATTGGTCGATTGGTCGCATCTGCCCACCAACTGGTAAATTCAAAACTATTGCTCGATTTCTTGCCTTTTTTAATCTTGCCTTCATTCGATTCTTTGATGTGTTGTGATCTAGTTGTATTGCTGTAATATTTCGTATGCGTTCCGTTGGAAATGACAAAAAGTTGCACATATTCAAAAAGTCCGGATGCTGCCCAAAAACTTTCTCGTTGGTAGCGATTGATTTGATTGAAGGCTTCTTGGATCGCGACACCACGACGCTTGAGTTCGATGTGAACCAAAGGCAAACCATTTACCAAAACCGTCACGTCATAGCGATTGGCACGCTGTCCGTCATCGGTCGCATATTGATTGATAACCTGCAAACTATTATTATGAATATTTTTCTTATCAATAAGACTAATGGTCTTCCATTGTCCACCGTCTAGGTCACATATCTTTTGATAATCTTCTTGAATAGTAGTGGCTTTCTCTTCGATGCTTTGATTCGGATTGGCAATCTCACTGGTAAAAAACTTTTCCCACTCGGCATCAGAAAAAGTATAGCCATTTAATTTCTCTAATTGTTGTCGCAAATTTTGCACCAACTCATCTTCGGAAGTGATGCACAAATATTCATAGGCTTGTGTTTCCAATTGCTTGATAAAGGCACGCTCAAGCTCGGCTTCACTTTGGTAAGAGTTTCCATCACTCACTCGGTCAGCGACTTTTCGATATTCCGCCACCACTGTGCTTTGCGGATTTTCTGCAACTAAATTGTATCTATTGGATTTTTCCATAATATTTTATACTCTGTTAAATTATTACTTTTAAGGCTTATAATGAGAACTTATTCACCAAGTTTATCTAAAAGTTTGTCTAAAAGTCTATCTAAAAAAATAATACAAGCGCATATATTAGTTAAACTTTTATCCATTTTGGATATCTGCCAGTGCCTTGGTTTACAATGGTTCTATCCCTTTTAGACATCGCGTAAACTATATTTCTTATTTTGGTTTTCTTTTGCTGTTCATCTAAAATATTGGGAAGTATGTCTAAAATTAATTTATCAATATCCGCCTTAGAAGCCTCTTTGTATTTTTCAAGATACTCAAGAATCATTTTTTTATAATGGTCATCCTTAAATCCTCTCATTTTTATATATTCACTTCTCTCTCCTGTCTTAATGGCCACTTTTGAGGAAATATAAAAGTTTGGGTTTCTTCCCTCTATTAAATTATGTTTTTTAAGCTCTGCAATTTCGTCAATATTTATTTTTTTTCGTTTCTGAACCTTATCAAGGGCCATTATTATTTTAAGATCAAGATTTGGTATCTGAATAAGTTTTCTGGCATACTGCACATCAAGAACTTTGCCTACAATAGTAAGCTTAACTTTTCCGCTGGTTAAATCATAATCAGGCAAAGGAAAAAGTTTATTTTTTTGAGACATGAACATCTTTTTTATTCCGCTACCTATCGTATCAATCATATTCACATTAACCATAGCGTCGGCAAGAAATTTATTTCTGTAAAACTCCGAGGGCGAATCAGCCTCAATGACATTTTCAACTGTTCCTGGTATAAAAGAACCGAGGTTGGAAAAAATCAAACTGTCATCTTCATTTTCAACAACATTAATTTTACCACCAAGCTCATAGTCCTGGTGGGCAATACAATTGTTGACCGCTTCACGAATAGTTTGCGGATCATATCTATCAATTTCATCAGGAAATAATGTCTTATCAGAGATATATCTGTATCTTAAATTTCTTATTTTTTTATAAACGTTATCAACCGCTAAAATAAAGGGGCAACTAAAATGTTCGTAATCTTTTTCTATGCCATCCTTATCTTTTAAGATCCATGAAATTTTTGCGCACGCCGGATTTATAAAATGCTCTGATTCGGATTTTCCCAATAAAACAATGGTTGTTTTTGTAATTTTACTATTGACTGTTATCTTTGCTTTGTTTAAAAAGACTTCATCACTCCAAGCTACAATATCGCTAGGATCAATGGATTGATTTTTGCGACTGAATCCTTCCCTCGCCATATTTATAGCTACTGGATCCAAATCTTTGATTGTTGCACCTTCACAAATTTCAGCGCTCCAGTCTCTCAGCTTAGCTTGCGCGCGAATTCTTTCTATTTTTTCTATACTCAATGGAGCCATGTCCTCATTATCTCTCGCATAGTAATGACCTTTCCAAGCAATCGGAATACCCTTCGGAGCTGCTGGAATTTCAAATAAAATAATTCTTTGGCCATTTTTTTCAGTTTCATAAATTTCCACAAAAGATATTCCTGTAGTAATATGTTTTGCTAATTCCGATTTCAAGCTATTTAATTTTATTGAGTCTTTTCGATAGTTTGTTCCGACAATCGTCTTATCATTTTTTATGCCGAAAACCAGCCAAGCTGATTTTTTATCCTTCAAATTAGCTTCGTTACTAAGCGCGCTAAAATATTTTCCGAGCTTTCTAGAATCGAAATCATTTTTAGCTTCTTTCCATTCAACCACTTCATTTTCTGCTGGAAGCGAAAGAATTTCATTAAGTTTTTCGTTTATATTTTCCATTATTTATCTATCTTAAAATTATTACATTTCCCTGTAGAGCGTATTATTGTCAATATACGCTCTACAGGGAGTTTATCGATGTTTATGCCTTAATTTGCCCATCTAGCGGAGCAAATGTCAAAAGTTTCCCTCGGTAATATTCATACTGCTGTCTGCGAGCTTTGAGTTCGGCAGGCAGACCAATTGAAATGTCATTTACTAAGGCGTCGAATTTGTCGAGAATTGAAACTATTCTTTCTTGTTCGATCAATGACGGGACTGGAATTTTATAGCCCTTAACTGTGCTATCTGTTATTGCAGGATAACTTGCGCCTCTTTGATTATCTTCCACATATTTATAAAATTTTGAAAGTCCAAGTTGATAATAAATATAATTTGTTAAAACTTTACTTATATCTGGTCGCAATACACAAAATCCAGTACTACAAATTTGTTCATTGTATTTAGTGGGAATTAAACAAAAACGTTTAAGCATTGGTCTTGTTGTACCAAATATAATATCCCCTGTTTTTACTATTTTTTGTGCTCGACTTGGTGCTGTTTCATTATCTATAGTTACAGTTTCTGTAATTATATGCTTCTCCCTATTCACTGACGATAAATCGATATACTTAAATAATTTATCTTTATTATCTGCCCATTTTATATTTTGAGTGTCCAAACATAATTCACCAATCGAAATCAGTTGCGCCACAGTAATACCATTTATTGTTAATAGTTCCTCCCTATAATACTCATACTGCTTCTTTCTTGCTTCTAGCTCTGCTTCTAGCTCTGCTTCTAGCTCTGTAAAACTATCAAGAATTTTGACAATTTCTTCTTGGATAGCGAGAGGTGGGATGGGGATTTTTATTTTTGCAACAACATTACTCATCAATTTTGGATTACCCATGCCAGCATTAACATAACTTTTCATTTCAACATCTAAAATATAATAAACAAATTTTGGATTAATATTTTCATTTTTTACTTTTAATAATCCACAAACATTTGTAATACTAAATTTTTCATTTCTATAAAAAATAGTCCCGGCGTTAGCACCATCAGTTGTCCAAGTTAAATACTCACCATCAAAATCATATGTTTTTATTTTTCCAATTTCACCATTTTTTGCGGTCTGAGATGAATAAACAGGAAATTCACCATTATTTTCTTTTAAATAATCTTTTGACATTACTCTTCCACGAGATATTTCAAAAATTTTTCCCAACTCAATAAACTCCACCCCCTTTGGGCATAGATCAGCTATTAGTTTTTCAATTTTTGATTGGTGTTTTGTCATGAATTTAAAACGGCACATCACTTATATCCACAGCGCCTTGCAAATTACCACTCATTTGATCCTTCTTCCTCAATAGCGTGATATTATTTTTTTGCTTGAAGATATTCCAAATTTCATCCCCAATATTCTCAATAATACTCATTGCAAAACCTTTGTTTTTTTCATCTTCAAGTAAAAGGTTTAAATTCACATACCAAGAATTATATACTTGAGGATTTGAAATACTCGCCTTAATAATTTTTTCAAAATCAGAATAATCCAAATGATTTTTATGTTTCAATAATTCCTGAAAATTAACACCCGCAACTGACCATGAATGACTTTCGCAAAATTTTTCTATCGCATTATTCCGAATAATTTGATTTTCTGCTCTCTCTATCCCTTTAATGTCTAACTTAAAAATATCACCAAGACATTTTATGCTTTTTCTATAAATTACTTTTATCTTTGTATTGATATTTGATAATTCATTTAGTAAAAAAGGGTTAAAATCTAAACTGCCCCAAGTTTTATCATCTGCTATAAAATAAATTTCAATTTTTTCAGTTTTATTGCTCTCTTCTTGCTTTGTTTTTAGAAAATCCAAAAAAGATTCCCAAATTATTGCATCGGTTAATTTGCTTTTATCGTAAGGAGGATTATTTTTTTTATTTCTAATATCAGCCACATTCAAAATATCAACAGTCGTATCAATGAGAGTTGCATTTTGTTTTAATTTATTGAAATTTTTATTTGCCTCACTAGCACTATCTCTGTATCTATATTTAATACTTTTTAACTCCTTCTTCTTGTTTTTCTCTTCTTTATCTATGTCTTTTTTTAATATTTTCACTATTTTATCAAAACCACTCAAATCTGAGATTTTCTTTTCAACTCCTTGCTTATAATTATCAAATTTTTTTTCTCTATCGCTGACTTCATTCACATACCATCTTTCTAAATGATTTCTCTCTACCTCATCTCTCACTTGCTCAGGTAATATTAAAATCAGCTTGTCATTGTCTAATAATTTCATAATTATATCAACCACGTCGTCAGAAAAAGTACTATTTTCATTAAATAGATATTTATATATATTTGTGTCAATAAATAAATATTTTTTCATAAAATTATCCATTACAAGGCGGATTGTATTGCTGGATTATGAGACTCTCAATTAATAATCTGGCACTTTGATTATCCTCTTTATGAATATACAAAGCATTGTTTTTCACATACCTCCTCCAGCAATCCTTCTTATGATGATTATAAAGTCTCTGATTGATATCGTCTGTTTGTCCAACATATATTATTTTTCTTCCATAACTAGTGACTTGAATAATTGTATAAACACAGGCAAATGTATCTTTAAAACTCTTATTAAAATCATACTGTCCTGCAAAAACTAGGTCATGCGCTTGATTTTGGAAATTGACTTTTATTGTAATGTTTTCATTCATCATAAACTTCTTTTTTTAATTTTCTTCAATATCCCCAACAATCTCATCAATCGCCACCCGGAGTTCACTCTGCCTTGCCACAATCCGCTCAATTTCCTTATTGAGCACTTTTATATCAACCACCTCTCGCATATCCTCCGCCACCACATAACTCGACACCGCAATATTATAATCATTCTCGGCAATGGTGTTATTGTCGACCAGTTTTGCAAAATAATCTTCATCTTTATGTTCAATAAACGCATCAAGAATTCTCTTGCGATTGGCTTCGCTTAATTTGTTCTTATTCCCCCCTCGCACAAATTCTTTTGATGCATCGATAAACAAAGTCTTGTTTTCTGTCTTGCTTTTTTTGAGAACAATAACGCAAGTTGCAATAGTGGTTCCGAAGAAAAGATCTGGTGGTAACTGAATAACCGCATCCACATAATTATTATCAACCAAATACTTGCGAATCTTTTGCTCTGCTCCAGAGCGATACAGAACTCCCGGAAACTCAACAATCGCTGCCGTTCCACTGGTAGAAAGCCACGAAAGCATGTGCATAGTGAACGCCAAATCCGCTTTACTTTTTGGCGCCAAAACTCCCGCTGGAGAAAAACGAGGATCATTGATGATAAGAGGATTGGCATCGCCATCCCATTTGATTGAATACGGCGGATTGGAAACGATGGCGTCGAAAGGTTCATCATCCCAATGTTTCGGATCGGTGAGTGTGTCGCCATGAGCCACATCAAAATTGTTGTAATTGATATCATGCAAAAACATATTAATGCGACACAGATTGTAGGTCGTCAGATTTATCTCCTGCCCATAAAAACCCTGCCTCACATTCTCCTTGCCCAGCACTTTGGCAAATTTCAAGAGAAGCGAGCCGGACCCACAGCAAGGATCATACACCTTGTTCACTTCTTTTTTACCCACGGTGGTAATTTCCGCCAGCAACTCGCTCACTTCCTGCGGAGTATAGAACTCTCCCCCAGACTTACCAGCATTAGATGCATACATTGCCATCAAATATTCATATGCATCGCCAAAGGCATCAATAGTATTATCAGCGTATTCTCCCAAACGAAGATCACCAATCGCTTCGAGAAGCTTTGCGATTCTTTGATTTCTTTTTTCTACAGTTTGACCAAGCTTGTTAGAGTTTACATCCAAATCATCAAACAATCCTTTCAAATCATCCTCGCTTTCAAATCCTTTGGCGGAATTTTCGATATTATTAAAAATTTTAGAAAGTGTTTCGTTGAGATTCTCATCATTGCGGGCATTCTTGCAAACATTCACAAAAAGTTCACTTGGCAGAATATAGAAGCCTTTATTAATTATGGTTTCGCTACGACCAAATTCCGCTTCTTTGTCGCTTAGTTTTACATAGTCAAATTGTTCCTGCCCGGAAACACGCCTCTCGTCTTCATTAATAAAACTAGTCAGATTTTCACTGATAAAACGATAAAACAAAATACCCAAAACATACTGCTTGAAATCCCAGCCATCAACGCTCCCGCGCAGATCATTAGCAATCTGCCAAATAGCCCGATGCAACTCTGATCGCTCTTGTTCTTTAGTCGTATTTTGATTTGTGATTTTATTTGCCATATTTTTTATTTCTTTTCTAATTTAAAATAGATTGACATTTCAATATATCATACCTCCATTCTACCCCTTTTCCCCATTCTTGCCCAATCCAACCGGTTTTTAGCCTAAATCAAAAACTTATTCAAAATATCATCATTTAATCCTTTTTCAATGTTTCCTTTAAAATCCTTTAAAAAGCCATACAATCATAAATCTCTTATTTAAGCCATTTTTTTACATTACGGTTAATTCGTCTAATTTCGTCTAAACTCTTACAATTTCTATATAGTCTAAAGCCCCTATTTTAAGCCATTTTCCAATGTTTCTATTAATTGCTTCTAATTGCTTCTAATTCATATAACCACTTAATTACTTAAAAAACCTTTATTCTTAGCACTTTTCACATTCTCTTCTGTTTGCTTCTAAAAATTCGCTTCGTAATATGTGCTCACAGATTTACCTTCTTGATGAATAAGCCCCGTATCTTTCATTTTTCGCAAATCATAATTAATAGTCTGCAAAGGAGTATCTGGCAATATTTTTTCTACATCTTTCCGATTTATCTTTTGATTTTCCAAAAGATACTCCCAGATTTTGATCTGGCGCTCGTTCAATTGACTCAATTTCTCGCCTGGCAAAATTACCTTAAAGCTATTTGATGAATTTTTAAAAATTGGTGGCAATAATCCCCACTCTGACATCAATGTAAAAACTATATCGATACCCCGACCATATTCTTCAAGATAGTCCATTTCATTAAGGCGAGCTGCTATGATTCGATTACGGCTTTCTTGTGCATCCTTAATATTTTCCACTGTTACACCTGGAGGCAAGTTCCCTGGATTAAATACTTCTATACGATCATCAAAAATGTTAACTTGTGTATACGTTTCTGTGATACGATAATCCCTGTGAATAACAGCATTAGCCAAAATTTCACGAACTGCTTTTTCTGGATATTCATATCGCTCAACTCGCTTAGCGCCTACAATTTCAGCACTATTTTTAATATTGCGCAATACAAAAGACTCCATTAAATCAATCTGCTCATCTAGTGTACCAACAACATCTGCTTTATCAATAATATCACTCGCTACTCCTGATCCCTTGAATCTGACACATCTAATTTTATAACGTTCGAACTGAAGAGTGTTTTGCGGATTTTGATTTGCGAAAATAAGATAGCCTGCAATTGTTGGGCGTAAAACGTTTTTGCATTCACGTGCCACACCGATATTTTTAAGAAGCGCATCATCAACACTATCAAAAATACGTCCAATCTTTTTTGCACTTTTTTTGAGAAAATCTTCAATTTTTGTAATCGATAAATCTTCTTTGATTAGATTATCCGCACACTTTCCATCAAAATCATCTCCCTGCGCATTACGTACATAGTTTTTCATTTCCTCTTCGGTCATTTTCCTATCAGTGTTGCCATCGCGAACATAAGCTCCATTCGGAAACCCTAATTCTTTTATATAGTAAGGTCGCAAATGATTTTCACATTTAGGAACATGGATTGCTAGAATAGTTTTTTTATTTATTTCTAGCAAAAAATAATCCAGCCTCAAAAGCACATTCATATCCTCAGCGGAAAGACTAGTCATTTTTTCTTGCAAATCCGCTGTTTCACTCACGCCCACAACTTCTAATGTTTTATCTACTTTTTCCTCAACACCAAAGACAATTATCCCGCCTTCCGCATTACCAAAAGCAGATAGGGTTTTTCGGGATTCTTTCTTAGGAAATCCACCTTTGGCTCTTTTAAATTCTACAAGATTAGTTTCAGAATTCAATTCTAGTGCCTTTTTTATTTCTTTTATAACTTGTTCTTCATTCATAATTTTATATAAAATTTTTATTCTTCAAGCTCATAAAGCCATTTTTCGTCACAATCACATGATCCACCACTTCAATGCCTAAGATTTTCCCCACTTCTTTAAGTCTTTTTGTCACTTCCAAATCATCATCCGACGGTTCACAATCGCCCGACGGATGATTGTGGGCAATCAGAATTGAAGCTGCCAAGTGATCAATAGCGGATTTGAAAACTTCGCGCGGATGAATGAGGCTGGCATTCAAGGTGCCAATGGAAATAGTTTCTTTGCTCAAAAGCTGATTGCGCGCATTCAAATAGAGTGCCACAAAATGTTCTTTTTTAGCGGTGCGGAGTTCCTGCAACTGCGCCACGGCGTCTTTGGCGCAAGCGATCATTGGCAAATTGTTGTCCTCTACTTCCAAAGCGCGCTTGGTGAGTTCAAAAGATGCTAAAAGCTGGCACGCCTTGGCTGGGCCGATGCCTTTTATTTTTGAGATTTCTGCAAAGTCCAAGGCTAATAATTTTTTGGTCGGAAACTTTTTCAAGATTTCCTTGGAAACTTGCAAAACATCTTTCCCGGCCACACCAGTGCGAATCAAAATCGCCATCAATTCATAATCCTTGAGGCTAGTTGATCCTTTCTCTATCAACTTCTCTCTTGGCATTTCATGTTTGGAAATGTTTTTGATCATTTTCTATTTCTTATTCCTCCAATCCCTCACCACCAATCCCCCAGCAATTCTTTTCACTACTACTTTTTGCTTTTCCCGCCAGCCGAGTTCGCGTATCATTTCTATTGGCAAAGTAACGGCGATTGATTGTTTGCCAACTTTCGTTAGCTTTCGAATGTTATCATCTCCTCTTTTTCTTGTAGGCATAATTTTTATGTTAGAAATTTTATGTAAGTAATATATTCCTTACATACCAATTTTACCACCATCCCCCCAACAATTCAAGGCAACTAGTTTTCTGCTGAAATTCCCAATTCACCACTCACCCCAATCACATCAGAATTTATTTTATAATTGGCACTACTCATTGCAAAAACCGCCCTTGCGGACGGTTAAAGAGAGAAATGATTTATATAAAATTACACATCCAAATTCTTCACACTCTTGGCATGAGTTTGGATAAAGCGTCGACGTGGTTCAACTTCAGAGCCCATCAAAACATCAAACATTTTGTCNNATTTCTTATTCCTCCAATCCCTCACTTCAAACCCACTATGAATTCTTTTGACTGTGAGTTTTTGTCCCTCTCTCCAACCAAGGGAACGGATTTCTTCGATCGGCAGAGTCACACCGACGGATTGTTTGCCAATCTTGGATAGTTTTCTGATGTTTTTTTCTTCTTGAATTCTTACTGACATATTTTTTGAGATACTTATTTAAATAGGTATTTAGATACCTATCTCTATTTTACCTTTATTTAAAACTTTTGACAAAAACAAAAAACAGCCTCCTCTCAGAAGACTATTCCTTTAATGCACCGCTTCTAGACCTTGTATAATTTGATTATATTGAAGATGGAAAAATGAAAATTTTACGTCAAGGAGAAAAGAAGATTTAAGTTATTTATTTTTTGCATTATATATTTTTTCAAATAATATTCCCGCAGAAACAGCCACATTTAGTGATTCGATCTCGCTTGACATTGGAATTTTAACTTTTTTATCCGCCAGTTTTATTATTCTTTCTTCCACACCATTAGCTTCGTTGCCAAGCACCAAGCAAAACTTTTCTTTCTTAAAGATTTTATCGTCTATTAATTCGCCCTCCAAGCTAGTAACAAAAACCGGCATAGCCTTCTTTATCTCGCTAAATATTTTCAAATTTTCATCTTTAGAAATATTCAATTTGAAAATTGCATCCTTGGCTGAACTGATTGTTTTAGCATTGTAGATATCGGCGCATTTTTCATCTACCACAATGTTTTTTATTCCGAAAGCTACTGCGGTACGCAAAATCGTACCCAAATTCCCAGGGTCAGCTATGGCATTTAGATAAATCACAATTTCATCTAAATTTATTTCTTTTTCTTTTTTTTCAAAAATTGCACAGATTCCTGATGGGGTGGTTAGCGAAGAAAAATACTTATTCACTTTTTCGTTAATCACAAAAAAATCAGGAAATTTTGCGATTATTAAATCTAGTTTTTCATTTTCTTTTTCCAATAAATCTTCGCTAACAAAAAGTTGCACTGGTTTGAAACCGGCTTTCATTGCGTCATAAATGATAATCAAATTTTCCACCAAAAACTGCCCCGAAACATCACGAACCTTCTTGTCTCCAAGTTTCTTCAAGAATTTAATCTTTTCATTATCTGTGCTTATTATTTTCATATGCTTCCATTTTTTTCTAAACAATTCATTGTCAACTGCTTAAATACCACGCCCACTATTAAATTTATTTAGCTTGCTTCAAACTGCTTCCGTCCCACTCAATGACTGGTTCGTCTCCATACTTTGCGTTTATTACTACAGAATGATTTTCCCAAGTCCCGTAATCAATCGTCTTATTTTTAGGGCCTTCAAAAGGTGCTATCGCAAAATAAACTGTAATTCTATAACCATCTTCCAACATTGCTGCTGCTTCGCTGTTCTTTTTTAAATCTGATGGACGGAAACCTTTTTTAAAACCTTCTCCATTGCCAAAAACTTTACCCATAGTATAGATGCCACCTAAATCTCTGTCTTCTGCAGGATCGGCGTCTAGATCATCCCAGCAAGTTGGATTAAAACATGCATCCATCATATATGATGAATTACTGACATTTACTACCCTAAAAAGCTGATTAGGAATATTTTCCGAACCAGATCCGGATGTAGATATCTCTTTTTTTTCTTCTACTTTATCTTGTTTTTCTTCTTTTGCTTCTTCTTTGTTTTCTTCTTTAGTTTCTTCCTTAATTTTTTCCTTAATTTCTTTTTCAACTTGATTTAAAATTTCTTCGACTGACTCACCACTTTTAATGACATTATTTTCTTTCATCCATTCGGCCAATTCCTGCTGGGTCAATCCAGCGACGCTGGCCTTGGTTTCACCAGCTTCATTAATTTTAATACTAATACCGAGAATTTTTTCATCTTGAATAGCTGACCTGACTTGATCGGCCGCAAAATATCCAGCACTTACTTTTTCCATCGCTTTGGATAAATTTCCAGGCATATTGGCGATTGTCAAAATTCCAGCTGCTGGCTCTGTGACAACGCGAAGGCTTCCCACCATTTCTGATACTTTATTTTTATCTCCCAACGCAATTTTAGCTTCATCATCAGCTACTTCCAACACTAGATCCGCTCCAGAAACCACTAACGCTGTTTTGGCCAATGCTCCGCTCGCCGCAATTGCTGAAGTTCCTCCGGTTAATACCACTCCTCCTACAAAAACAGTCACTTTGGCGCCATTTTTAATCCTCATCGAATTCTGTTCGCAAGTCTCAAACACATCTCCTTCCTCACCATAAGCTTCTCTGGTAACTTGATCTTGTGTTTGATTTAAAATTAACTGAGCCATTTTAGCGTCTACTCCCAAGTGTTGAGCCAAAGTTCTGACTTGTTTTCCCATCGGCGCACTTTCTATTACTTTTTGAATTTCAACTGAATCATAAGCATGGGCATTTTTAACTAAGCTAAAAGCCTTTGTTTTATTAGCTATTTTAGTTGCTTCTTTTTCTAATTCCATTGAGCTGCTCTCCAATGTTTTCCAACCATCAATAACGGCGCTCATTTCCTCATTCCACTTATCATAGTCTTGATACTCTTTGGCTTTTTCTAAAACATTTTCAGTTCGATATCGTAGGGAAGAATATTTTTGAGAAATTGTTAGAGTTTGCTCTAGCACAATCTGTTCCTGAGTCGAATCTGCTTTTTGTTTGTTGAAAAAATAAAAAAATACAACTAACAAAACAATGAATCCTACAGCTAAAATAATGAGTGCTTTTTTCATAGTATTAATTTATATATTATTTATAATTAACGCAAAAAAAATTGTACTTTTTAAACAATGAATAGACGAAGTCTTACGAAAGGTGAAGGATAAATTCCAAGCCTTGAGTAAGATTTACCCACCCAAGGCTGATAAGGGCGTGGTAGTTCCTAATAACTTTATTATATCACTAAACTTTAATTTTCGTCAGCGTAGCAGGGATGAAATAATAGACGCCATAAGCATCTTTGCTAACTGTTTTTCCTGTTAATTTCATAGAGACAAATAGATGTTGCACAAGCGACATTTAATGAACTAGCTGAACCACTGATTGGAATTTTCACAAGCTTATCACAGATATCTTTGTAGTTAGTACTTAATCCATGAGTCTCGTTTCCGATTAGTAGCATTAGCGGTTTTTTAATGTCTTCTGTATCAATTGTTTTCTCAGTTTTGGCCGTAGTTCCAATTACAGTAAAGTCTTCTAACTTTGATTTTATTTTTTCAATCCAAGGAAGTAAATCGTTATGTGATTCCAATCTGATGACTGGAATTGAAAATATCGTACCGACGCTTGCCTGTACAGTTTTTGGATCATACAAATCAACTGAGTGACCTGTCATAATTACTGCATCAACATTAAAACTATTGCAAGATCTAAGTATGGTGCCTAAATTTCCAGGATTGCTCGCTCTATCGATAACAACAAGAAATAAATCTTTTTTTATTTCTATTCTGTCTAGGTTATTATTTTTCATTCCAACAAGGGCTATTAATTCAGAGGTATTCTCCTTGTCGCTCAATTTGGCCATAAGCTCATTGGGCATTTCAAGGTGTTTTTTGGCAAGTGATTTACTTAAAATGTCCTTAGCCCAATTTGATAACTGATTTTCAGAAGAATATATAAATGCGTCAATTTCCCAATTATTTTCAATGGCCAAATTGATAGATTTAACACCCTCAATGAAAAACTTTTTATTTTGAAGTCTTTTTGTTCTA
>DHFM01000002.1 GCA_002400405.1 Candidatus Moranbacteria bacterium UBA4824
TTTCTGCCCTGAAGGGCAGAAACCCGCCCCAGCGGCTCGCCGCCTGACGGTGGTCAAAGCCCGCAAAAATTTCTTTTTCATTTAAGGGGCGCGCGCAAAATCCTTTTTTAATTAAGGAAACAATTTTTGTGGGCTTTGCTTCTCTGCTCGCGCAGAGACGAGCCGCTTCCCACCCCTGCCGCGCCTTCGGCGCGGAAAGCAGGCGGGCAAAAAGGAAGGGGGCCTGGGGGAAGGAATTTTTGCCCGCCTGCTGGAAACCCCCAGCGATTTTTTCGGACGGCGGCGGGACTAAATGAAGAAAAGAAAGAGAAGTCGCCTTTGCCCCAGCCCTCCCGTGCGCGGGCGACAAAAAGGAACTCCCTTTATTTTTGTTTACGAAATTCAAAAAATTTGCTAACATAGTAATGGATTACCAAATGCTATAATTCCATTACTTTAATTATAGTAATATATTACAATGCCGTCAAACAATAAATCAACCATTGCAGAAAACATTAAAAAATACCGAAGCAAACTAGGTATTTCCCAAGATCGCCTGTCAAAACTGGCGGATGTTACTTATAACACAATTATAAAAATCGAGTCTGGTGCAAATAAGAATCCCACAATTGAAACCCTAGCGAAGATAGCTAAAGCGTTAGGTGTTGGAGTTGATGACTTAATTAAGAAATAAATATGCCAAAGCTAAAAGATATTCCACAAATTGATAGGCCAAGAGAAAGGTTTTTAGAGAAAGGCCCTGATGCGCTTTCCAAAAGCGAGCTTTTAGCGATTTTACTTGGTAGTGGAATCAAGGGTAAAAATGTAAAGCAGCTTTCCGAGCAAATAATCAGAAAATTCAGCAACAAATTTTTAGATATTACTGTTGATGATCTTTTAGAAATTCCGGGAATTGGAAAAGCAAAAGCATTACAAATTGTTTCGGCTCTTGCTTTAATTAAAAGATTTTACGAAGAACTTGGACCAAAAGACAATATTGTTTTGTCTGCACAGGACGCAGTTTCACTAACTTCTGAAATCAGAGATAAGAAAAAAGAATATTTAGTTTGCCTTTATCTGAATGCCCGAAATGCTTTGTTAAAAAAAGAAATTATTTCAATCGGAACACTTGATAAAAGTTTAATTCACCCGCGAGAAATATTTGGCCCTGCCGTTGAATTGCGCGCGGCGGGAGTTGTGCTTTTGCATAATCACCCGTCCGGCGATGTTGAACCAAGCAATCAAGATGTAGAGGTAATCAATAAAATTCTTGAGGCCGGCAAAATTATGGGGGTGAATGTTATTGATTTTATTATTGTTAGTGAAAAGGACACACACAGCGTTTTTCAATCATCACAGAAAGAAATCACGCATTATGTATCTGACGGAGTACAGCATTCACTTTTTGATTTGCTTGAAACTGAACAACCAACCTATACTCCGACAATAAAAAAAATACACAAAGTATATTTTTACCATGGAAGTAGAACAAAGGCGGGGCGCTTTCAATTACAAAATAGACGCTACTTAGGAAATGAACCTCCGCCGACAGGACTCGGCGGTTTCTTTCTTTTCAAGCTTCGCTTGAGCCCTTCGGGCAGCCACTCCATCACCAGACAGGAGTCTGGCGTTTTATGTGGCATAATAAATACAAATTACTTGGATTTATTGAAGATATTGTAAATGAAAAATGCAACGGCTTTAGTGTTTTTTGCGATATTTTTGCAGGTACGGGAGTTGTTGCAGAACGATTTAACGAGAAAAACATCAAAGTTATTGCCAATGATTTTTTAGATAGTAATTTTATACCGCTAAAAGCATTTTTAGGAACTTCAAAAATAAATTTTGAGGAGATAGAGCACAAAATAAACTTACTCAATGATCTGGAAGCAAAAGACGATAACTATTTCTCTGAAAATTTTGGCAATACATATTTTACCTTAGAAAATGCGAGAAAAATTGGCACAATTAGAGAAAGGATAGATGAATTAAGCAACGATGAAAACGAAAAAGCAGTTTTAATTGCTTCATTACTTTATGCGGTGGATAAAGTAGCAAATACCGTGGGGCATTATGACGCTTTTCGCAAAAAATTAGACACCGTACAACCATTACGGCTTTTAGTACCTGACTTTGAGGCGGAAAATAATATAAATAACGAAATATACAAAGAAGATGCCAACCAGCTTATCAGAAAAATAAATTGCGATGTTCTATACATTGATCCGCCTTACAATTCACGCCAGTATTCGGATGCTTATCACCTTTTAGAAAATCTTGCTACTTGGGAAAAGCCAATAGTTCATGGTAAGGCAAAAAAATGGATCGTTCGCACATCAAAAGCGATTATTGCTTGCAATCAGCGGCCAAAGCTTTTACTGATTTAAGTTATAACTATAATTGACTATGAAAAAATCAAATTCAATCATCCTATTTAAACAAAAACAGGTTCGTCGCGTTTGGGATGAAAAAAAAGAGCTTTGGTATTTTTCAATCGTTGATGTGGTTGAAATATTGACTGATAGTCCAAGACCTAGAAAATATTGGAATGCCCTTAAAACCAAGTTAAAAGAGGAAGGAAGTGAGTTGTCCCAAAAAGTGGGACAACTGAAATTAGAGTCGGCGGACGGGAAAAAGTATCTTACAGATGTTGCTGATACAGAAACGCTTTTAAGGTTAATTCAATCGATTCCTTCACCAAAAGCTGAGCCTTTTAAGCTCTGGTTGGCAAAAGTTGGTTATCAAAGAATTGAAGAAACCGAAGATCCAGAACTCGCTTTTGATAGAGCGATGAAAACTTACTTGCAAAAAGGATACTCAAAAGAATGGATAAATCAGCGGTTAAAAAGCATTGAAATCAGAAAAGAGCTTACTGATGAATGGCAAATACGAGGCATGAAAGAGGGTTTGGAATATGCGATATTGACAGATGAAATTACAAAAGCATGGGCTGATAGAAGCGTACGGGATTATAAAAAATTCAAAGGACTGAAAAAAGAAAATTTACGGGACAATATGACAAATTTGGAGCTAGTTCTCAATATGCTTGCGGAAGCTTCTACTACGGAAATTTCTAAGAAACAACAGCCGAGCGGTTTAGAGGAAAATAAATCAGTAGCTCGAAAAGGTGGTTATGCGGCCAAGAAAGCAAGGCTGGAAATAGAAAAACAAACTGGCGAAAAAATTGTTAGCCCTAAAAGCGCAAAGCATTTACAAAATAAAAAAGTAAAAAAGTTACCAAGAAATAATCAAGAATAACTATGGCAATACAAATCTTATCGAATTTAAACTATCCAATCGGCAATATAATCAGCCAAGAATTGCATAATGCAAGCTCGGCAAAAATCGCCGTCGCTTTTTTGAAATATTCGGGCGTAAAAGTTATCGAGAAGTCACTGGATAATTGTTTAAAAAATAATGGCAATATCGAAATCATCGCTGGACTTGATTTTAAAACAACCGATCCGCAATCAATTCATTATTTAATACAGCTACAGAAGCAAACTCCAAATTTGAAATTTTATTGCTATGGAGACAAAAGTGAAAATAAAACTGATGTTGTTTTTCATCCAAAAATTTATTTATTTGAGAAAGGGCGAGAAACTACCGGCATTGTCGGAAGCACAAATTTAACACGAGGTGGATTGCTTTCCAATTTTGAGGTCAATGTTGTAATAAAGGAAACAAAACCGCTTTATTTCTCGCAATTACAAGCAATTCATAATTCGGTCAAATTTACAGATTCTGTCTTTTCTCCCGATGAAGAATATTTAGTAGGATATTCTGATGTTTATAAAGCATTTTTGCAAAACGAGGAAAAAGCAGTAAAAGACAAGGGTATTCAAAATGTGGTTCGCCAGATAAACAAGCGTGCTGAATTTTTGCCTGGAACCGTGCCGTCTATCAAAAGCCTAATTATCGAAGTTATCAAAAAAGAAAAAGAGCAAGGAATGGAATTTATCCATTTGCAAACTATTTACGAAAAAGTTGAAACTATAGTTGATGATAAAAAGCTAAATTACAAAATGGACACTTTTAGAAATTCTATCAGGGGCGAGTTAAATAAGCACGAAACAAACAGCAAACATCCTGATAACATGGATTTATTCATCCGTTCATCGGAGCAAAAAGGATTGTATTCATTAACCGATAAAGGTAAAAATTATGAAGGACGATAACAATATTCACGAACGAGTTGCTTATGTAGAAGCGAAGATTGAGCATGAAGCTAATTTTTCTTCTGGAAGCGTGGAAGACGAAAGCCGAATTGATGATTTATGTTGTGAACTTTTAAAACTTGAAGAAGCGATTGCATAAAGATATTAAGCGAAAAAATTGACGAAAAGTCAGTTGAATTGATTTTTGCCGATCCGCCTTACAACCTTTCGGGTAATGGTTTGAAATGGGAAGGCAACAAAACCGGCGGTAACTGGTATATGGTCAATGAAGAGTGGGACAAAATGACCGCTCCTGAATACATGCAATTTACCCGCAAATGGATTGGGGGTTGTCATAGAGCTTTGAAAGACAACGGATCAATCTATATTTCTTGCACTTATCACAATCTTGCAGAAGTGATGATTGTTCTAAAACAATTGGATTTTAAGATTAACAATGTGATAGTTTGGCAAAAGATAAATGCTATGCCTAACATGACAAAAAGAGTTTTTACCCACTCTACAGAATTTGTTGTTTGGGCGGTAAAGGGCAAAAAATGGATTTTTAACTACGAGGAACTAAAAAAGATAAATCCAGAAAAACAAAAGGATGGTTCAGTAAAACAAATGCGAGATGTTTGGTCGCTTCCTTTGGTTCAAGGAAAAGAGAGATTAAGAGGAAATGACGGACGGGCTTTGCACCCAACGCAAAAGCCAGAGGAGATGCTAAAACGAATAATTATTGCTTCCTCAAATAAAGGTGATACTGTTTTGGATCCATTTTTAGGCAGTGGAACAACGGCTTTTGTCGCAAAGAAGCTGGGACGAAATTGGATTGGTATTGAGAGAAGTAAAAAATATGTTGATATAGCTACAAAAAGAATGGGTTCTAAATTTTAACCATGCCTGAAATACCAACAAACAAGCTATCGGTTTATCTTATTAAAGAGGAATACTCCGAGCATAAGGATATTTTGAAAAAATTTGATACGCTTCAAACAAAAGATGTTAATGGAGTTGGCGTTCTTTACTTTGGCGAATCTCATACCTTCAAGCCTTCATGGATAGACAAGTTTTTTGGTTCCGCTTTGGGCGATGATATAGAAAAATTATTCAATGCTTCTTCTAAAGCGATTTTATTGGCAAAGGCATTACTGTCCGGAATAATCTGTGA
>DHFM01000007.1 GCA_002400405.1 Candidatus Moranbacteria bacterium UBA4824
CTTTCGACTTTACAGACTTTATGGACTTATATATCGGCTCCACCTTCATAACCATTCCAGCACCACCACCATATGGCGTATCATCAGTCGTCTGATGTTTGTCAGTAGTATAATCACGAAGATTATGAATTTTAATTTTTATCAATTTATTTTTCTGCGCCCGCGCCAAAATTGACTCACTGAAATACGAATCAAAGATTTGCGGAAAAATTGTAATGATATCAAATTTCATAATTTAATAATACCATATTAAAACTAAACAAAAAAGACCCCGCTGAGGCAGAGTCTTTCTATATAATATAAACAAGAATTATTCGCATGTCCGGCATTTGCCAGCCTCGACTCGCGACTACGCAAGTCGACGCGAGGCGGGTAGCGCCGGTCCATCGAAGATGGATAACTATATTTTGATATCACCAACTACTTCATCGATAGTTTTTCGTCCAGTTGATCCTGCATCCATTCTTCTTTCACTTCCTTCTGGTTCATTGATTTTCAAATTGACGCGAGCATTGTTTCGTGCTCCAATAACTCGAAGAAGTGTTCGAAGAGCTTTAGCTGTAGCGCCTTCTCGTCCAATGATCATTCCCATATCTTCGGCATTTACATCCAAAGTTATGAGTACTCCCATTTCATCAATTTTTCGGTCAACTTTTACATCTTCTGGGTGGTTTACAATTTGTTTAACGACATATTCTACGAAATCTTTGTCGGTTGCTTGTTCTGCCATATAAGTATTTAGGAAAATTAAGTATTATTTATCCGATATTTAATCGGAATTACTCTTAAGAAGTCAGAGTCGAAAGAAAGATCGACCGAGCTTTCTAATCCCCTTCTTCTTTTGTCTATATTATAATTTATATCTCAATTTTTGTCAATTTACAACAATTTAATCGCATCGGCCACCGTAATTATGCCAATCAGCAAGCCATCCGCATCCGTGACAGGATATGAATTAAAGCTTCTTTCTTTGATTAGTTTTATGAAATCCTCCACTTCCATTTCTGGTGAAACATTTTCACATTTATTACTCATAATATCTTTTGCCTGTGCATGCAAAACAGCGTGCATAGCTTCTTTTTCACCTTCAGCATATTCCATCTTTCCACTGTTGATAAAATCAATGAGCGACGGCATATATACCATATTAGAAGAATCTTTGGTGAAAAAATCTGTTTCAGTGATTATTCCTAAAACTTTATTATTATCATCCAAAACTGGCACGGCGTGAATTTTTTCTTTTGACATAATTTGCGCAATTTCCGAAATAGGAGTGTCCGCCTTCACGGAAATTACATCTTTTGACATGATTTCTTTTATTTTCATGAATTTAAAATTAAAAATTAAAAAATAGAGCCTTTCTCTATTTCAATACTACCATAAAATAATATTTCTTCCAAGCAAATCAAAAACTGCCCACTAAGGACAGTTTAGAAAAATTTTTCTATTTATATTTGACGTTATTTTTCCATCGTTTCCAGTTTATAAATAATTCCAAATGCAATAACGATAGAAATCACGGCGATTATAAATCCAGATGTGTTCATATTTTTAATAGTTAATAATTAGCGGTTTTTCAGATAACCTAAAATTGTAGCATATTTTTGCACTTTTGTCAATGCTTTCCGTCAGGCATCTTCCGTCAGGCATCTTTTTTGGGCCTTATATAAAGCAACGGATTTGTATTCCCACGCTTTAACTATTTTTCAAATTGGGGTATAGTATATATAAGCGTTATAGATTTAATTTTCATTCGTTATTATTTATATGGACATACAACAAAGCGAAGGTGAGTCTGATTTTGATTACGTTTATACTCATTATTTCACTCCCCTTTTCCGCTATATTTTCTATCAAACAAAAAATCGCGAAACGGCTGAAGATCTTGTGCAAACAGTTTTCTTGAAAGCCTTGCGACAAAAAAATAACGATAAATTTCCACCCCTGCCCTATTTTTTCACAATCGCCCGAAACACTGTGATTGATTATTGGAAAAAGAAAAAAGAAATTACTACTGATATTTCATCTATGATTTTTTCTTCACTGATCGATGAAAATAATAACCCTCAAAAAAAATCAGAAAAAGAATTTGATTCTAAGAATTTGCAAGAAGCTCTTGAAAATCTCAATTATGAACAAAAAGAAATTTTGACTCTGCGTTTTATAAGTGATCTAACTAATAAAGAAATTTCTGCGATGCTTGGAAAAACCGAAGAGGCCGTCCGTCAAATTCAATACCGTGCTATCAAAAAATTACGAGATATAATTTTATGAACAATCACAAGCAAGACAATTTGGAAAAAGCCTTTGCCCTTCTGGAATCAGGAGAAAATTTGAAAAAGGTTTTGGCAATGTTTCCAAGCGATGCAAAAACTATCAAAGAAATTGCTATGTTCATCAATTCCCTACAAAAAGAAAAGGAAAGTACTGATGCTCCTAGAGAAATTTTGGAAAAAATATTTATAGATAATGAGTTATCCAGCGAGAAACTTGGTCGATTTTCCGCTGTTAAAACTCTAAGTAATTTAATTAATAATTTAATCACAATGAATCAAAAATCAAAAATAATCATCCCCGCTTTTGGAATTTTTGTGTTTGTAATTGTCGGAATTATCATTTTTAATTCTAACAAAAACACTACAAATGAAATTGCCCAAAAGCAAGAAACAAAAACAGCCATTCAAACCCAAATTATTACTACCACTGCAGTAATCGGCGACAAAGAAATTGATGCGTCAATTAATTCAGCGATAGACGAAGTGCTTTCTGATAATGATCTTGAGTCAGAATTTTCTGACATTGATCTGGCACTTTCTGATGAAGGAGACATCGATCAAATTAATAATTTATACAACGACAATGAATTATAAAAAACTATCAAAAATTTCTTTGATTGCTTTTCTCGCTTTTACTTTTGTTCTCCCTTCAGTTTCTTCGGCCATTGGAAATGCTCCTTCACAGGAAGCTCGGGACGCTAAAAAAGCTGAATTGCAAGAAGCACGCGATGCTAAAAAAGAAGAAATTCAAACCAATAAAACAGAAAAAACTTGTGCTATGATTTCCAGTCAGGCTGAAAAAATTCAAGCTAGATTGACTGAAAGAATTGCCAAGCTAACTCAAAAGAGAACTGAGGCTCAAGCTCAAATTCAAGAGCGGGTCGCACAAAGAACAACCCAAAGAACTGAGCGCAGAACTAAATGGGAAGAAACTAAAACAGCCAACTGGGAAAAATTGCAAAGTAAAGCTCAAACTGATGAACAAAAAACAGCGGTAGCAAAATTTATCCAAGCTATGCAAACCGCAGTAAAAACTAAAAATGATACTGTTGATGCAATTCTCACTCAACTTCGCGCCGAAATTCAAACTCAAAATAATGAAAGAAAATCTGAGATTGACTCGCAAATAGATAGCTATAAAAATGCAGTCGCTTCAATTACTAGTCAAGTCAAAGCGGATTGTTCCGCCGGCAAAGACGCCAAAGAAATTCGCGAATACTATCGCACCGAAATGAAACAAGCGCGAGAAACATTCAAAAACAGAGAAAGAAACCGTGAAGAATTCAACGCCGAAATAAAAGCCTTGAAAGATGCCAAGAAAACTGAAATGCAAAAAATTCTTGAGACTTTCAAGAAAACCGTCGAAGATGCCAAGATTGAACTGCAATCTGCTTTTCCCACTACAACTGAATAATTCCAGCTCTCAATTTCAAACTAAAAAACCATCCCGGAAACTCGGGATGGTTTTTTAAAGCTAATTTTTTAAAAAAAATATTTTGTGCTATAATTTAAAAGTAAATCTGAAAATAAACAAGGCTCTAGACTAGAAC
>DHFM01000041.1 GCA_002400405.1 Candidatus Moranbacteria bacterium UBA4824
ATGGAAGAAAATTTAAAATACAGCAAGCACAAAGAAATAAAAGGTAAAAAAGCCTACGATAAATACGATAACTACGACGCCATAGAAGTCCCGTTCACCGATGCCATTCCCAACGACTACGACGGCGTAATGGGCGTTCCCATCAGCTTTTTGGACAAATATTCGCCCGATCAGTTTAAGATTGTTGGAGGCACAGCCAACGGACAAGTACCCGGTGAATTTAAGATTGGTAATTTTAATGTATATAATAACCCAGTCTCAAGGGGCAAAAAAATTTACCAAAGAATTTTAATTAAACGTAAGAAAAAATAACATGAACAAATTAAAAATTGAATTACAAAATTGTTATGGAATAAAAAAGCTCAATCATGAGTTTGATTTTTCAGATTGCAAAACTTTTGTAATTTATGCACCGAATGGAGTAATGAAAACTTCATTTGCAAAAACTCTTAAAAATATTGCAAATGGCGAGCAGCCATGCGATCAAATAGATGAGGCTTTAAAACCAGTTTATAATTTCTTTATCGATAATTCCAACACTCAAATTAAACCAGAAGAAATATGTGTTATAGAACATTATAACGAAAAAGTGTTTGATTTATCGGAAGATAAAATTCTTACCCTTTTGGCGGACGATAAAACTAAAAAAGAATATTTAGCAATCTTTAGTGAAATTGAAAATCTTAAAAAATCCACTATTTCTGGATTGAAAAAAATATCAGGTAGTAGTAATTATGAATTTGAAATTATAGAATCATTTTCTAATCTTAATAAAAAGAACATTTTTGAGATTTTTGAAGCTATTTTAAATAATATTGAAAAATCAAAAGATTCATTTGAATTTAAATATAACCATATTTTTGATAAAGGCGGAAAAGTTAAAAAATTCCTGCAAGAAAATTTTATGTTGTTAAAACAATATATTGAAAAATATGATGAATTAATTAGCCAATCTATCTTTTTTGCAAAAAATGCCGATCATGTTTTTGGCACAACAGAAGCAAAAATCCTTAGCAAATCACTTGAAGGAGATGAATATTTTATTGCTGGACATAAATTAGTATTAAAATCTCACGGAGAGATATCTGCTAAAAATAAATTATCAGAAATTATAGAGAAAGAAATCTCTAAAATATTTGGCGATAAAGAGCTAAAAGAAATTTTTGATAAAATTGATAATTTGCTTGATGCCAACAAAGAACTGCAAACTTTTAAAAAGGTTATTGAAAAAGATAATGCGATTTTATTAAGGTTAAGTGATTATGATGTGTTTAGAAGAGAAGTATGGTTTTGTTTCTTAAGGCAAATTGAGGTGGGTATAAAATCATTAGTTGAATTATACGATCAAAAAAAGAGTGACTTAGAAAAGATTATACAAAAAGCAAAAGATAATCAATCGCAATGGGAAAGTGCTATTAAAGAATTTGAAAATAGATTTGTTAATAACCCATTTACTCTTGAAATTAAAAACAAGGCTGATTCAGTATTAAACGAGGAAACTCCAGCAATTGATTTTAAATTTCAAGGGAAAAATATTGAAAGAAATAATTTAATAGAGAATATATTGAGCCAAGGAGAAAAACGAGCTTTTTATATTTTAAACATTATATTTGAAATTAAATCTAGGCAATTACAAAATAAAAAGACATTATTTATTATTGATGATATAGCAGATTCTTTTGATTATAAAAACAAATATGCAATCATTGAATACCTAAACGATCTATCAAAAGAAGATAATTTTTGCTCAATAATTTTAACTCATAATTTTGATTTCTTTAGAACACTTCAATCAAGAATTTTGCAAGACAATAAATGGGATTATTCTTTTGTTGCCGAAAGATTAAAAGATGAAATTAAATTAATTAAAGCGGGGAGCAGAAATGTTATCGATCCATTTTCCAGTTGGAAGCATAGTGTTAATAATAATGAAAAACATTTGATTGCTTGTATTCCCTTTGTGAGAAATTTAATAGACTTTAAAGAAGGTAAAGATAATAATAATTATTCACTTCTAACGCACGCTCTTCATAGAAAATCCATAAATGGATCTGTTAAGGCAACAGCAGATATTGTCATTGATGATTTACAGGTACCATTTTCGAGAGTTTTATCAAATATCTCATTTACATTTGCAGACATAAATAAAAAAATTGTTGATGTTATTGAAGAACAGATTACGGTAATAAAAACAACGCAAAATTCCGATTCAATTGTCTTAGAAGACAAAATTGTTCTTGCTATTGGAATTAGATTAAAGGCAGAGGAATATATGTGGTCAAAAGTATCAGACCAAACGGCAATTTCTAAAAACCAAACAGGTAAACTTTTCCAAAGGTATAAAGACGAGTTTAAACAAGATCAAATGCATAGCGAAGCAATAAAAACTTTGGAAAGTATGAATATAATGACTCCTGAAAATATACATCTAAATTCTTTCATGTATGAGCCAATCTTGGATATGGGTATAGATGAATTAAAAAATTTATACGACAAAGTTTGTAATTTATTATTAAAATAAAAACTATATGAATGAAATTATATGCCCACATTGTAAAAAAGCTTTCAAGGTTGATGAAGCAGGGTTTGCAGATATATTAAAGCAAGTTCGTGATCATCAATTTGAAAAAGAATTGCATGATCGACTAGAAATTGCGGAAAAAGATAAAGAAAGTGCCGTTAAATTAGCCGAATCCAATCTCAAAAATACATTTCAAGGCGAACTGGCGAAGAAAGATAAGGAGCTATCAGAGCTAAGAGCCGAAAAAGACCGCAATCTTGCGGAACAATTAGCAGAAAAAGAGGCTGAACTTGCCGAAATGAAATCAAAAATTGATAAATCGGAAATAGAGAAAAAACTTTGCGTTGCTGAAGCCATCAAAAAGATTGAAAAAGAACGCGATGATTTGGCTAACAATCTAAAAAACAAAGAAACGGAAAAACAACTACTGGAAAAATCATTGCTTGAAAAATATTCCGCAGAATTGAAAACTAAAGACGATATTATCAAAATGAAAAATGACGAGATTGCTCTTCGCAAAGATATGAAGATTAGGCTTTCAACCAAGATGATTGGAGAAACGCTTGAACAACATTGCGAAACAGAATTTAACAAACTTCGCGCCACCGCTTTCCAACACGCTTATTTTGAAAAGGATAATGACTCAAAAACTGGGAGCAAAGGAGATTATATTTATAAAGAAACCGATGAAACCGGCAATGAAATTGTCTCAATCATGTTTGAAATGAAAAACGAAAGCGATGAAACTGCCACAAAAAAACGAAATGAAGACTTTTTGCGAGAATTAGATAAAGACCGCAGTGAAAAGAAGTGCGAATATGCTATTCTCGTTTCGCTTTTAGAGGTTGAAAATGAGCTATATAATACTGGGATTGTTGATGTTTCTCATAAATATCCCAAAATGTATGTCATTCGCCCGCAATTTTTTATTCCTATAATAACACTGTTGCGCAATATGGCGATGAACTCTCTGAAATATAAAGCTGAACTTGCTTTAATAAGAAATGAAAACATTGATATTACTAATTTTGAGGATAATATAAATAAATTTAAGGAGGGTTTTGCTAGAAATTACGATCTTGCTAGCCGTAAATTTAAGATTGCTATTGAAGAAATAGATAAAACTATTGATCACCTGCAAAAAACAAAAGACTCTCTCTTGTCTTCCGAAAATAATCTTCGCCTCGCTAATAATAAAGCTGAAGATTTGACGATTAAAAGATTAACGCGAGGAAATCCTACAATGGAGGCTAAATTTGCAGAAATTGCTGATACCGATAACTAAAACTCGGCAAACAATATATGAAAACCACTTTGAAGACTGATATTTCGGTTGATGATATTTGCGAGGGGTAAAAAAATTATTATGGAGAAAAAGCGGGGGAACAATTTGGGTTTTGTTGACGGGCAAAATTTGTATATGGGAACCAATCGAAATTCCGCCAATATTTAACCAAAAAATATTCCATTCAAAAGACCTGCTGTTTTATAGTCAAAAATATTGGCATTGGCATAAAATAAATTTATGGAAAATAAAAAATCGGAAAAAATCGCGATTTTTAACGGTAAGCGAATCCGGCGGGTTTGGGATGATAAAAAAGAGCTGTGGTATTTTGCGGTAGCGGATGTAATCGCTGTTTTGACAAAAAGCGCTGATCCGAGAAATTATTGGAAAGTGCTTAAAAATCGTTTAAAGCAAGAGGGCAGCGAGGTGGTTACAAAATGTAACCAACTGAAAATGCCGGCCGCGGACGGAAAATATTATCTTACCGATGCGGCGGATACGGAAACTTTGCTTCGCCTTATTCAGTCGATTCCTTCGCCCAACGCCGAGCCGTTCAAGCTTTGGCTGGCGCGCGTGGGCTATGAAAGACTGGAAGAAACCGCGGATCCGGAATTGGCGATCAGCCGCGCCCTAAAGACATATTTGCAAAAAGGCTATAGCAAAGATTGGATAAACCAAAGACTAAAAAGCATTGAAGTCCGCAAGGCGTTGACCGATGAATGGGAGATTCGCGGAATGAATGAAGGTTTAGAATTTGCCATTTTGACTGATGAAATCACCAAGGCGTGGACGGGATTAACAACGCAGGAATACAAAAAGTTAAAGAATTTGAAAAAAGAAAATTTGTGCGACAATATGACCAATTTGGAATTGGTGTTGAATATGATGGCGGAAACCGCCACCACTGAAATTTCGCAAAACCGTCAACCGAAAAATTTTAATGAAAACAAAAAGGTTGCCAAAGAAGGCGGAACCGTGGCGGGCAGTGCCAGAAAAGATATTAAAAAAGAACCGGTCGCAAAGTGATTACCGGAAAAAACGCCCAAGAATTGAAAAAATTAAAAGATAAAAACCAATAATATGAAAACCACTTTGAAGACCGACATTTCGGTTGATGATATTTGCGAGGGGTTTGTTTACAACGAGCTTGAAGGGAAGGGGCTGTTCGGCCTGTCCGGGAAATTAACCATTCAGCCGGAATATCAGCGCAATTATATCTACGCCTCCGACGGCGGCAAAAAGGAAATGGCGGTTATTGAATCAATCCTCAAGGGCTATCCTTTGGGTTTGATTTATTTTAACAAAGTGAGCGACGATAATCTTGAAGTTTTGGACGGGCAACAGCGCATCACCAGCGTCGGGCGGTTTGTAACCGATAAATTTGCCGTTAAAGACGAAAATGGAATGGAGCAGTATTTCAGTGGAATGGCAAAGGACAAAAAAGCCAAGATTTTGGAAACAAAATTATTGATTTACGAATGCGAAGGCGTTGAAAGCGAGATAAAAGAGTGGTTCAAAACCATCAATATCGCCGGAGTTCCGCTCAAAAATCAAGAACTGCTCAATGCGGTGTATTCTGGCCCGTTTGTGACGCTCGCCAAAGAAGAATTTTCAAACAGCCAAAATTCAAACAGCCAAAAATGGAGCGCGTATATATCGGGCAGCGCCAACCGCCAAGATTTTTTGGAGCGCGCGCTTGACTGGACGAGCAAGGGCAAAATAGAGGACTATATGAGCCGCCATCGCTTTGACA
>DHFM01000008.1 GCA_002400405.1 Candidatus Moranbacteria bacterium UBA4824
TAGAAAACTGTCTTGGAAAAAAAGCTAAGAAAAAACTTCTTCCAATGCAACCAGGAGATGTTCCAGCCACCGTCGCTGATATCAAAAAACTTCGCAAGCTTGGCTGGGCGCCTTCAACTCGAATCGAAGAAGGAATCGCTAATTTTGTCGCTTGGTATAAGGAATATTATAAGGTTCACCCTATGGAGTACGGACTCAAAAAATAGTTAAAATAAAATTAAATTTATTCAATAATATCAAACCTGTGGTTTATTATGTAATTACTCCATAGGGTAAAAATAAAAAAATGCGCAAAATAAACAAAAAAATATTCACTGTAATTTTGATTGTTATATTTGTAATTAGCCCTCTAAGAATTGATCTTTTGAGTTTATCTGGAAATCTTGCAAGAGGAGAAGAACAAATGCTGGGAGATTGGCACATAACGGAAAATACTATTTGGAATAATAATACTGATTTGTCTTGGTATGAAAATATATATGTTGAAGAAGGTGTGACACTCACTATTGAAAAAGGATCACAATTATATTTTCGCCGTTTGATTGTCTGGGGCAATGTTATCGCTCAAGGAACATTGGAAGAAAAAATAAAACTAACCGGAATACAACCAGTTTTCGGAGAAGGTGGTATTTATGATCCGCATTGTTTTGTTTCTCCATCCGCCAGTATTGAATTTAGTGGTCCGGGAAATTACGTCGATGACCCAGAATCAGTGTTTGAATTCGTAGAATTTTCCCAAATGGGTGGTTACTATAATTATGACACTGATAATTGTCCCGGTATGGTTATGAATAATAGTCTTAGAAATTTATTCATCCCGACAGCTTATGCATCTCCCGTAGAAAAATTTGCTCCCGCCGTAGATTTTTTTTCGGGAAAAGTGAAAATGAAAAATTGCGATTTCAAAAATAATGCTTATTCTGACATAAAAGTTGAAATTGAATATAACGATGAATGGGGTGGGCAAAGTTATTTACAAATTGAAAATTCCAATTTTGAAAATAATTCTCAAGCTACCGCCTTGATGTCCAAAGTCACTAAACCGGATGTGTATGATGAATTATTTGAAAACTGTTTTAATGAATGTAAAAACAATTATCCGGATGGCTATATGTATTGGGAAGTTTGCACTAATCAATGCAACAGTATAGCGGAAAATGATCCAAGCGTGCATGATAAAACTAAAGTTATCTTGAAAAATAATTGGTATGGTGATTCTACTGGTCCAAAAACTGAGGAGAATCCCGATGCCTTGGGAGAAAAAATCAGCGGTGATTATTTTTTAGAAAGTTGGAGCGCAGAAAAAAATATAAACACTGTCGAAGGTGGCGGGTCAAACGTGCTTTTTTTGCCGGGAATAAAAGCCAGCTATTTGTATAAAAATAGCAATTCAGGCAAAGATCGGTTGTGGCCACCGAACTATTTTGGAGATGATGTGGCAGAATTAGCTTTGGATGAAAATGGAGATAGCCTCGAAGATGTTTATGCCGAAGGAATCATTGAAGAATTGCCATTTACGGGTGAGAATATCTATAAATCTTTGGCGGAAAAATTGGCGGACCTCAAAGAAAAACGGAATATTAATGATTACCTTCTACTTGCTTATGATTGGCGGAAAAATGTGGCAGATGTCGAAGTTATGCAACAAATTGAAAATCTAGTGATGACTTCTCAAAACAGAAAAATAACTATCATTGCACATTCAAATGGCGGTCTTTTGGCTAAAAATATAATGCAAAAATTGGAAGAAATAGGTATGGAGGAAGTAGTGGATAAGATTATTTTTGTCGGTTCGCCCCAAATGGGCACTCCAATGTCGATTTTTTCTTTGCTATATGGATATGACGAAGAGTTGGCGCTTGGATCACTTATGAGTCGCTCAGAAGCCAGAAAATTAGTGGAAAATATGCCGGGAGCTTATGGACTTTTGCCATCAGAAGAATATTTCAATCGTTTGAAAGAGCCGTTGATTGATTTTTCGGCCGTGGACTCATCTCTCGAAACGCCGTATAAAATTTTCAAAGAATCTTACGGAGAAAATATCGGAAAAGGGGAGTTTGAAAAATTTCAAAAT
The DNA here is from genome assembly GCA_002400405.1 of Candidatus Moranbacteria bacterium UBA4824. Lineage (GTDB taxonomy): Bacteria > Patescibacteriota > Minisyncoccia > Moranbacterales > UBA2206 > UBA2206. The sequence continues at coordinate 2,075 of DHFM01000008.1, forward strand.
TTCTTGACTGGAAAAATTGACGGACGAGAAAAGCCGGCAGAGGAAGACATCGAAAAGGAAAATATTCTTCGCGAAAATCTTTTGGAAGAGGCTGTGAGCATTCATGAAAGTTTGGACGAATGGGAACCGCCGGAAAATGTGCAAGTGATTCAAATTGCCGGCTGGGGATTGGATACTATAAGCGGAGTTAAATATTCGCAAAAAGAAAAAGTTATTTGCTCTCCTGTGAGCGGAAAATTGCCATCTTGCACCGGAGCAGGCGAGTATGAGCCGATTTATGAGCCAAGCTGGACAGTGGATGGGGATGAGGTGGTGACTGTTCCTAGCGCGCTAATGATGCCGGAAAAAGAAAATGGGGTGGAAAAATATTGGGTGGATTTGTGGTCATATGATGATATCTTAACAAACAAAAGAAATCACGGAGATATCCTTGAGGTTTCTGATTTACAAGAATTTATTTCAAATATTATTGAAAATAAAGATTATTCATCTTCACTGCCTGAATATATCCATACTTCTCGACCGGAAGATTATGACAATGCCAAACCGCGTATTCGAATGTCGCTTCATTCTCCGCTGGATGTTCATCTATATGATGAAAATGGCAATCATACCGGACCAAAAGAAATCACCGATGAAAATGGCAACTGGAAAACAATTTTCGAAGAAAGCATTCCTAATAGTTATTATTGGCAATTTGGAGAAAGAAAATATGTCGGTTTTTCGGAAGGAGAAAAAATTAGCATTGAAATGAAGGGATATGATGATGGAGCTTATAGTCTGAAATTGGAAGAAGTAGCTCTCTCGCAGACAGGCGAAGAAGTTGTTTCTCATACCGCTTTTGCTAATTTGCCGGTTTCTAAAGACACCAGTGTGGCTTTGGAAGTTCCTGAAGCAGGACTAGCTGATCTATCAGACCTCAAAGCTGATTTCGACGGAGACGAAGAAATTGACTATGCAGTAGCACCCGTTCCAAATGGCGAAGCAACCTTGAACACAGACGAAATTTCACCAGAAATTGTCATAATTAGTCCAGAGAACAAAACTTATCCGGGAAATCTGAATTTGGAAATCAATTTTTCAGTCAGTGATAATATTTCAGTGCCGGAAAACATTGCAACAGAAATATATCTAGACAATGAAAAAATTTCTTTGAAAATGATTGATCTTTCAAAACTCATTCCAGGAGATCATAAGTTCAAAATATCCGCCGTTGACGAAGCTGACAATGAATCGGAAAAAGAAATAGAATTTTCAATCGGAATGAATATTGCTATTTTCCAAAGTAATGTGGAAAAATATTATCAAGCCGGCCTGATCAAGAAAAAAGCCGAGAAAAACAAATTACTGGCGGAATCTAAACTGATTCAAAATGAAATCAAGCTTTTGCAAATGATTAGAACTAATCCGTTTTTGAAGAAAAAAACAAAGAATCTTTTGATAATGCTGATTGAGCGGGAGATTGACCGGCAAATTGATTTTATGATTAGAAGAGTTGAAAAAGACAAAAAGAATTATGACTTGGTAATAAAAAATATTATCATTGAGGATTTAAGGTGGATAAAAAATAATTTATAATAAATTAAGAAAAAAAATATGAAAACAAAAACTTATTGGTGGAGGATAGTAGTGCTGTTGTTATTTTTGGTTGGTATCTTTATAGGGTATATAATTTTTTATCCATATGAATTTGGTATCTGTAATCCTTTAAGTAAGAATTGTATATTTAGTACCCTTAAAAGAACTGTAGCAGAACCACTTTTTCTTTTTTCTGTAATCTCTTTTATCATCTCCCCCTTTCTTTTCTTCATCAACGACAAAATTTTCCTCAAATGGCTTCGCTTTGCCGGAGTTTGGATAGTTCTTTCCATTCTGGCGATCACCATAACCCCAAGCCATTCTGAGGGGATATTGTCTTTTGGTGGTCCCAGCAAGGAACTGGTCTCCATCTGGATGGGCGCGCTTTTTGTCATTTTGAGTCTAGCAAAAATCACTCTGGCCTATCGAAATAAAAAATAATCTCAATAATTGAAAGTTGGAATCGTCTAATAATCATCTAAAATAGGACTAAGCTAAAATGAAAAATAGCTTATTATAAATCGAAATAAAAAATGATTCCCTATCAAACAAAATCAAAAAAGATTTCCGGAACAAGTTACGGTGAGATTATCCGCAATGCTTTTTTGACTTTTGATGAAATAAAGAAACAAACAAAAAGACGACCCTATATAAAGTCTGCCTATTTTAAAAAGGAGAAGATATTTTTTGATTATTTCCGCGAGCATCTTTTTCAGAAGTTGCCCAAGGAAAGAGCTAGGCGATTAAAATATTTTAAAGCTGCTTGCGAATTGATAAAATATTCACGAATTGGACCGATTGAAAAAACGGAGTCATTTGAGAAAAAGGAAGTTTTATATAGATTTGCTGGATTGACGACTGAAAGAGAATTATTTTATGTCCAAATAAAAGAAGATAGACGGAAGAAAAGTAAATATTTTATGTCATGTTTTCCGCCGGGATAAAATAAATTTTTTGTAAATAAAAACCCCCGCCTAACGATGTTGAGTGTTACCTCTTGGCCGGGATCCTTATGTAATGTAATACTACCAGAAATTGAAAATATGTCAATAGCGAGATATTTTGGCTTAAAAAAGGCCTCCTCAAGAGAATTAGTCCTAACAAGGGTGGATATTGGGAAATAATTCAGAATTAGATTATAATTAGTTTGTGATTTGGTTATTATGTAATTTATGCTAGAAATTTGCAAGCAAAAAATAATCGTAGTGGTTGAAGTCGTGCACCGGTGGGTTTTTGGGCATGAAATCAGCCCGACGATGAAAGATTTTCTAAGACAATTGTCTTGGTCTTTCTTTGGGATATTTTTCAATGGAATTGTGCTTTTCATTGTGAATGTTTTGGCGGGAAGAATTTTGGGTCCCGAGGGGTATGGAAAATATAATCTGGTGCTTGTCGTGACGAATATTCTTTCCATTTTTGTTTTGTTGGGTCTGGATATGACTTCGATAAAATATATTTCATCCAGCAAGAAAGAAGAAGACAAAAAACAATACCTTTCCAATTCTTTGTATATTATCTTGGCTTCAAGTTTTCTTTTGATTGTTTTTTCTATCTTCTTTTATTTTCGAATAGCGCACTTATTAAATTTTGATCAAAAAATATTTTTGCTAGCCGTTGTTTTTGCCATTGTGATGAATATGCGGATGCTACTGGATAGTTTCATTAAGAGTTTCAATTTTTTCAAATTTCAATCACTTTTCAAAATTGTCGAGGGGATTGTCATTCTCTCAACTTTTATTCTGTTGTTTTTTATTCTAAAATTCAACGACTATCAATATTATCTAATATCCCTAATGGCGGGATATTTAGTTTTAGGCCTGATATTTTTCCTAAAAATAAGGCAAAAACTAGTTGCCTGGAACAAGCAAAAATTATTGGAGATTATCCAGTATTCCAAAATAACCGTTATCTTATCTATAATAGGGACGATAATGGCATCGATGGATAAGCTTTTTATCGGAAAAACACTGGGGATTGAGCAACTTGGAATTTATAGCGCCTATCTTGTTTCTACCGCCATTTTCGTTGGTCAGATTATTTTGATATTTAACAATGTGTTCTTTCCGATTGTGAACCAAGTTGAAGATAAAAGTGTGATAATAAAAAAGGTGGATAAATTATTATTCTTGGGTTTGATTCCCGGAACCTTGGTGCTGTTTTTGTTTTCCTATGCTATAATGAATATATTCGGAAAAGAATATCACTTGAATGTTTTTTATATAATGGCATTTTCAGCTATGGCATTCTTACAGCTTGTGAGTAGTTTGTATAAAAGCATAATATCCTGCGAAGAAAAAAATTATCTAGCCTTGAAGAAAGTGTCCTATGCAATGCTTTTTATCTTTTTTATAATGTACGGCATGCTATTCATAGCTAAAGTGGAAACTCTCACATATTTTGTTTTGCTCTATTGCTTGTATAATATTTTCAATGTATTTATAATCAGAAGAAGTTATGGAAAATAAAATAAATTTCAATGGGGAAGTGCTAATGCTAAAACAACAAAAGTTATCGAATATTGGCTAAAGTAAAGCAAAATATTATAAATAAAAATCAGTGTAAATCGTACTTGACGCTGAAAGCCATGTTGGTGTATATTTAGATTGACACTGAATCAATGAATAAAATATGCAAAATAAGGCAAAAATAAAGGAATATTTAAGTGAACAACTAGCTCAGGCTGACTTTAGGTCTAGGGCCTATGTTTTTGATGCACAAAATAAAAAGCGCCCAAATAGAAATATTTTTATAAAAATACAAGTACATCTGGATAAATTTTTGGCTGGTAATAAATCTTATCGCTGGGTTGCATTGACTGGTTTACGAGGTGCTGGAAAAACAACGATAATGCACCAATTGTATTTTGCTAATAAAAATATTGACGGATATTTTTTGACTCTAGCTGTGGATGAAGTCACGCAAACGCTAGGAAGCAGTATTAGTGAAGTTGTGGATATTTTTGAAGAAGTCATAGGGCGTCCTATTGTTAATTTGAACAAGCCACTATTCTTATTTTTGGATGAAGTTCAATATGATGAAAAATGGGGTGCAGCTCTAAAAGCTATCTATGATCGCGCTCACAATGTTTTTATTTTTTCAACAGGTAGCGCTGCTATTTTGCTCAATAGCAATTCTGATATAGCACGAAGGGCTATATTTGAAAAAATTTATCCTTTATCATTTTCCGAATTTTTGAAAATTAAACATGGTAAATATGAAATAAAAAATCTTTCCAAATTATTAAGAGAAGTTATTTTTTTCAGTAAAGATGCTAAAGAAGTTTATGATAATTTGAAAAAGCAAGAAAAAAAAATAAATGAATATTATTCTAATGTTAGTCGGTTGGATTTTGAAAATTATCTTTTTTATGGATCATTGCCTTTTATGATAGCTCTAGAAAATGAGGCTTTGGTGTATGATCAAATTAGCAAATCTCTCGATAAGGTTATAAATAAGGATATTCCACAAATGGGTAGTTTATCGTCAGATATCACAGGAAAAATATCCGCTATTTTGTATGCAGTTGCTGATATGGATGCTTTGAATTTTACAACCCTCGCGGAAAAATTTGGAATTTCACGTCCCAAAATTTCAGAAATTTTTTCGGTATTAGAACAAGCTGAAATTTTGCACAGAATATATCCGCAGGGTTCGCATTTTAAACAAGTAACCCAAAAACCTTCTAAATATCTTTTTTCTTCTCCGGCGTTTAGGGCTATGTATTACAAGACAATAGGCAGTGTTATAACTGATCAAAATGCTAGGGGTAAATTATTGGAAGATTTGATTGGAATGTATCTCTATAGACTTTGCGATAAAAAACCTGTTTTTTCTCTTACATATGATAGCGCCAAAGGTGGGGCTGATTTTATTGTGAAAGCAAGTGAAAATAGGATTGTGATTGAAGTTGGTTCAAATAAAAAAGAATATAAACAAGTAGTTCAAACATCGCAAAAAGTTAAAGCAAGATATGGTATTATTATTTCAGAACAAGGGGATGAGCTACAATTTAATCAAAAAGCAAATGCGTTGAAAATACCATTAAAATATTTCTTGCTTGTTTAGTGTTTGTATAATATCGTTAATGTACTTATAATTAGAAGAAGTTATGGAAAATAGAAAACATGAAAATTACCGCGAACTAATCTGGATGCTGGCGAAAACCGATTTTAAGCTCCGCTATCACGGATCATTTTTGGGATATATCTGGGTTCTTCTGAAGCCTCTTTGTATTTTTGCTGTCTTGAATTTTGTTTTTTCAGCTATGTTCGGGGCTGGTGGCACCTATTCTCTGGAACTTTTGGTTGGACTGATGCTTTTCTTTTTTTTCTCCGAGGGTACTACTGCCGGCATGGGTTCGCTCCTGTCTAAAGCGCAATTGGTAACAAAAATTTATGTTCCGCGCTGGACAATAATAGTCGCCTCAACTATCAACGCTACTATGATTTTTTTGATGAATCTTGTTGTGATTGCTTTATTTTTTGCTATCAAAGGATTTATGCCAAGCATTGGCTCAATTTTGATTTTTTTTATCTTTTCGATTTTCATGTATATTTTAATCCTATCTTTTTCGCTTATAACCGCTCCGCTTTATGTTAAATTTCGCGATCTAGCGATGATTTGGGAAGTTCTTTTGATGATTTTGATGTATGCCTCGCCGATAATTTATCCCTTATCTATTATTCCAGCAAAATACCATATTATTTTTCTCCTAAATCCACTGGCCTTTATTGTGCATTTTACCAAACAAGCATTGATTCATAATCAATTTGTAATCTCAACTCACTATGTTTTGGTTTTTTTCGCTATTGTAATTTCTGTCTTTGCTTTGGGAATATATTCTTATCGAAAACTTATACCTAAAGTCGCGGAGAACATATAGACAATAGAATTGGAATTTAAAATTTATAATTTCAAAGGCTCTAGACTAGAAGATATTT
>DHFM01000057.1 GCA_002400405.1 Candidatus Moranbacteria bacterium UBA4824
CCGGATTCAGTGTCTTGAGCGATTCTCATTTGATAAGTGGAATCATCGCTAGAGATGATGGAAATTTCAGCTGGGGAGACGGAAGCATCAAGATCCATGTCAGTGATGACAGGAGGTTTGGTGTCGAGGGTGAAAGTCGATGATTCCTCTGAATCAGTATTATTGGCCGCTTCATTATCATCAACAGTCACTCGAATCTTGGCGGTATTATTTAGAAAATTATTATTGAAATCTGTGGTGGGATCCCAAGTGACTATTTGTGTAGAAGTCCAGTCTTGACTGGAAGTGTTAAGATTGTCAGTTGCTCCTGCTGAAAGAGTGACGCAAGTTTCCCAAGAATCTCCGTCCCAATATTGAAAAGAAGGGGTGACATAACCATGACCGGAAGCGGAATCGACATCTCTCGCTTGATAGTAAATATTTACTATTCCATCTGTTCCTTGGGAAGCGGTGACATTTTGAACTTCCGGAGCACCATTCACCACATAAGTGATTTGAACTTGAGAAACAGTTGCGGAGACTCCATTTGAAGCAGAAAGTTCCAGTTTGTATTGGAAATATTGATCACCTACTGCGTCTTTCATTCCGGCGGGAATCAAAGATTCATCACAATCCACCACTCCGTTTTCTTTGTCACATCCAGAGGGAAGAGGTTGTCCAGCTTCGGAAGAAACAATTTCCGTCCACGAAGCCAAGAGAAGATTCTCCACACTGGACGCACTACGAAGATACATTGTGTTTTTTGTTCCGTCCGGCAGTGTCATATCTTCAATCCAGCTTATTCCACCCAAAGCATTGTCGGGAGCGGTAGAATTATATGGAGAAGAAATCAAATCAGCCAAATCTTCCGCATAAATATGCATATCATAAAAAGTTGGCGTAACATTTGTATTATCTGTTCCAAAAATAACTTGGTATTGAATATATTGCTCGCCATCATCCACACAATTATTAGCTGAGATATCCGTGCCATTTGAAACTAATTCGCAAGTTGTCCACGCCGGAGCGGTGCTCATATCAGAATTGGAATCAGTTCGCACCTTCACTGAAAGAGAAGTGTCAGGCAAAACATTCTCATTCCAACTTATTTGACTATAACCGGTGAGCGATGAAGTATAACTTTTACTGGTATATGTTTCTTCATAAGTCCTCACAGAAGTTGTCGGCAAATCATAATCAAAATTGACTCTTGAAATTTCAGGCAAACTGCTACCACCAATTGAATCAGAAACTAGAATCGCTTTATATTGAAAATATCGATCGCTGGCATTGTCTTGAAATATCGCATCAATTGTTTCACTGCCAGAGAAATCCGTGAAAAAACTCTCCCGATTGCATTCCGCTCCCGCGTTATCCGGTCCGCACCAATTTGTCCAACTGCTTCCGTCAGGCGAAGTGCGAATTTGGAAAAGCACATTTCCCCCATTCAAACTTTCAGTCCAATCAAAGCCTTGCAAAGTATTTCTTGAATCTTGCGAATCAAAAACAGAAGAAATCAGCGTGGAAACATTTGTTTGAAAATTTATATCATAAAAAGTTGGTGTTAAATTTGGATTGTCCGTTCCAAGCGTAATCTGATATTGCAAATAACGCTCCCCGTCAGCCACACAACTATTGGTTGAAATATCTGCGCCATTAGAAACAGCCGTGCAACTCGCCCAAGCCGTTGCTCCGCTCATATCAAAAGATGAATCTGTTCGCACCTTGACCACCACAGAAGTCCCAGCAGGAGTCGTGTCCGCATTCCAACTGGCATTACCATACTGAACCAAATAATCATTATCAATAATTTGCGAAGTGAAAGTCTCCTCATAAGTCGCCGCATTTGCCGAAACTGTGCCAAAAACAAAACCAAAAAACATCACACATATTGTGAGGAAAAAATATTTTATTAGGTTTTGTTTTTTATTGAAAAACATTTAGAGAAAATTTTTAATTTTTGTAATTTTTAATTTTTAAATAAACTTTAAATTTTTAATTTCTAAACCTATTATTATATCACCCGTTTAAAAATTTTGATTTAAGATTTATTTAAAAATTATAAAATTAAAACTTACAAAATTATTATCAAGACAAGCTTTCCAACTTCTTCACACTCGAATTTTCCAGGAGTGATTTCATCTGAATAATAGCAATTTTATTGAGTTTTTTCAATCTTTCGCTTTGTGGTAAATTTTGTCGGATGAATTCTGCGTTCAGACTTTCCAGATTAGCCAAACAAACAAGCTGGGTCACATTGGCATAATCTCGCATATTTCCACTTTTTTTCTTGTTTTTATCTTTCCATTCTTTGGCTGTCATTCCAAAAAGTGCCATATTTAAAACATCAGCTTCGTTGGCATAGACAATATTTGTTTCCTTGTTGGACAATTTTTGCGGTAAAATAATATTTTCCTTGATTGCGTCCGTATGAATTTTATAATTTATTCTCGTAAGCATTCGCTTGGCATCCCAACCAAGATTCAGTCTTTCGTTTTCTTCAATTTTGAGTCTTTGAAATTCTTTGATCAAATACAGTTTGAATTCAGGAGAAATCCACGTCGCAAATTCAAAAGCAATGTCTTTGTGAGCAAAGGTTCCTCCGCCATAGCGACCGGACTTGGAAATAATTCCAATTGCGCCAGTTTTTTCAATCCATTTCAACGGAGACAAAACAAAGGAATTTGATCCTGATTTATTTTTAAACCCGTCGAATTCGACCAGTTTAAAATTGGGGTTATTTATCTTTTCCCAAAGCCCTAAGAATTCAATGGAACTATAGTTTCTCATCCAGTTCTTGACAACATCTGCTGGAAACTCAGAATTTTTGATTTTGGCAATATCAGTCAGCGAAATATAATCATTCTCATTCTCCGATAAGTTAACGGAGATTATCTGATTGTTAATTTCAATTTTTTTATTTTTCATAGAAATTTTATAGCTTTTTTAATAAATTCATATTTTTCTGCCATTCCTTTTCCCTCTCATTCTACCTCATTTTTCAAAAAATTAAAAGCGAAAATCTTGTTATCTCTTTTGAACATTCGGCAATAGCTGAAATCGATATAAAAATAATTGAAGAAAAAGATGGAAAGCTCCTTGGTGAGGATCTTTTTTCGCAAATTATATGAATTATAATGTTTCATCATCCCCAACACTGAATTGATAAATGACAAAAAACTTTCCGCTTCTTCTCTGCTTAATGAATTCTTTTTTTGGCAGAGATAGTTATTCCAATCCACAATTTTTTTTCTGGCATTCCCTTTATTTTTGTTTTTTATGTAAATTCTGAAAGGTTTCAAATAAACTCCAAGAAAATCCACTCCTCTGGAAAAATGCTGGAGATAAATTTTTTTCGGATGAAGTTTTAGCAGTAAATTTTTCACCAGATATTCTCGAACCGCCAAAATTATTTTTTTCAAGAAATCTTTGCTTTGGTGAATGATAACAAAATCATCCACATATCGGCCATAATATTTGCATTTCAAAACATATTTCACAAAATAATCCAGATCATTCAGATAAACATTGCCGAAAAGTTGTGAGGTCAAATTTCCAATCGGCAGTCCACTGTTTTTCTCGCAATGGAAAAGTGATTTCGATTTTGGCAGATTGTCCCAATCGCTGGCTTTGCCTTTGATTTTGCAATTCTTGGTTGGATCGCTATAAATTGTTTTTCGAATAAGCTCCAAGACAAGTTTCAAATCAAAATCCAATCCGGTTTTTTCTTTTTGCAAAAGCAGTCTTTTTTTCACTTGATTATACAAAATATCCCTATTAATTGACATAAAATATCCACTAATATCCAATTTCAAAATATAACAATCTTTCTGGTAATTTTGCGAACAAGATCGGATGAAATGATCCACTCTTCTTATCCCGCATCGCACCCCTTTGCCATTCCGACAACTATATGAATCATAAATGAAATGTTTTTCAAAAATTGGGTTGATATAGTTATAGATAAAATGATGAACAATTCTGTCACGAAAATCCGCCGCAAAAATTTCTCTTTTGATCGGACGATTCACCACAAAACAAATTGATCTTCCAGGTTGATATTGGCCAGAAACAATTTCCTCATATAATTTGAAAATATTTTCTTCATATTTTTCTTCAAATTTCAAAGCACTGAAAGTTTTCCGCTTGTTTTTTCGAGCATCAAAATAGGCTTGAAATAAATCTTCTAATAATTTTTCATTCATAATTTCTTTTTTCTCTGTCATTTCTGCGAAAGCAAGAATAATTATATTAATAATTTTTAAATTTTATAATTTTTAATTTTATAAATAAATCTTAAATTAAAATTTTTAAACAAGGTATTTTTCAACAGTAAAGTTTGGAAATTAAAAATTAAAATTTATTTAAAAATTACAAAAATTAAAAATTACAAAATTATTATTGTCTTATCTCCCCTTTCCCTCCGCCTGAAAAATTCAAACGGAGGAAAAACAACAGAGAAAGCCAATCCTTGAGGCAACGGACAGAAAATCCGTTCGCCTGATCATTCTCATTCCGATTCACCGTGGCATTCGTGCTATTCAGATTCCGATTCCAAGCATTGCTACCGGACACCGTGGAAGACCAAAAGTTCGTATTCGTGCTGAGATTAGCAAAGGAACCATCGGTATTGCGGTTGCCAGCAAGCCCTAACAGTCGCTTGTTGTTCAAATCATCCTGCCGGATAAATTGAATTTTTTGCATTCCTGACAATTTTTGCCAGAGGACTGTTGGATTGATTTTTTTGGACTCACTTATTTTCACCTCCCCACGGGATAACAAAAATAATTCCGGCCCAAAATTCATTTTTGACTGCTTTGCCAGCCTGTCAACTGCTTGGAAACATTTTCTATTTTCAAATTAATGTGCGTAAATTTCTTGATGCCAATTTCCTTCAAATCATGGAGAATTCTGACATATAATCTGATCATTTCCAATTTTTCTCTTGCTTCACCTATGATTTCTTTTTTGTCATAAACTCTATTGGCTCGATAGATTCCCACGAGCAAATCAATCGTGTCTTTTTTCAAATCTTGCCCAATCGTATATTTGTATTCCCGCGACAAATCTTTGGAAAAAATAAATATTTCCAAAAGCAACTCATAACTGGCTTTGTGAACTGGCAGACTGGAATAAATCATACTTTATTAATTTTTAATTTTTGAATTTTATAATTTTTAAATAAATCTTAATTTTTAATTCACAATTTTGAAAATTACAATCTCAAAATCACAAATTCCAAATAAATTCAAAATAATAAATTCAAATTTTCAAAAACCTTTTATTTATTTACTTTTTTCAAGAATTGTAGCAAATATTTTTACTAATTCCGTGGTTTCTTGAAGTAGTGGTTTAATCCTATTTTCAAATTCGGGATTAGCTTCTATTATCAAATTTAACCAGTAAATCGTTTCTTTTCCTTCTTTTCGACAAATTCTAATGCGATAACAAAAATCTTTTTTTGTTTCTGTTTCATTAGCTTCTCGATAATTTGCTCCCATTGAGGTTCCAGAACGAACAATTTGGTCTATTAGCTTAAAATTTATAGTGTTCTTGGGCAGTTCCTTTGACATTCTGATTATTCTCTTCCCGTATTCCAAAGTTCTATCCTCCAAATCATATTGTTTTGAATTTGTGATTTTGGTCATTGTAATTTATTTGGAATTTGTAATTTTGAAATTGTAATTTATTCTTTTGTTTGAAAATTGTATCATTGCAAATTGAAAATTTATTGAAAATTGAGAAATGTAAATTGAAAATTTCATCCCGACCGCTTACGCGGAAGAAAATAAATCAAATAAATTCAAATGAATCAAATGAATCAATCCTTGAGGCAACGGACAGAAAAGCCGTACGCCTGATCATTCTCAAGCCGAAGCACCGTGGCATTCGTGCTATCCAGACTCCGAGACCAAGCAGAGCTACCGGACACCGTGGAAGACCAAAAGTGCGTATACGTGCTGAGATTAGCAAAGGAACCATCGGTATTGCGGTAGCCAGCAAGCAAACCATTAAATCCGGAGGAACCACCAGACTTAAGAGCTGTTCCAGCTGGATCACAACTCCAAAGATTCACTCGATTTGGGTCGCAAGCACTTGGAGATAGATAATCATCTAGAATATGTTGTTGGGCGTCAGTTGGAATATGCCAACCGACAGGACAAATTCCTTGTGTGCCGGCAGTTTCAGTGTATTGCATCATTTCATCCCATTGATAGAGTCCTCCATAAGTGGTGCAGTTGGAAGCATTGTTGGCATAACAATATTTTTCAATGGTGCCGTTATTGGTTTGATTGGTGGTTCCGGTGATTTGGGTGCCGATGTTGAGATTTTTTGCCATCCAACATTGAGTGCCGATGAGGACAGTGGGATAGGAATTTCCTTGTGAATCAATCACTTTGTTAGTTCCGCAAGTCCAAGAAAATTTCATTTCATCCGCACTGTTGTTGATGGTGATGTTGGTGTTACTGAAACTCCCTTGCGCAAATTCCGCCGAGCTGGCTTCCGAAACATCCTGCGTCCCCGTCGTCATCGTAATTTTCCCCTCCCCCGTTATCTCAGTATTGGAATCTTTAGAAAAAAACTTCGTCCAAAGAGTTCGATTATCCGTGTGATTCGCCACCGCACTTTCATCCGCTCCCCCACTCCAAGTCTCCTGAAGCCAACCATAAGTCGCACCTTTGGCAATGAAATTATAAGTCAGAAACGAAAAACTTACTATTGCCAGAACTGCAACCGCATAAATTATTGTTTTCTTTTGTTTGTTGAGGTTTTTTAGTTTTTTCATAATATTGTAAAGTTTATAAATTATATTTTATTATAGTTTCATTTTAGCATTTTCTGGTTGTTTTTGGAAATTTAGTTTTGATTTTAGAAACATTCTGAGATAATTTTTCTGGCTACGCCAGATCTGGCAAAGCCAGATAATTTTTAAAATTTTATAATTTTGTAAATAAATTCTAATTTTTAATTTCTAAACTTCCTTGTCATTCCTGTGAAAACAGGAATCTAGTCTCATATCTTTTGGCTTATACACTGGATTCCCGCAGGAGTTTATGCTCGCGAAGCGGGTGCGAGAATGACAGAAATAAAATTATCTTGAATGAGCTCCTCCACTTCTATTTTACCTCATTTTTTCCTAAAAAACCACCTATTTTCCTAAAGCTTCGCTTTAGGAAGAATTAAATTTCATTTTTTCTTTTTATTTCCACCCTTTAACATCTTTTTGTTTTCTGATTTTATTCTTCTTTCAACTTTTTTCACATCTTCTTCGGCTGGTAATGTTTCCGGGTAGATTTCTTTTTCTGCTAGAAGATTACGCACACTTTTATTGTTTTTTACATGTTCCGAAGTGATGAGTTGTTCTCCGCGAATATGCGTGTCGCGTTTCAATGTGAAATTAGTAATCTCATTGGCAAAATCTTTGGCTTTTATCGTTATAGCCGGCAAAAAATCAGCCAGTGCTCGACTACCTTTGATTCCCAGTTTCCTTTTCATATCTTGGGTTGTATTGCCACCAAAAAGTGCTTGATCTCCCTTGCTTCGAATGCGCGCAAAGCCAATGTTATCAACGCCTCTTTCATAAATAATTCCTGATAATTCTTTTTCTGAATTAGTAAGTTTTTCACGAAAAGTCAGTCTTTCTATTTCTGATATTCTTTTTTCAATCAGTTCTTGCTTTCTCGTTTGAACGGCAAAATAAGCCATTGCAAAAGCGATCTCCTCTTTTCTTGGATCACCATTTTGCGCAATTAAATAACAAGCGTGTCGAGTAAGCGCGATGTCATCGATCTCTCGCTCTGCGCCTTTTCCTGCAGTTATCAATTTGCCGACGTCGGCAAATTGATCCTCCACAGCAAGACCTGCGTTCTGACAAGCTATTTTAGCTTTCTCTATGACTTTTTGAAAATTTTTCCATTGATCATATCCAAGCAAGACTTGTAAATCTCGAGCAAACCAAAATTCCAAACTATCCTCTGTTTTTTGAGCATAGTCATTGAAATTTTTATGAAGTTTTTCAATAATTTCGTGTTTCATTGTTTTATAATGCAAAACTAAGACAAAATATTATCTTTGTTTTAAGATCTTTTTAGAGACAATTTTTATATATAATCTCACGAGTAAATTATATCACAAAATCCAGAAAAAATCTTTACATCTGTGGATAACTCCCCCACCACTTTTTGATTCTTTCTGAGGAGTGTTAAAAATAGATAGAATTGCTTAAATAAATAAATCAGAAAAGTGGTGGGGGATAAATTTTGAGACAAAAAAAGCGAGGATAAATTCCCCGCTCTTTATAGACTTTATAAACCTTAAAACTTTTCTACTTCACATCCAAAATTTCATACTTCATTTTCCCCACGGGAGTATCGACTTCTACGTTGTCGCCTTTAGCGTGCCCCATAAAAGCCTTGCCCATTGGTGATTCATTGGAAATTTTCAACTCATCCGGATTGGCTTCATTAGAACCCACAATTTGAAATTCCATTTCAAATCCATCGAATTTAACTTTGACTTTTGAACCCATTTGCACTCCACCAGAAGTTTTGTCATATTTAACGACTGTTGATTCTTTAAGCATAAATTCCAATTCAGCAATTCGCGCTTCATTTTCCGCCTGTTGACGCTTAGCTTCGCTATATTCAGCGTTCTCGCTCAAATCACCCTGCTCCTTAGCTTCTTTGATTGCATTAGCAATAGACTGGCGAATAGTTACTTTTCTATTCTCCAATTCATCCTTGATTTTTTTGAGACCTTCTTCGGTGATAAATTTTCCCATAAAATATTTTTTAAATTAAAATAATAAAACTAATTGTAGCAGAACGAGATTTTATGTCAACAACAACTATCAATTCTTATCCTGATTAAAATACCACGTCAAGGCTTCTTTTGCAATTGGCACTGCTCCATTACTGCTTTCTCCGCCCCCCGGAACAATTACCGCTATGGCAATTTCCGGATTCTCATATGGTGCAAAAGCAACAAACCAAGAATGGGTTTTGCCTTCTGTTCCGAATTGAGCTGTTCCGGTTTTCCCTGCCGTTTCCACTGGTAAAGTTTTCAAACTCTGCGCTGTTCCATCAGTTATAGTCATTCTCATTCCTTCTCTGATAATTTTCATCACATCCGTAGATATAAAATTACTATTTAATATTTTCGGATCGATTATTTTTTCCGTTCCATTATTATTTTTAATACGATTAACTATTCGTGGGGCATACAATGTTCCACCATTAGCAAGTACGGCGGTAAAATTCGCCAATTGAAGCGGGGTAGCCGTGATAAATCCTTGACCAATAGCTGAATGATAGCTGTCCCCAATATACCACCTTTCACCAACTTTATTCAACTTCCATTCTTCATCCGGGATAAAACCAGCTGATTCGCCGGAAATGTCGATACCAGTCGAACTTCCAAAGCCAAACATATTTTCATATTTTTTCATGCGAGACATTCCAAGCCCCGCAATATTGCCATAGCCTCCCCCAATTGTATAGAAAAAAATGTCATTACTCTGCGCAATTGCAAGTCTCACGTCGCTTGGTCCATGCACTTTCCAGTCACCAAAACGAAAACTGCCAATATGCAATGCTCCGCCTAAACCATCAATGATTGTTTCGGGAGTAATGGTTTTCTCCGAAAGAGCGGCGACGGCTACTGCCATTTTCAAGGTTGATCCGGGTGGATATTCTCCCGCTATACAACGATTGAAAAGCGGAAGATTTGGATCATCTATCAAATTTTTATATTCTTCACTGGAAATTCCCTTAGCAAAAAGATTATTATCATAGCTTGGCAAATTCACCATTGCCAATACTCCACCGTTTCTTGGATCAATTGCCACTGCCGCCCCCTCCTTGCTTCCAGTTTTTTGCAAAATTTCATTCATACTGTCAAAAATTTTCTTTTGCAGTTCCCCGTTAATATTGAGAATCAAATCACTACCCGAGATTGGATTGGAAACACCTAATGTTCTTTTTTCATTGCCAAGCGAATCAACTTCTAGGCGTATCGCGCCATAAATTCCACGCAAATCTTTTTCATAACTTTTTTCTATCCCGTTTTTTCCAATATAATCCGTCATAAGATAATCAGGATTTTTTTCCAGTTCTTTCTCCGTTATTTTTCCATCATAACCCACAATTGGCGAAAAAATCATTCCATCTTCATATGACCTGATAGCTGTTTTTTCTAATTTTATTCCAAGAAATTCTTTTTCTCTTTCAGCCAAAATCAACGCCTGATCTCGAGTAATGTTTTCTTTGAGCAGAACTGGACTTAGCGATTTCATATCTTGATGAAAAAGAATTTTTTCAATTTCGTCAGAATTAATTTCTAAAATTGCTGAAACTTTTTTAGTCATTTCTTTTTTCGCATAATCTTCTTTTGGAAGATCGGCCGGAATTATAATTGCATCAATACTTGGCGTATTACCAGCTAAAGTATTTCCGTATTTATCATAAATAGTTCCTCGCGGTGCCTTGATAGTAACCGACCGTATCCTATTGCCTTTCGATATTTCGCTATAATAATTCCCCTTGTATAAATTGAGATAAAGAACTCGACCAAGCAAAAGAAAAATAGCTGTTATGATTAGCATCCATAAAACAGAAAGACCTTGTCGCCTAAAGGGTGATTCGATTATCGCTTCTTCCTTGTGCGTTATAGTCATAATCGAATCTTCAATTTCCATTCCTCTTTCTATTCGTCTTTGATTGAAAAATTTTTTTAGCATAATTTATTTTATCGCCAACTTGCTTTCACTAATTCCAAAAATCCCCTTGAATTTAAAAATTAACCCATAGACAATAATCGAAATAATAGAATTACTAACTATTTTCATTACTAATAATTGCCAAGAAATATCAGTCCAAGCATCATTTAGGAAAATTACCAAAATCCAATGCATTATAGTTCCGCCGATTATCAGTGCCAAGGCGATAAAAAAAGAACCCTCACGTTGATTGATGAAAAATCTTTTTCGCAAAGAACTGGCTGTATAAGCAATTAAAACCAAAGAAAAAATATTAATTCCAATTTTTCCAAATATTGCTAAATCTAAAATAAATCCGCTAAGAATTATCCACAGCCATATTTCTTCAAATTTTTTGCGAGAAGACCACAGAATAATAAACACCAAAATCACATCTGGCGCAATCTGCCCCGCAAAAAGGGCTGGAAAAAAAGAAATTTCCAAAATACTTGCCAGAAAAATAATTATCAATATTCTAATCTTTGATGCCATAAAATTATTTTATCTTTTTTATCACAAAAACGACATTCAAATCGGAATATTTAATTTTTGGTCGAACTACGGCTTGCTGAAAAAGTTTATCAGAAGTATTGGAAATTTGTTCTATATTTCCCACTAAAAGTCCTCTTGGCATCAAGCCTCCGAGCCCTGAAGTTATGATATCATCCCCGACTTTTATCATATCTGTTTGTTCTACCATTCCCAATATTAGTCCTAAGCCATATTCTCCCGTTAAAATTCCTCTGGCAGAAGTTCCTATATCGGAGACATTAATTGAACTGGCAGAATCCGACAAAAGAAGTACTTTTGAACTTTTTTCATAAACTTCACTCACCTTTCCCACTAAAATCCCATCATATACGATAACCGGCATCCCCTCTTTTAGCCCATCTGATTCTCCCTTATCTATAATCACCCAGCTACCGGAGCCACGCTGATCTTGACCGATTATCAAACTGCTTTCAAGTTCATATTTATCCCTTGGCAAAAGCTCTAGTTGACGCCTGAGTTCATCATTTTCCCTCTTTTGATCCTCAAGATTTGCCAGTTTTGCCAAAAGCTCATTATTTTCTCGAATTAATTTTTCATTTTCCTTTTTATAATCCCCAATAGAGAATATTACACTTGAAAAATTATTCATCATTTGACCGGCAATGTAAAAAGTTTTTTGAAAAGGATAGGCTGTGAATAGAAAAAGTTCTCGAACAGGATTGAAAAAATTTTTTGGATTGACTAAAATCAAAGTCAAACAAATCGTACTGACTAAAATTAATTTTATAAATTTTGAAGTTAAAAGATTTTTTGGCACAAGAATCCAAAAAACATATTAGCATCTTAACATTTTAGCGTGTTAAGATGTTAGAATGTTAAAATGTTAAAATGATTATCGCAAAGATTTTTCATGTTGATTCTCAACCAGAACTTCTCGTAAAGCCTCAATATCTTCCAAAACTATCCCTGTGCCTCGCACAACGGCCGTGAGTGGGTCTTCCATCATACGCACTGGCATTTCTGTTTGATCAGCCACTAATTTATCCAATCCTCGAATGAGACTGCCTCCGCCAGCCAAAATAATTCCTCTTTGCATAATATCCGAAACAAGTTCCGGTGGAGTTTCTTCAATGGCAGTTTTGACGTTATTGATAATAATTCGAATTGATCTTGAAAGAGCTTCCCGTGCTTGCTCATCTGTTATGACTATTTCCTTTGGCAAACCTGTCACTAAATCACGACCACGAACTGACATTTGCATTTTCTTTTCCTGCGCACAAGCGCTACCAATGGAAATTTTCACATCTTCAGCAGTTTTTTCTCCAATCAAAAGATTAAATTCATCTCGACAATAACGCGTAATATCCTCATTCATTTCATCTCCCGCAATGCGCAAATTTCGAGACACCACAATTCCGCCTAGAGATATAACGGCAATATCAGTTGTTCCACCTCCAATATCCACAATTATATTCCCAGCCGCTTCTTGCACTGGCAGGCGCGCCCCAATTGCCGCCGCCATTGGCTCATCAATAAGATAGGCTTCTTTCGCTCCAGCATTAATAGTCGCGTCAATCACCGCGCGTTTTTCCACTTCCGTTACGTCCGACGGAATTCCAATAACCACTCGAGGTCCGGAAAAAAAAGAGAATCCACCTTTGTTAACTTTGTCGATAAAACATTTGAGCATTTGTTCCGTAATTTCAAAATCACTCACCACGCCGTCTACTAAAGGACGCGTCGCCACAATGTGGCTCGGGGTTTTTCCCACCATTCTTTTGGCTTCTCTTCCAATCGCCAAGACTTGTCCGGTTTTTTTGTTGACCGCTACCACAGAAGGCTCATTAATCACGATGCCTCGGCCTTTGACATAAACAAGTGTATTAGCTGTTCCAAGATCAATCCCAATATCCTTGGAAAATCCTCCAAAAAAATTACCGGTTATTTTTTGCAAAAAGTTTTTAAATTTGGCCATAAATTTTCCCCCACCACTTTTTATCTTAATAATTCTTAAAAAAACAGACTAGAAAATATCTTAAATTCCCCTTTAACCAAAACAAAAACCGCAAATTAAAAGTGGTGGGGGATGAATAAAACTCCAACGTCTTTTGGTTGGGAAATTTTTATAATTTAAAAAGATTTTTTATGTTTATTTTACCTATCTATCTTACTTTAATTGAGAGTTATTGTCAAAAAAGGGAAATTACTTCACAAACTTCATTACATCCTTAAATGTCACCAGAATTAAAAGCAGAATGAGAAGTAGGAAGCCGACTGAATGAAAAGTTTGTTCGAGTTTTTGACTCACGGGTGAGCCTTTTAATTTTTCAATTAGCACAAAAAGAATTCTTCCGCCATCAAGTGCGGGAATTGGCAAAATGTTTATTATCCCAAGATTGATGCTCAGAAGCGCCGCAAATTGCAAGATATAAACCAATCCAAGCCCAGTCACTTGCTTGGTGAGCACAGCAATACCGACTGGCCCAGCCACATCCGCTCCCACGCCATTACCCATAAAAAGACTCTTTATTATCCCACCTAAGGCCACGAGAATCGCCACAATAAGATTGCCAGTCGTTTTTAGCCCCTCCCAAAAAGCTTTATGCACCGGATATTTGATAATGGCCGTTTGCGCCAAATTTACCCCCAAAAGTCCTTGGCCCTCTGGAGCGCTAATTCGGGGAGTTAATTTTATCGATAAAGTTTGCTCCCCTCTTATTATGGCTAATTTAAGCTCTTTTCCGGCATTGTTTTTTATGTAATTTTGCACATCCTCCACACTAGAAAGTTTCACTGTTTCCCCCGCTGAATTTTTTTGAGTTTTCAAAATTTCATCGCCAATTTGAAGCCCTGCCGTTTGCGCCGGAGTTTCTGGTAAAATATCCGAAATCTGAATTTTAGTTACAGACACATTTTCCGTCGAATCAACAGCTTGCGGAGCACCGATCATAAAAACAATTGAAATTAAAAGCCAAGCCAACACAAAATTCATCGCTACACCCGCTGCCAAAACTTTTATCCTTACCCAAGCTGATTTTCCGGCAAAACTGTCAGCATCATCAATGTTCCCGCCATCCTCGCCTTTAATTTTGACAAATCCTCCTAGGGGAATCCAATTTATCGAATAGATTGTTCCACCGGTGAATTTTTTCTCATGCGCCTGCGCTAAATCTTTTTTCTCATTTTCATCATCGCCATCTTTTGTTCCCCAAACGATGCGCCATTTTTTTCTTTTCCCATTTTCATATAGATATTGAAAACCGATTAGTCTCGGTGGAAAACCAAAACCAAATTCACTGGCCTTGATCCCATTTCTCCGCGCCGTCACAAAATGCCCCAACTCATGAACAAAAATCAAAACTCCCAAAATTACTACAAAGACTAATACTGCTAGCATTTTTCATGAAACATGAAACATGAAACATAAAACAAAAGACTTTTTTATTATGTGTTACATGTTATATGTTGTATGTTATATGAATTAAATCGTCATTATCTCCTCTTCTTTTTTCTTTCTAATTTCTTCAATTTTAGCATTATATTCATCCACAACTTTTTGCAATTTGTCCTTGCCAGAAAATTTATCATCTTCTCCAATCATCCCAGTTTTTTCTAAATTTTGAATTTCTTCCCAAATAGTTTCTCTCACTCTTCGCACTGACACACGAGCTTCTTCCGCTTTCTGGTTGAGCATTTTCACTAAATCTTTTCTACGCTCCTCATTGAGCGCCGGAATATTTATCCGTACCATTTGCCCGTCATTGATTGGATTTAGGTTTAGTTGTGATTCGCGGATAGCTTTTTCAATATCCACCAAAACATCTCGGCTCCAAGGAGTAATGGCAATAGTTCTAGCTTCCGGCACAGTAATGCTAGCCACTTGTTTGAGGGGTGATTTTGCACCATAATAGTCCACCATCAAATCTTCCACTAAAGATACTGAAGCTCTCCCCGTGCGAAGCTTTCCAAGCTCTTCCTTGAAATGTCCGGCTGTTTTTTCAAAATCATCTTTGTACTTACTAATTGTTTCATTAACCATATGTTTATATTACAAATTATTTAGTAAAACCAATATATAACTGGGTGCCTTCCGTTGGATTATATTCCAAAATATTTGCTTTCATCTTGTTGTTAAATTGAAAAGTTTTCCAAGTTTTTCCCGCGTCAATTGATTTGTATGTTGCTTGATCCATCGCATAGACTATCTCATTGGAATTTTTCGGATTAATCGCCAGAGCTCTGATTGGAAAATTTTCCGGATTATTAAGCGCCAAAACTTCTTCCCACATTTCTCCGCCGTCATTACTTTTCATTATCCCATCCGCCCCAGCCAAAAAAACAGTGTTCGCTCGCGTCGGGTCAGTTTTTAGGATTTTATATTGCCCGTTGCCAAAAGAAAAAGAATCTTTTTTAATATTTTCAGAAATATCCTCAATTTTTTCCCCCGCATCCTCACTCTTCAGAATTTTTCCGCTATCAGTCAAGAAATAAACTAAATTGCTGTTTGCCGAATCTAGGGCAATTTTCACAATCGGATCATCCGAAAGATAGATATTCCTCCAGGTTGCTCCACCATCCATGCTTTTTATAACCTCTTTCTCACTAGTGGAAATATAAATAATTTTTGGATTTTTTTTGTCTATATTCAAAGAGATGACTAGTGGACCGTTAGTTGGACTGGTATAAATTTCTGTCCAATTAGCGCCATCGTCTTCAGTTTTGAAAATTTTTCCTCTACCTTGCCACACTCCACTGGCATAGAGCGTTCTACCATCAGATGGATTAATTGCCAAGCCATATACTTTTTCCGAAATAAAATTCATAAATTCCCAAGTCTCTCCACCATTTCCTGTTTTCAAGATCCCGCCCTTGCGCAGTCCCACATATAGATTATTAGCATCATACGGATTAATCGCGAAACTCAAAACATCCGCTTCGGCGATATTCGCTTTGCCCTCGCCTTTGTTTTGCACCTTCCAATCCGCTCCGCCATCAATTGATTTCCAAATGCTCTGGCTTAAAGTAAATTTTGACACAGTAGTGGTTTTGCTACTAGTACAACCCGCAAAAACCAAAACTAAAAACGATGCAATTGAAATGGATAATATTTTTTTCATAAATTGTGTCATTCCCTCCGCCAGCTGGCGGAGGGAATCTAGTGTAAAAATTTATTATTTCTCAAAAGGGCTATTTATTTTTTCTTACTTAAGTATACCACAAATAGACAAAAAGCCAAATGCATTGACGAAAAATATAGTAGTGTTATAATGCAAAAGTTGCGCGCCCATAGCTCAGTTGGTAGAGCAGTTGCCTTTTAAGCAAACGGTCCCAGGTTCGAGTCCCGGTGGGCGCACAAAAAAAATCCTCTTTATGAGGATTTTAAAATTTCTTCTATTTCTTAATAAAAAAAGGTCCCGGAAATCGTTTCGGTATAAATTTGGATGTTTACGTATTACTTCCAAATTCCTACTTCCACGATTCCGGGCGGGTGGGGTTTTAGAGGGTTTAGATTTTTGCAAAAATTGGTGGCGGATTATTTACAAAATGCTCCTGTCCAATTTTTGCTTCTCCATTGCCTGCCAGAATTGCTCCCGCTTGGAAAGTACGATAAGTCAATTCGTCAATTAATAACGAATGACTCTTTTCATCATACCTTTTTTCCGCGAGAGACAAAATTATCTCGTTGAGTCTCCTCTTTACAGCATTCAACTCTGGCATGATATTCTTCTCTCCTCTTTTAAAATTTTAACCCTCTCGCGTGCCTAAGATTCTAGGCTAAAGCAAACACCATTGTATGCTAACGTTACAAAAACAATAGCATATTAACGCCAGTTTGTCAAAAATAAAAAGCTTTAATTAAGCCTCTTCCTAATAAGATAAACAAAAAGCAAGGGTATAAAAAGCCATAGAAAATGAAATTCGGAAGAAACTAGATAGTCATAGGCATTGGGGGAAATATAGCCCAGCGCTATTTTTTTGGGCGTAATCGTAAAAACAATGCTCAAAAGTAAAATTACTTCCAAAAAACTCACCACAAAAATCCGCCACATAAACTCGGAACTGGAAATATATATTCCAAAGATTTTTTTGCTAAAAATTGTGAGAATTATCAATGCAATAAAAAAGAAAACTAATTCGTACGAATAATTGTTCAAATATTTTTCCGGAAAAGCAAAGAGAAGCGCCAAAGCAATATAGGTGCTAATAAGCATTTGAACAAGGCGATGGCGCCCAACTAAAAATGCAAAGGCAACTGTTATCCCCACAATCACTAAAAGCAAAGTAAAATCCTGCACAAAATTTTGCGAAATTCCAATTTTAGAAAGTAATAAGTCTAGATTCATATTTTTTTGTTTATTTTGTATTTTTTTATTTCACTACCATATATAGGCGAATAGTAGTAATTATACATTTCCTAAATATTTTAATCATCAACAATTTTTTGCGACCGCAATTTTTTGTTGATATGGAAATATCTCAAGCATCCTGAGCATTTTTATTTTAACATTTTTTACACGCCCCCACACCAATTATGTTTTTAACTATTTCAAACTATCTCTTATTCTATTTTTAAGCTGAGCAAATGCCCTACTTCTTAATTTTAAATTGCATTCTCTTTTTCGTGCATCTTTTTCAGACTTATATGCTTCATAATACACCAAATCAAAAGGATAGCGCAACTTAGTAGAAAAAACCTTACCCTCATTATGATATTTTAAGCGTTTTCTTAAATCTTTAGTTGAGCCTATATAAAACTGAAGATCTTTTTTGCTTTTTAGAATATATAAATAAAACATAATTGGTGTGGGGGTTAATCATTCCCCCATTTTTTCCAATTCTTCAATTAGCCTTCTTTGCTCGCGATTGAGTTTTTTTGGAATGCGTACAATTATTTTCACTAAATGATTACCTCGGCCTCGGCCGTGCACATCCGGCACACCTTTCTCCCTAATACGAAAAGTTTCACCTGATTGCGTTCCGGCCGGAATTTTCAAGATTAAATTTCCCTCGATAGTTTCGATCTCAATTTCTCCACCAAGCGTGGCGCACGAAAAACTAATTTCTTCGGTGCTCAAGATATCATTATTATGTCTGGTGAATTTTTTATGATTTTTGACCCGCACTAAAATATATAAATCACCTGAACGTGCACCTTTTCCACCAGCCTCACCCGCGCCTTGCATAGAAATCGTTTGGCCACTGGCAATTCCGGCGGGAATATTTATCTCTATCTCCTGTTCTTTTTTGATCCGACCATCGCCTCCGCATTTGGAACATTTTTTCTCATAAGTTTTGCCTTCGCCCAGACAATCTGGACAAGTTATCACCTGAGAAAAAGAACCAAAAAAACTGCGTGTATTTTTTTGCACTTGTCCTGCTCCTCGGCAAGTTGGACAAATTTTGATACTGGAACCCGGTTCTCCACCCGTACCATCACATTTATCACACACCGCACTTTTATATAAATTTATTTTTCTTTTCGCCCCATTCACCATTTCCGAAAAATCTATTTCGACATCTACCTGAATATCCTGTCCGCGTTTTTGCTTTCGACTTCTTCCACCACCAAAAACATTGGAAAAAATATCCTCAAAGTCTGTTCCACCAAATTCAAAACCACCAGCGCCTTGACCGAAATCGAAGCCAGAGAAATCCCAGCCTCCGGCTGGTCCGCCTTGGGAGGAGAAACCACCTGCACCACCTTGATCAAAAGTTTTTCCAAACTGATCATACTGTTGGCGCTTGGTTTTATCCGAAAGCACCTGATAGGCCTCGT
>DHFM01000012.1 GCA_002400405.1 Candidatus Moranbacteria bacterium UBA4824
TCAATACACTCCAAGAGAGGAGCGAGCTTGGCCTTATCGCATTCAGGTGGCGCAAATGTTTCATTTCTTCCCTTTGACGGAAGAAACCGCAAGGTCAGTGAGTGTCCTGTGGGGAGTCTTTAGTATTATTATTTTATATTTTGTTTCTGTTTATTTCACCAAAAACAAAATCATCGGGCTTATTTCCGCTTTTCTTTTTGCGGTGAGTCCGGCTGGGATAACATTCGATCGAATGCTTCGAATGTACGCAATGTTTTTTCCGATCTTTCTTCTTTTTTCTTGGTTTACATTTCGTTTTTTAGAAGAAGAATATGAGGGAAAGATAGATTTCATAAAATCGGTTTGGAGAAAATTTGGAATTAATTTGAAGTGGTTTTTGCCGGCAACATTTTTTGGAATTTTGAGCTTTTATCTTCATCCGCTCACGCTTAATATTGGCGTTGTTATCGTTTTTTATCTTATTATTCAAAGTGCGATATTTTTTCATCAAAATCACTCGATAAAGAATAAATATTCTATCACTTTATTTTTGATATTGTTTGGTTTGATTAGTGTATATCTTTATGATTCAAAGTTCTTCTCATTTTATTCCAAAAATCAATTAATTGCTTTTGATCATATTCGCTGGAAATATTTTTCCGCTGTATTATCGGACTACACTAGTAGTATTTTAGCTTGCGGAGTTATTATTTTTGGTATCTATACGACTTGGAAGAAATCTGAAAAAATCAAAGAAATTATCTGGCTCGCTTCTTGTTTTTTTGCGATACTTTTTTCGGCTATATTTTTTTGGAATGAAGTTTTCGGTTTGCGATTTATTTTTTTTGCTATGTCTTTTGGGATAATCCTTGTTTCTTCGGGAATATATTTTTTGGCGGATAGGATCGGAAAATATTTTCCAAAATATCAGGCAAAAGTTTTTTTGAGTACGATTATAATTTTACTTCTAATTATTCCAAATTATACTTATTTTTTCTCTAAAGAAAGCCCATATAAAAAAGATGAAAGCAAAACTAATTATCGAGAAGCTTTTGGATACTTTTTGGAAAATAAAAATGAAAATGACGCCCTGCTCACGCGCAATTTCCGCAGTTTCTATTATAAAGACGCCAAAGCAAAAATTATCAGCAAGGAATGGAACAAGAAAATTAGTTTAGTTGATTTGAAAAAAATAATCGCAGAAAATCCCGATGGTTGGATCGTAACGGGCGATCCAAAGGGTGATTTAGAAAAAGATACTTTAAAGTATGTTGAAGAAATTTCAACGGACAAAAAAGAAATTAGCAGTGTCTGGGTTTATCGCTGGGGCAGATAAGTGCATTATTTATTACTTACCTCTACTGCTAGACCGTTTATTCTCGCTACGGCGTAGGCCTTTTGATGGAAGGTGGAAGGAAGATTGTAGTTTTTTACTCCGCCAAAATCAATCGCTTGTATTTCCAAAGGATGCTTATGTCCATTAGCAACTAAAACTATTTTATCTTTGTATTTTTTGAAAATTCGAGAGACATCATTTTTGTTGGTGAGATTCCAAAAAGGATGATGGATAAAAATCAAATTCTTTTCATTTCTTTTCAATTCACTTTCTAATAAACTAAGTTGCCTATCAGAAAGTGTGCCGGTGTAGATAAAATCATCTTCATGCTTAGCGTCGATATGCTCTTCTTTATCGGTGTAGTTTGCATCCAAAACAATCAAGCGATAGCCATTTTTGACAGTGACGGCATAATAGTTTTTTCGTCCCGTTAAAGCATTGACATTATCTTTACTCATACTGAGCAGTTCGTGATTGCCAATAACATGATAGACCGGATAATAAGACAAAATCATAGAACGTGCTTTCTTATAATCCGCTTCAGCTTTTTTCTTGGAAATAAATCCGTCATTGCGACTTTCAATTAAATCTCCTAAATCAACAACAAAATCCGGCGCGGAATATTTTTTAAGCGACCATAAAACAGAATTTAAATGATCAAAGCCATGTTTTTGTCCTGTGTGTGCATCGGCGATAAGTCCAATTACTAAATCCGGTCTGGGAACTTCTTCTTTTTTCTCATCTTCTTCCCTTGAAGGATCTTCTTTTATAGCTTCTTCTGGATCAGTATCTGCTTCATTATTTTTCGTACTTTGAGTTTCTTCTGCGGGATTGGGATTGGTTGCTTCTGGTTCCTGAATTTCTTCTAATGCTATTTTGGGTTGCTCTTGTTGAAGTTCAATTTGTTTTTCTACCGAAGCATTACTGAAAAAATTTTTTAAGTTGTTTGGATATTGCGAGAAGAAAATCAAAAAAAGCACGGCTATGATCAAAAAAATAGGCCACAGGTGATTTTTTTTGGATTTTATTTTTATCTCATCCAATTCGTTCATAATTTATTTTTTGAGTATTATTTTTTTGAAAAAATTAAAATCGTTAATAGTAAATTCTTTGAGGATAACTAGAATAAGAAGATAAATAGCACAAAGGATAGCGCCGTAGAGAATGAAAATCCATTCTTGCGGAGGAAAAAATTTCGAAACAAGAAATATGACAATTCCAGCAAGAAGTATCTTTACTACGCTTTTAATTTGAATGAATCGGCCGAAATATTTCAGTGCGTAGAGCAAAATTATCGTGGTTATTATTACTGAAACAATAGAGGTGGCGATGGCTGATCCTAAAATTCCAAACTTTAAAATCATAACATAATTTAGCCCCGCATTCAATATCATTCCAAAAAGCGCAATATACATCGGAATCTTGACTTTTCCAGCTCCATTTAGGGCAAAGCTTAACACATAAAAAATTGTGAGAAATCCAACCCCTGGAGCAAGAATTTGCATTGGAACAACTGAATCGGCATAATGTAATCCGAAAAAGAACTTAATGAGGGGCGAAGCATAAACAACCATAAGAATTATGATCGGAATCAAAATCATAAACATCAATCGAAAAGTCTCAGTCATTATTTTTTTTGTTTCCTCGTGTTTATTTTGAGAAGTTGTTCGGGAAATTGATGGAAGCATGACAAGCGTGAGGGCATAGAACAAATAATAGGGGATTCGGCCGACAGTAAGTGAAGCATTATAAATTCCAGTTAAATGATCATTGGCCAGTATTCCCTTGACTAAATATAAATCCAAGGAAATCAGAAGTTCATAAAAAATCATAAACAGCGTTACCGGCCAAGCATAGTTAACTAGTTTTTTCCAATCGAAAAAATCAGTATTGTCCTTGGGGAAATGACGGTTGATAAAAAATTTATCAATCAAATAGGCAGTCAAAAAAACTGTTGCTGGAGCCAGAATATATCCAGAGATTGAACCTTTTAGGCCGAAAAAATAAGCCAGTCCGACAACAAAGATTATTCTAGCGAAAGAGCGGACAATTTTTAGTGTGGATTGCAAGCTGAAGCGATGAATGCCGATATAATAGTAGAGATAGAAGGAAGCGGCGGCAAAAGTTGGGATAATCAAAGAAGAAATGCGAAAAAGCGGAGTAAGTGTTGGATCTCGCAAAGCAAAAGACAGCGCAGGAGCTAGAAGGAAAAATATTATAGTGATAGATCCAATTAGGATAAATTGTAATACAGCCGCCTTTTTTTTGACATTCAACACGAGTCCTGGTTGGC
Organism: Candidatus Moranbacteria bacterium UBA4824; assembly: GCA_002400405.1. Taxonomy (GTDB): domain Bacteria; phylum Patescibacteriota; class Minisyncoccia; order Moranbacterales; family UBA2206; genus UBA2206. The sequence goes on from DHFM01000012.1 coordinate 3,609, forward strand.
TTTCAAAAAAGCCACTGATGTATTTGCTCATAGCCGTTGGGATGCCATTCCCAATGAGCATTATAATCATGGTGGTGAGCGTGACAACTAGGCCGTAGCGTCCATAATCAGAGGGCCCCAGCATTCTACCGAGGAAGGCATGGATGATATAGCCGGAAAAATTGAAAAATATTTCCGCAATAACTAACCAGAGAATTGAAGAGACTACGGATTGTTTTTTCTCGCCAATTTTGGCAAATTTTTTGTTGGTCATAGAGCGTCTATCATTTTTTTTATCTCTTCAAAAATTTCTTCTTTATTCCTGTTGCCATTAATAGTTTTTATATTCCAAGCAGAAATTTTATTTTCGTATAATTCTTTTTTCTTCTCAAGATATGCAATTCCTTGATCAGGTTTTCGCTCGCGAGACATTATGATTTTCGGATCAGCTTGAAGATAGATGGCTAGGTCAGGTTTCCTAACATTGAATGTTAGGAAAGTGTTCCTAACATTCAATGTTAGGAGTGAAAGATATTCAATATTAATTACGCTGTCATAAAAATATCGATCAGATAAAATATAATCATATTTTTTATTAAGTAACTTGTTACTTAACAAACTAAACCGCCAGATATCAATCATTAGAAAAAATTTTCGCAGAATTATTTGAAAGGAGGTGGCTTTCGTGACACTTTTTTTAGTACTATTTTTTTTCTTAGTAATTTTATTTGCCAAGGAAAAAGCTATGGCATGAAAATAAAAGACCCGCTTATTTTGCGACTGGAGATAATTTTTTAGCAGATCTATTTGAGTGGATTTTCCAGAGCCATCCAGGCCGGAGATTGTGATTAATTTCATGTTATTCTTTACTAATTACTAATTTTATACTAATATACGAATAATTTTTTTAATAATCCAATATTTTGATTGTTTCCAATTTTGCTACTAATTTTATTATTTGATTTCTTCCCATTTCACTAACTATTTTTTCAGCGTATTCGAGGGATTTTTCTTCTGAAATTTGCAGTTCTTTTATTTTTCCAATTTCATGATTAGCGGAAAAAAACGTTTCTTCATTTTGATCGGTTCCAACTCCAACATAGGCAATTTTATTGGCAAAGGGGGCAATCAGCACTGGTTCGCCAGTTTGAGAAAAAACCGCGTGGTGGGTCATTTTTGAGGGTCCAAAGGCTCGATTAGCGCCATTTCGATGAACAATGACTTTTTTTCCAAAATGTGATTCTTCTTCAAAATAGACATGGGGAGCGTCATAGAGAAGTTCAGTCGAAACTGTTCTGGCAAATATTTTTTCCAAAGCTTTATGAATTTCGCAAGTTAATAATGTTCTATTGGCAAAGCCATAATTACTAACAGCTCTAAGGGCTATATCCATATCTTGGATCGATTTTTTTTGAAGAGAAAATCCTGAGATAATTTTAATGATGGATAGAATTATTTTTTGAGAAATTTTTGTTATTTTTCTTTGAGTATAAAGAGAAGCGGTATATCTTCCAATAATACTGGAGCCGGTATGCATAAAAAATAAATACTGATTATTTCTGATGCCAAGTTTTTCCGCTATCTCCTTATTTTCAATGGAGGACACCCTCATTAGTTTTATAAAATGACTCTTTTTTTCTCCCAAAAGGCCGATTCTGTATTTTGCTAAGTAAAAAATTATCTTAGGAATCGCTTTAGATATTTCTGTTATCGAAGCAATCTTTTTTTGAAAAAAATTTCCTTGAAAAAGAGTATTTTCTATTTCATTTTTGGTTTTAATTGGAAAATCACTAAAAAGCCCCCGAGCACCTTCTTGGAAGATTTTGCAGACCATGCTCGAGGAAATTTTTGTACCAATCAATTCTTTGGACAGAATATTTTTTTGGATATTTTGAAGAAGATTGTTTAATTTTTCTTGAGTCATCTCTTCCTCCATAATATCCGTAAGAATTATTCGCATTCCACAATTAGGAGCCGCATCAAACATTTCTGGCAAAATATTTTCAGAAGTGACTACTGAGCCGGTTGGATTTTTTATCTCCGGACGAGTATGGGCTTCACTTAAAATAGCAATATGATGAAAAATTTCATCTTGTTGGGCTATTTTTTCAAGTGCCTCTAAAACATCACTTTTTGAAAAATCTCTTTCATGGGAAAATAAAATAGCCGGCACTTTCATTTTTTCCGTTTGAAAACTTTTTTTGTTAGGCGAAACATTTTCTAGGGTATATTTTTTCATAAAGTCTTATAAATTTCTTCATAAATTCCAGAAATTTTTTGAATATCGAAATTTTCTTCGCAAAATTTTCTGGCATTTCTTCCGAGTCTTTCGCGTTTTTCTTTGTTTTGATATAGATCAAAAATCGCATCAGTCAATTGTTTTTGATTATCTTTTTCAATTATAACAGAATTATCATTCTTTCCCAATTCTTTTAAAATTTCTAGGTCTTAAAAAATAACTGGCTTTTCACAAGCCATTGCTTCAATGACTGCTAGGGGAATATCAAATTTACCGTGCATATTTTGTACTGGAAAAAGGCTGATGTCGCAGAGGTTATAAACTTCCGGCATATAGCATTTTCCATCATCGAAAAAGGAAACTCTCTCCAGAAGATTATTTTTTTTGATTTTTTCCACGACCTCTTCTTTTTTCTGAAAGTCTTTTTCATTTTTAATTCTGACTGCTAAGGATAATTTGGCTGTGGGAATTATTTTGGAAATTTCAATGAAACTATCAATAATTAAATCGATTGCCCCGAGACGTACATATTCGCCAGAAAAATTTATCACAAAGTCCGTTGGCAGGATATTTTTTTCTTGCATGAGTTTCAGATTTTTTTCTTGCAGTTGATATTTTTCCAAATCAATTCCTGGATAAACCCGCTTAATATTCCCAAAGCCCAATGAATTTAATTTGTTCTTGGCATAATCAGAGTAGGTGATGATAAGATCGGCAAACATCAGTTTTTTGATATCATCCGATGACCAAAGATCATCACGAAGCGACGCGACAGTTTGAACAGTTTTAGTTTTTTCAGATTTCAGAAAATATTTAATGAGAAATGAATTGAGTTTTGTTGGGGTGAAAAAGTAATGATTAATATCAAACTGGTCCTTAGTTTTGAATTGAAAAAGAAGGGCGCGAAGTTTTTGCAAAAAATTAAATTGGTAAATTTCAGAAGTTGTATAAACTTTATAAAGGCGGACATTTTCTGGCAAATCAGATAAATCATTTTTCCCCATCAGATTAATTTCAAAACCCACCAGATTTTTTGCTAGATAGTAGGCGAAATTTTTTGAGCCCTCATCCCAAGGTGGGGCAATTGGTCTTGTTACTAGAAGTATTTTTTTTCCGCCCAAGGCGGATCCGCCTTGGGCGGACATAAATTTATTCATAATTATAAGTTCTTATAAATCTCTTTTTTCTTATCTCCTGAAGTCACCTGGATGATGATTTTTTTGTTTTCAGGAGCAATATTTAAATGGGAATTTAGTTGCAGAGCTGATCCTTTTTCTATCGTGGTATTTCCTTCCTTAATTTTATTCCCTCCATGAGATATTTCCCAATGGAAATTATTTTCATTGCTATGATTTTCAATCACAAAATTCAAACTATCAGATTTTGGTTCGGCGAAATATAGCGCCCACCAATTTTTGCCTTCATTTTCATCAGATTGTTTTTTTTCAATCCACGCCAAAGAAGATGCGCTAAGGATAAAAAAGAGTATTGTTGTCAAAATTATTAGTTTATTTTTCATAGGTATTATTTTTTCGTTTTATAATAAGTTCCAATTAAATCGGAGGAATATACTTTCCAAAATTCCTTGGAATCGCTAAATTGCGAACTGTCATAATGAGGATTGACTACCACAAAATTGATACCGGTTTGCGCAAAACATTTTTTCGCTTCGGATGATTTGGGTTCAGATATTATGCGAAGAGTGCATTGTTCGCGAGTGGGACTGTCGTAGCGGAACAAAAAACTTCGAGTGAAGGGATAATTATAATCTCGCATCAAAAAAACTTTCATCCAAGAGTCAGCCGAAACATAATTATGATCTTTTAGGATAATATCCTCAGTGGTTGTTTTTTGGGCCAAGTATTTTGAAACGGCAAAGGTTTCGATGAATTTTGAATTGGCTTTTGCCGGATTGATTGATTGGGCTTGGGACATAAATCCGCCGACAGAAACATATAAGGCTAAAATCAAAAAAGCTGATGATTTCCAATTCTTATCCAAATGATATCTACCCTCTTTATTTTTCAAATAATCAAAAAAAATCCAATTTAGTGCGAAAGCTCCAGAGAGGATTAGAGGAAGAATAAGATAATTTCCAATGCGAGAAGATGGGATATCGATATTGATGAGGGTTGGTTTCCAAGACATAATGAAAATCGAAAGAAACCAGCCGACCAAAAGAGCGCTTTGATACTTATTTTTTTTGAAAAAAACAAAAAGCAAAATTATCCCGATTATCCCAAGTACGGCGCGACTTTCTCCGACAGTGGCAAAGATTTGCACCATGCTTAGTCCGGCCTTGGTTGAGCGAGATGGCTCACCAACGATTGTTTTGACGGCTTGGTTTTCGATGTATCCCGGCATTCGCACAAAAAAGAAAAAAGCAATTCCTAAAAAAATGATTGCCAAAGCACTAGGAGAAAAAATCAAGGCCAACCATTTTTTTATCTCAGAGAAAAATTTTTTGCCCTGAAAAAGTAAAATGAAAAATAGGACGAAAATAAGAGAAAAGGCAAAAATAAAAGTACTGAGGTGATGAGTGTAGGCAAGGCCAAAGGAGGTGAGGAGTCCGAGGGAGAAAAAAGCGGAATTTCTTTCAGTTATGCCTCGAAAGAAAAAATAGAAAATCAAAGGGATGAGCAGATTGCCAAGAAGATTTCCAATTACGCCTCCACTGATGAAGTTTCCTTGTGAACCGGAAAGAGCAAAAAGAGCGCCCACAAAAAACAGCACGGTAATGGAGATATTTTTTCCATAAGATAGGGAAGAAAAAATTCTTTCTGACAAAACGAAAAGAGCCAGTATCCCCACT
>DHFM01000030.1 GCA_002400405.1 Candidatus Moranbacteria bacterium UBA4824
ATTGAAAATAAGGCTAGTAAAACTGGATATGAAGTTAATATCCGCCTTATTGCTTCCAGTGCGAGTGAGGAGCGGTCGCAAGATATTTTAGCTCATATGGAAAATGCTTTTTCACAATATGAAAACGGTGATTTAAATTGTTTCCAAGTTAGCAGGCGGGGCAATAAGAAAGAAATTGCCTATAATTATATTTTTAGAAATTTTGTTTCGGATGAGGCGATGATTCTCAATAATGAAGAAATAGCCAGTGTTTTTCATTTGCCAATTTCCACTACGGAAACACCAAAAATAAAATGGCTAAAAGCCAATGCCGCTCCACCACCTGTAGATATTCCAGCAGAAAGTGAAGATACGATTACACTTGGATTTAATGATTATCGTGGAGCGATAACCCCTATTAGAATGACAGAGTCTGACAGGCGTCGTCATCTATATTCAATTGGACAAACCGGAGCGGGAAAATCAAATTTTCTTCAAGAATTGGCCAAGCAAGATGCTAGAGCGGGTCGAGGTTTTTGTTTTATCGATCCACATGGCGATGCGGTTGAGGATATTTTAACAGCTATTCCAAAAGAGCGAGCGGAAGATGTGATTATTTTTGATCCGGCGGATATTGAACGACCATTTGGGCTAAATATGATGGAATATGACGAAAGTCATCCCGAACAAAAAACTTTCGTGATCAATGAAATGATTGGAATTTTTGATCAGTTGTATGATCTCAAGGCGACAGGTGGACCAATGTTTGAACAATATATGCGAAACGCCATGCTTTTGGTTATGGATGATCTATCCTCTGGATCGACGCTAATGGAAATTCCAAAAGTTTTGGCAGATGAGGAATTTCGGGCGATGAAAATTTCCAAGTGCAAAAATCCAATCGTGGTTGATTTTTGGACTAAAGAAGCGGAAAAAGCGGGAGGAGAGGCGGCCTTGGCGAATATGGTTCCCTATATCACTTCTAAACTCACTACCTTTATCGCTAATGATATGATGCGTCCAATTATCGCCCAGCAAAAATCAACCATAAATTTTCGTGATGTGATGGACGATAAAAAAATTCTATTGATCAATCTTTCCAAAGGAAAAATAGGGGAGATAAATGCTCGACTTCTTGGAATGGTGGTGGTGGGAAAAATTTTGATGGCGGCACTGTCGCGAGTGGATACACCGGAAAATGAACGAAAAGATTTCTATCTATACTTAGACGAGTTTCAAAATGTTACTACTAATTCAATCGCTCAAATTTTATCTGAAGCACGAAAATATCATTTGTGTTTAGTGTTAGCGCATCAATTTATCGCTCAACTTAAAGAGGAAATTTCCAAGGCAGTTTTTGGTAATGTTGGTTCGATGGTTGTCTTTCGAGTTGGACCGGAAGATGGAGAATTTTTGGAAAAACAATTAGCCCCAACTTTTTCCAAGAAAGACTTGGTGAATGTGGATAACTATAATGCTTTTGTGAAAATTTTGATCAACAATATTCTTACTAAACCATTTAACATCAAAACTTATCCGCCAACCAAGGGCGATCAGGAAGTGGCTAATGCCCTAAAAGAACTTTCTCGCTTGAAATATGGCCGAGATAAGGATTTGGTCAATCGAGAAATTATGGAGCGAACGCGGATAAAGTTCTAATAAAAAGTTATCCACAGGGGAGGGGGTTGCAGTGATTGCATAACACTGTTATAATATCACTATGAGAAAATAATTTTCTCATAGTAAATATTAAAAATGCCTGCCAAACTTTCTTATCACCCTATTTATTCTCAACTGCTTTAAATAATTTAATTAAATTCTTAGTTGAGACTGAATAATAAAAAAGGAAAGTTAGGCAGGCAGGCAAAACAAATGCAACAAATCGAAAGGGAGAAAGTATTCTCCAAAATGCTCAAAGCGGGCAAGAAGAGTTATTTCTTTGATGTCAAAAAAGCATCTAATGGAAATAATTATCTAACTATCGCGGAATCATATGTGGGGAAAGATGGTCAGAAAGTAATTAATCGAATCATTCTGTTCAAGGATCATTTCGCTGAATTTGGAAACAATCTTTTAGAGCTTAAACAATATCTGCAATAAGACAAAACAAAAAAGCGGGCTGTCAAATTTTTCAGACAGTCCGCTTATGTTATTTTTCATTTTTTTTGGTTTTTTTTTATTTAATCTCAAAACTTTTTACTTCATTGCCGTTAGAAAAATAGGCTAAGTTTAATTCTTCGTTGATTTCGAAGTCGGTAGCCGAAGCAATTTCTGCGTTATGAAATTGCGAAACAATTTTTCCATCTAAATCTAATCTGATGACGCGAGAATTTTTTTGGTCTAAAACAAAGATGTTTTGACTGTCTCTTTTTGTATAAATTTTATCCGCAAATATTTTCGTAGCTGTTTCCTCTATGGTAAAAACTTGTTTTTTACCTTGAAAGAATTTTAGGATATTGCCATTTTGAACAAGATAGAGATTTTCTCCAATCGTTATGTCTGTGATTTCTTTCAAGTTTTCATCATTCCGAAGCCAGTTTGTTTTTTCGCCAAAGCCATTATTGGCACGTGGATAGCGGTAAATTTGATTAGTTTTTTTATCCAGAAGATAGAGATAAGTGAGATAGGTTTTGGCCAGTGAGATTTCTGAGCCAGCGGGAATTTCTATAGCGTTATCTTGAAATTTTTTAGAAATTGGGCTCCAAGAAATTATTTTGTTACTTTGATTGATTAGGAAAATCAAATTTAAATCATCCATATTGGAAACAATTTTGAGTGGAGAAAATTCAGCTGGAAAAGGATAATTTTGATTGTCTTCGGCACTAGTCAGGCTGTTTTCATCGATAAAAAACATTTTTCCATTTAAATTGACGATTTTAGAAATTCCATTTTTTGAAAAAACCGATTGCAGATTTTCAATGCGAGAAACATTTTTGTCTTGTTCGAGTGGAAGAAGAATGGTTGGCATACTTTCTTGGTAGGACAATTCTTCAACAGTATCTTTTTTTTGTAATTTAGCTAAAAAATAAGGAGCCACTAAAAGAAGCAAAAGGGCTAGCGCAACATAAATTTTTTGCGAATAATCGAACTGGGAAAATATTTTTTTTATCTTTCCAAAATGCGGAAGGAAAAGTTTTAGGAAATTATTTTTTGAAGTAGACGCCGTTTTTATTTTTAATGTGCCAGTTTGTTTGTTTGGAATAAATTTTTTTAGCCCGATAACAGTTTTTCGACCGACAAAAACAAGAAAAGAAAAAATATCTGAAGAAATTTCCTTAAGTGTGGCGAAAAATTCTTTAGCTAGTCGCAGTATCTTTTCTCGGTCAATTTTTATAAGCGGTTTTTTTGGCTCTTTTTGAATATCCTCTAAATTTTCAGAAATAATTTTTGGTTCGACTATTTTTATTTTTTCTGAGCGTAATTTAATCGAGGCTATTTTTCTCCTTAGAGCAGAAAATTCTTTGGATAAGAAACTTAATACTACGCTTAATTTTATTTGGATTATTTCATAAATATTTTCCCAGAAAGGATTTTTTTCTTGAAAAGAAAAGTTTTCCTTAATATAGATATGGCCGGTTTTTTTGTCGATAAACTCATCAGATTCTTTTTTTAGATCTTCTTTTATCTCCTGAGCTAAAGATTGTTTTTCCTCAGTCTTTTGGTTTTCTTTCTCTGTTTTTTTCTTAGGATTTTTGGAAAAAGATTTTTGGCTAAATGCATTAAAATCATTTTTCTCAATAGTTTCCTGTGGAATTTCTATGGGAATCTTTTTCTCTCCCATTCTAGTAACTAGCACAGCGGCTCTCTCCAATTCATTTCCTAAGGCAGTTCTCAAAAAACGAATAAACTCTTCGGGGGAAAATTTTAGTGCGCTTCTCTTGATCTCTTCAAAAGAAAAAATTTCAAAAATAGCATCAGTAGTTATAATTAAGGCATCATCTTTTTCTAATCTACCGCTTAGAACATCGACAAAAGTTTTGAAGGGACTAGGATTCTCTGGAATGATTGCGCCCTCACTGATATCAGTTAGGGTTTTTCTTCGAAGTAACATTGCCTTAGCGCTTCCAGCTTGAGAAAGATGGATATTATTTTTTTCGATGACTAATATAATGGCATTTATTTTCCCGAGCCAATTAACATTGCCATGCTCGGCTAACTTTGCCAGCGCCAAATTGGCTTTGTTTAGAGCTGCTTCAAAACTTTCAACTGCTCCGCGTTTAGTTTTGGAATAGTATTCTTTTTTAATGACAGAGATAAGATAGTTCACTACATAGGAAGAGTCGCTTGACTCATCATTTACTTCCAAAATTCCTGCCAGTGTCCCTAGATTTTCCTGAGTTATATTTTCTGGTTTTTGAACAAGAATCTCTACTAATGTCTCGGCGCTAGTTTTTTGGCAAACTAAAACATCCTCAAAGGAGGCTTCTAGGCTGGAAATTTTTTTGTCAACTTTCTTTTTTGCCATAACAGATTTTTTCAATATAAGTATAGCAAAAAATAGAAAAATAGTACACCCCCACACCAATTAAATCATTTACTTTTTATTTAATTTTCTTATTTAAATTAATTGCTTTTAAGATAAGGAAATAATACTTTTTTAATTGGTGTGGGGGTAAATCTTGATTAAACATCAGATTATTGCTAGATTATATTAGTGGCCCCATCGTCTATCGGTTAGGACGTCAGGTTCTCATCCTGGAAAGAGGAGTTCGACTCTCCTTGGGGCTACGTTATATTCATCTTGACACTCTTCAATTTTTCTATA
>DHFM01000044.1 GCA_002400405.1 Candidatus Moranbacteria bacterium UBA4824
ATATTCCTTCTTTTGGGATGCTTACTCTATTGGCCTTAAACATCACTACGGGCTTTAGCGCAATTTTATATTTTTCTGCAATTTTACGACGATATTGTGAAATAATCAGGGCCGTTAGCGCGCGTTCCATAATCGGCGCATTAATTTGCAAAGTTCGCACATCTTTTGAAAATCCGTCCAAGCGATATTCTTTCAAATCATAACGATAAATCGCTTTGTCTTTGTATTTTTCCAAAATTTCAGGATATTCCTGCTCGAGTCGAGCTGTGGCTGTAAATTCCAAAAGCACATTGTCCTTTTGACTGTTAGCGTTCAAAATCCACATCACTGTATTTTCCCAATTTCGGCGATCAGCTTCTTCGGTTTTGCTTATTTTGCTATTTGTTTCCGCAGATAGGTTGTGCGCTTCATCCGCAATCAGAACGATTTTCTTGTCCGCAAAATCTTCATAAGTCAAAACATTTTCGCGAGCAAAATTAAAACGAGAATGCAAAAGAGCGGTGGTAGAAAAGATAATGTTTATATCATCATTATTTGCACTTTCGAAATTATCAACTTCCTTGATTTTTATCTCTCGTCCATCTAGTATTATTTTTTCGGCAAACAAATATTTTTTGGAATTTGGATCAAGAAAATTGGCTTTGGTTTTTTGAATGATATTTCCAAGACGAGTGAAGAAAATAAAATTGCGATAACCTTGTTTGTATAAATACAAAATATTTGAAGCCATGATGAGCGTTTTGCCTGAACCAGTTGCCATATTAAACATCAAATGAATTGGTTTTTGTTTTTGGTTATATTCTTCAAAGTAATAATAGAATCGTCCCAGCGCTTCTTTTTGATATTCGCGCGCCGAAAAAGCCGGATTGAGATTTTTCAAAATATCCGTTTTTTCCGTCGCCTTATTTTTGAAAACATCAGCGCCGGCAAAGTTTTTGTATGAATTAAATTCGTCGTATAACATAATTATTTGCCACTATAGAAGTTTCTATTGAGAACCTTATCTTCCTTACTCACTTCATATTCTATATCCTCAATCTCGCTTAAATTAACAAAAAGTTGATTCTTGTCTAAACATTCAATTAAAAACTTCTTTTGATCGGCAACGCTCAAATCCGCAAAATCTTTGGCGTTAGTGTCAAAAATTTTCATGTCTATTCTCCAGCTTAAAAAAGTATTTTCTTTTAATTGATTCCAAATTTTGATTAGTTCCTTGTCTGTTTTTGCATCGCGAATTTTTTCCATCCACCGCTCATTCCATTTAGTGAGTTCCATATAGACAAAATCTCCGCCACCTTTCCAATTGACATCTTTTGAAATCCCGCCTTGCTCGCCGGCAATAACTTTTTTTAGTCTTGATTCCGGCAAATCATGAATATAATCCATTTGCTCAATTAACACATACTGGCGGTTCATCTTGTGAGCCACCGCCCCGGTCGTTCCACTACCACCAAAAAAATCTAAAACTAGATCATCTTCGTTTGTTGCTAAATGAATAATTCTCTGTAATAATCTTTCGGGTTTTGGTGTCGCAAAAACTTTTTCACCATTCATTATTTTCATCAACTCTTTTGTTCCTTCTGTAGCTGTTCCAACATCATCCCAAATAGTAAAAGGATTTGTCCCCTTCTCTTGAGCTTCAAATTTAAATCTCTTATATTGTGGCTTTGATTTTCCTGTTTTTCCAAAAATAATACGATTATCTTTTAAAGCTTCTTTAAATTTTTCTTTTGTCATTCTCCAATGTCTTCCTTCTGGTGGTAAAATTTCTTCTTCTGTATTTGGATTTATAATAGGATAGGTTAAATTAGGGCGGATATTTGGTGCATCAAACGGATCTGCAACCCAATCTCCTCTAGGATCATTATCTGGATTAGAAAATTTTAGCTCATCAATAGCCAAAGAATTTAGCTTAAACTTATTTCTATTTTTAGCAAATGTAATTGTGTAATTATGCGCCAGCGAAACATCAATATCATTTTGACTAGATTTTCTATGATTCCAAATAAAATCAGCTACGAAATTTTCTCTACCAAAAATTTCATACATAAGTATTTTTAAATAAGCATCCTCATTATCATCAATACTTATAAAAATTACTCCATCATCCCTCAATAAAGTTTTCGCTATATCCAATCTATTCTTCATAAAAGTAAGCCACGAGGAATGATTAAAAGAATCATTATACTTAAACCCATCATTTCCGGTATTATACGGCGGATCAATATAAATCAATTTCACTTTTCCGGCGAATTCTTTTTTGAGTGAAGCAAGCGCAAGCAAATTATTGCCTTTGATAATCAAATTGTCTTTAATCGTACCTTTTTCATCACGACGAAATACTGGATTCCCGCCTTCGCGGGAATGACAAAGGAGATGCTCACCATTTTTGTCTATTCGCTTGAAATTAGTAAAAACTTTTGGATCAAGCAAAAAAGTAATATCGTCCGGCGCCAATGTTTCGTTATAAAAAATCTCATCTCTTTTTTGATCTTCCTTAGTCATCCCGCCTTCCAAGATACAATCTTTGTACGGCCAAACCAAAACGACTTCTTTGTTTTCGCTCACATATTCATCACCGACAGTAAAGCCAATTTTGTTTTTGAAAGCGGTATAAGAATCCGGCAAAAATTGTTTGTTGGATATAAAGCGGATAAATTTTTCTTTATCAAAAATCAATGTTTTTTCTGCCTCAAAAAAGAAGTGTTGTTTGATCGACTTGTCAGAAAGCAAAAGTTTGATAAGTGTCGGGTCATTCTTGCGAGCCAATTCTTGTGTTTGATTTTTCAAAAGCACGCCGTCTTGCGAAGCAAGACGCTCATCTTTTTTTAATAAATCCGTGAGTTGTTCAAAAATATTTTTCATAGTATAAATATAAATTTTTATTTTTTTATAATATCATTTATCACAATGATATTATATCACTCTACATAATTTTGACAAGTCTTGGGCTGTGGATAACTTTTATTTCCAACCTCATCGGCTGGCAGGTTTCCAATCCTTAATTAACACTCCCCCATGAACGCGCTTGACAACGACTTTCTGCTTTTCTTTCCAGCCAAGATCACGTACAACTTCAATCGGCAGAGTAAGTCCAATCGATTTTCCTCCGCCAGATTTGGTTAATTTTCTTATATTGTTTTCACTTTGTTTTCTACGAGCCATAATCTCAAAAAATTCCTGAATTAATTCAGTAACTAATTACTGAATTTTTTTATATCCCCTTTTTTTCCTAACTCAATTCTAGCAAAAAACCGCCCTGCTGTAAAACAAGCGTCATTTTAGAACCTATAGAGAGAATAAAAAAAACAATTCCGCCTAGACGAAATTGTTTTTCTCTCTTTTTCAAAAAATTAACGGTGATGTTCGGTTATTTCTTCTCGCAGTTTTTTGAGCATAAGTGCCGCCTCATCTTTCCCGCCAAGACCAAAAGCTAATCCTCCAGCTAGTGCCAACATTGCTACTATTCCGATAAAAATCGTACTCACGAGTGATGGGGCAATTCCAAGCTGAATGAAAGCCGCAAAAATTCCAAAAATCACAATTGACCATTTAGAAATTGTTGCCAAGAGCGTCGCCGACATAATACCAGCTGCGCGCGTGCTTCCTTTGACAATAGTGTAGACAAAATTTCCCAAAAGAATTACCGCGCCTAAAATAACCACGGCTACTATCACATTTGGAATGTAGAGCAAGATGCTATTTAGAAATTCCGTCACTTGACTAAGTTTCAAAATATCCGCCGCTGCCATCAAAAAAACTAACACTAGAAACCATTTAACTAGTCCGCCAAAAAAAGCAGAGATGGTCAAATGCATTTCACTGCCATAAATTCTATTGCTAAGGCCAATTTTTTCTGCCGCCCTATCAACACGAAGAGCTTTCATAAATTTCTCCGCTAGTTTTCCCACTGCAATGGCGATGATCCAACCAGCCAAAAGCACCAAAAGCGCTCCAATTAAAACTGGCAGAAATTCAATCAGCCGTTGCCCAAGAGTGATGAGAGACATCGTGATCGCTTCTCCCCAAGTTTGTACTCCGTTCATAATTCCACCTCCTTTCATTTTTACCCTGTTAAACAAAAAATGTTTACATTTTTATTTTGCTAATGCAAAATATTTAACAGAGTGAATGTTTATATCTACTCTTATTATACACTCTTTTTGAGTTTGCCACAATAAATTTATTAGGTACGTAATGTATTACGTAATCAATTACTTACCTCTCAATTCTACCCTCAAAGAAAATTTTTGGCAAAAACAAATCAATGTGTTAGATTATTTTTAATTAACTGGGGTATAATTATCTTAAAGTGTTACTTAACGTGTTACTTAACAAAAAATTATTTCAATCTCTTTTCATTTTAAATTTCACTCCAATCCTCCGCCAACATTTCTGCCTGTTTCAAGACATTTTCTGTGGCGATTTTTTGCATATCCGGAGGATAACCGAATTGGTTCAAGGTTCTTTTCACCAGCACTCGAAGTTTGGCTTGCACATTTTTTTTGATTGTCCAATCAATTGAAGTGTTGCTTTTAACTTTCACTACCAAAATTCTCGCCAACTCGCGCAATTTATTATCCCCTAGCGTCATTTTAGCACTATCATTATCAGCTAAAGCGTCATAGAAAGCAATTTCATCTTCGGTGAGTCCCATTCCTTCAAAGCGCTGATCTTCTTTTCGAATATCTTTGGCTAATTTAATTAATTCTTCAATAACTTGCGCCGCCGTGATTAGATTGTTTTGATATTCCTTGACTACGCGCTCCAACATTTCTGACAACTTGCGACCTTGAATTAAATTCTTTTTCTGCCGTGATTTTATCTCGTCATTCAAAATCTTTTTCAAAAGTTCCAAGGCTAAATTTTTTCTTTCCATTCCACGTACTTCTTCCAAAAATTCATCCGACAAAATTGAAATGTCCGGCTTCTTAATTCCGGCCGCGTCAAAAATATCCACGATACCATCTGACACCACCGCCTTGTCCACAATCTGCCTGATAGCTGTTTCAATTTCTTCATCTGATTTTCCACCACCACTCGGTTCAAATTTCACCAAACGCGCCTTCACCGCTTGAAAAAATCCTACCTCATCTTTAAGATTCATCGCTTGTAAACTTGGCACTGACAAAGCAAAAGATTTTGAAAGCAAATCAACATTGCGCGTAAAACGATTTTTGCCGTCTTCCAAACTCAAAACATGTTCTTGCGCTTCCAAAATAATAGTCATCTTTTCTGAAGTCGAAGCGCCAAAATATTTTTTATAATCCATCCCAGAAAACATCTGCATCACAATTTCATGTTTTTCAAGCATCGTCGCAATCGCCTCGCCCTGATCCAAAGTTGGCGCACCTTTCCCACCACTAGCAGAATATACAGCCAAAGCATTTTTGAGTTCTGTCGCGATACCAATATAATCCACAATCAAACCTCCTGGCTTATCTTTGAAAACTCGATTGACCCGCGCAATGGCCTGCATTAAATTGTGACCTTGCATTTGTTTATCAATATACATCGTGTGAAGACACGGCGCATCAAAACCAGTGAGCCACATATCCCTAACAATTACTAATTTCAAGGGACTACTTGGATCCTTAAATTTTTCGGCGATTTCTTTTCTTTCTTGTTTGGTTGTGCTATGCGGTTGCCAACTTTCCGGGTCAGAAGAACTGGAAGTCATAATAACTCTGATTGTATTTTTATTCTTATCTATATTTTCCCAGTCCGGACGTAGTTTGATTATTTCTTCATAAAGTTCCACCGCGATTCGACGACTCATCGCCACAATCATTCCCTTTCCTTCAACCACTTCTTGTCTTTTTCCAAAATGATCCACGATATCAGATGCAATTGTTTTAATTCGCTCATTATGTCCCACAATCGCTTCGAGTTGTGTCCATCTGGCTTTAGATTTTTCTTTAGCAGTAGATTCTTCTCCTTCCGTGACGGCTTCTACTTCTGTATCCAATTTAGCCGCCTCTTCCGGTTTCAAATGAATTTTTGCGAGGCGTGATTCATAGAAAATTCGCACAGTCGCCCCATCCTCCACTGCTTGTGCAATATCATAGACATCTACATAATTTCCAAATACCGCAGGCGTGGAAGCATCTTCTTTTTCAATTGGCGTACCAGTAAAACCAATAAACGAAGCATTGGGCAAACCATCGCGCAGATATTTCGCAAAGCCATATTTAGTTTTCAAGCCTATTTCATTCCCCTGTGCATCCTTTTCATAAACATTTTTCGCACCAAAACCATATTGACTGCGATGTGCTTCGTCCGCAATCACGATAATATTTTTTCGATCAGACAATTGATCAAAAGTTTCACTGCCTTCTTCGGGAAAGAATTTTTGAATGGTGGTGAAAATAATTCCTCCCCCGGCCGTTTTCAATTTCTTTTTCAAATCATCACGATTTTCTACTTGCACCGGTTCTTGACGCAAAAGTTGTTTGCTCGAAGCAAAAGTTTCAAAAAGTTGATCATCCAAATCATTGCGATCTGTGATAACTACAATGGTCGGATTGTCCAAATCCAAAACAATTTTGCCGGCATAGAAAACCATCGAAAGTGATTTCCCTGAGCCCTGCGTATGCCAAACCACGCCAGCTTTACGGTTCCCATTTTCTCGAGAAGCAATCTTGCTCGACTCCACCGCTTTTTTGACTGCGTAATATTGATGATAGGCGGATAGAATTTTAATTGTCTCAATATAGGTCAGACCGGTTTTGGCATCTTCTCGTTTCACTTTTTGAAAGACTGTGAAATTACGAATCAAATCCAACAAAACTTCTTTTTTGAGCATTCCTTTGATCAAAGTTTCCAATTGTGGAATTGTTTTCTTGTCTTCATCTTTTCCATCGGATGTTTTCCATGAGGCGAAACGCGACCAATTCGCAGTCAGTGATCCAGCCTTGGCATCCAAGCCATCAGATGCCACCAAAATGGAATTGTAATTGAAAAGTGAAGAAATGGCAGTTTTATAATTTTGAAGTTGCGTAAAAGCTTTTTTGACAGTAGCATTTTCATCTGCCGGATTTTTTAGTTCCAAAACCACTAAAGGCAATCCATTAACAAAACACACGACATCCGGGCGCTTGGTCGCCTCTTTTTCTTTGACTGTGAATTGATTGCACACCAAAAATTCATTATTCTCAATGTGGTCAAAATCAATAAGCTGAATTTTGTTTCCACGCACGCCATCGGCCGCCAAAAATTCCGCGTCGATTCCGTCGACGAGCATTCGGTGAAATTCTTCATTACTTTCAATGAGATTTTGCGAAGCCAAATGCAAAACCGCCTTGAAAGCTTGTTCGCGCACAATTTCAGGTTTATATGGATTGATGCGACTGATCGCATCTCTCAAGCGTTTCTTGAGAACAACTTCACTCAATTTTTCGCGTTCCGCTTCTTGGTCTTCTGGCGAAAGATATTGATATCCTTCCGCCTCCAAAATCTCAATCGCTAATTCTTCAACATTTGATTCGGTTATTTTTGGCATAATTATTTTTATAGTAAAGACAGTTGATTTTCTGAATTTATTATATTATTTTTAGTTTTCTTAGATACATGCTCAATTACATCTTCATTAAATCTCATAACTTCACTAACATACACATTCTTTCTATTTAACTCACTATCACTTAAATAGAAAGTTATTGTCATTTTTACAGCCATACTATCGCCATTCCTAAAAACTATATCCTGTGCTGAAATTTTATCCTTAAACTCATCATCTTGCATATAAAAATCAATTCCATCACCATCAGTAAAAATAATTTTATCTTTATAGGCAATATCGTCTCCATGATAAATTCCTTTCCATTTAATTCCGCCACCTTCTTTTCTCTGCCTAACTACCGGACCTAACAATTCAATCAATCCATTTGTTTCTAAATTTATAAACCCTTCCTCTATGGTAATAGGTGTAATATATTCCTTAAAATCACTGCTTCCTACTTTTTTAATCATTAAAATATCGTTAGAATCATTTTTCAAAATTGTTTCTTCTTCTGTAATACTATCATCATTTTTTAATGTTTGATATCTGTCATTTTTTTTTCTTTGCAATTCTAAGTTTCCACAAATCGCATCTATTTTGTCTTTTGGAAAATTACTAATATCAAATTCTTCTTCCGCGTTGGATTTTTCTTGTTCTAGCTTGAGACATTTCTCAATATCTTCAATTATCCACATTTTTTTATCATGTTCATGACTTTCATGTGAATCTTTATAAGTTAAATATCCAAGAGTCGTACCTGCAACCGTACACAAAATTGTTATCCCAGCGATAGCAGCTCCTTTGGGATATTTTTGAACAATTTTAAAAATATCACGAAAACCTCCTGGCTCCGATGGTAAAAAATATATTTCAAACTCTTCTTCGGGATAAAGGATAGTAGCGATTTCATAAAACATTTCCACAAGATTTTGTGCACACCTATTTCGTGTCTTCGCAAGAATGCTGTGATTATTACTAGCACCCTCAGGTATTACAAGGCCGAAATGAGATTCTATTGTAACAAATTCCATAAATTTATCTTAAACTTTGATTCAAGTTATTTTTGTCATAAAATTATTTATTTTCTTCACTTTTTAAAAATTTTGACTCTATGGTATTTAAAACCCAAATTGTTTTAATTAAAATATCCGCAAAAACATCTGGCAACTTCTTTTTTCCTATACCAAAAAACTCGCATGCTTTTTTATAATCCTTATTTTTCTCACTCTTCCTATGCGCGATTGAGACAGATCTGAGTAATTGTAAATTTCTTAAAAATTCAAACATCTCTTTGAAATTACCAGCTTTTTTAAAAATAAATTTTTCAAGCTTACTTATACTCTTCATTCCCTCGTCAAAACAGATTACCCTTACAATTTCCTTTTCATTTATGGAATCTATAATAATTTTAACAATCGATAATATTTGTTCATCAAATTCCTTCTGATTTTCAGATACTGGAAGATGAAGTGATTTGTAATGATGACCATCTTTTTCTGATAATGGCTTAAATAGATACCATCCAAATTTTTTAAACCACTCTCTTTGAAATTCCTCATACCTATATTTAAAATACAGATCGGGTTGCTCAGGATTTGCAAATTCTGCCATAAACCCTCTCTTCCACATAGTTTGACTGATTCCACCTTGATGAGCAACATTGAAACTTTTCCAATAAACTTGCTCTTTATAAACCAAATGTCCCAAATCACCAAGAAAGACAACTACATATTCGCTATGATTATTATCCAATCTTAATGACCATAATCCTCCACAAGTTATATTTCCGTCTTGAACATTATATTTTTCAGGATTGTCATAATATTTTTTTAGTACCTCCTTCTTAAAAAAAACTGGCGTCAGATAATGCGGAGATTTCTTATTTTTTCCAAAATAATTATTTAATTTTTCTTCATCACATATAGAAATAATTTCTTTGCCATTTTCATCAACTCCAATAATAAATTTTTCAAATATTTCTTTATTTTCTGATGGCCAAAAAATTCCAGGCTTGAAATTTGGCAAACCGCAGATTATCTTCTTTCCCATAATCCATCCTTGAAAATTATTCTTTGAAAAGTTCATATCGCGCACAACTAGTCGCGCTCTAATATCATTTTCTTCTATTTGTGTTTCGATATCATCCTTCTTGGATAAAACTAATACAGATGGTTTTTCCTCAGAAAAACGCATAAAATCAAAATAAACCACAAGACACATGTTTCTTACAGATAAATACTCTTTAATAAATTTCAATCTTACTTTAACTTCATTTTTTAAAATTTTTACAACTTCAACATCATCACCATTATCATCAACATGCAGTAGCGCGACTGTGTCATCACTATTTCGTTGCTCAAAAAGATTGAAACATAACCTAAACTCTTCTGAAACTTCAAGATAATCCGGCTTAAGTCCGTGAAATGTTCTTCTGTAAACAAATGGCTCAATTCCATCCATCCAAAAACGGTGATATTCCATAATTTCTTTTCCATCTTCAAAGTATGAAGAAAAACCAGGACAACCATCGCCAATGTGAAGTTCCCAAGAATAATTTTCCAAAACTGTGTTAACTTTATCATTTGAAATTAAAGCGCAAAAATAAGCACCCTGTTCTGAATTTTCAATTTCTGGACTATTGGAAAAAATAGTAATCCAATCAGTCTTCCCTAGATTGCCTTTTAACTTTTTTATAAAATCTATAAATTCAAGATCAGCTTTCATACATTTACTTTGACCTCCCCACTCATCAACTTCGGCAACAGCATGTCGCGTAATTTGGAGAGGTTTCTAATTTGATTAATATTATTCAGAATTTTGTCAAAAATTGGATCAATAACGATTTGAAAATTATCAAATACTTCTTTTTTTGGAACAACAATATCAATGTTTCTAAATGAAGTCTTGCTTATTTCTAAAAATGTTGAACCGTTAGCAGAAGAAATAACCTTATCCATGTTCATTTTTAACCACAAATATATATATTCATTAGAAAAAAATTCACCCGAAAGAAAAGCAATATATCCTTGATTTATCGCAACTGGAATATTCGTTATAGCCAAATATCCAATTGGTGCTCGCGAAGATAATAATAAAGTTTTTACTGGTAATAAGCCCGAACTAATTTTAGCAAGACCTTCTTTTGTTATTTTGCTTTTTGTTTTAGTTAAGAAAATTTCTCTACAATCCGACAAATCCTTTGGACTTGTCCAGTTAATATCGCCATTCCAATATGCTAGGTTTTTCGTATCAGGCGTAGTCCCGCCACAAATCTTCGTTACTTCTCCCATTTTTCCCATCCTCCACCCTTCCGGCACACCATTTTTCAATTTCAATTTTTTGCCATCAATCTTGAAATTCACAAACCACTCCTTGAAAATCCCCTGCGCGATTTTTTCCAGCGTTTCATTCTCCGAGCGCAAAAGCTCAATCTTATCATCCAAACTCGACAGCACCGATGCAATTTGTTTTTGTTCTTCGATTGGTGGAAATTTCCATTGTGTATTTTTCAAAAAATTCCAATCTGCTCTTGGCATGTGCGTTCCTGTATTTGCACCCATAGATTTATCAATAAAAACAGGGTTCGCCACAAAATAGAATAGATATTTTTGATCAAATCCTTCTCTTGCTCTTATCACCCAAATATCAGTTGAACAAATTCCATCAAAATTAGGCGTTATAACTTTTCTAAAATATGGCCTTAATTTTCCAAAAAGTATATCGCCATTTCTAAATTTAAATTTACTACTTTTTAATTCTTCAGAATTTCCAATTCCATTTAGAGTCAGGCTGTTTTCATTTATATGTTCAAGTCCAATATATTTTGAAAAGTCATCCCCTGGTTTCCAAGGATTTTTAATGATTCCCGCGACTGAATCTAAAATTGTTTCTTTCCAATTATTCATTTATTTTTAGAAAGCTTTTCCCATAGCTTCCAATATGCATCATCTGCACCATTAATATTAACATTTAATTGTTTATACATTCCATTTTGAATACACCACGCATCCTCCCATAACTCCCTGTCGGTAATATCTTCATCGAAACCATTTCTAGGTGGCATCATTTCTAATTTTTTATTTTGTGGCAAATTTAGAATAATTTTTCTTATCCAAACATATTCATCTTCAATATGTTCATTCTCTAAATAAGATTTAACAACTACTGGCGATTCCCCTAATTCCAGCTGAATCTTCAAATTATGAGCAAAAAGAAAATCCTCTATTTTCTTGCAATACATATCCACCATTTTTTGAGTTGGTTTATTTTTATATTTTTCTCTGAACATATATTTTATATTTTAATTATTAGCTACTTTAATTTCTTATATCCCCATCAATTTTACTAAACTTTCTTATTCTCCATTAACCCCACAATCCGACCTAATTCCTTCACTTTCTTCCGACTGCCATCCAAAACATTCTTCGGAAAAATTTTGGCGTATTCATCGATATTGCACCGTTTGCTTTCGCAGATATGTTTTTTCTCAAATTCTTTTTTATAATATTTTGAATTTGCATCTTCCAAAATTTTTCCTCCGTTCAAAATGCGTAGCAAGAGAGCCTCGAGACACGGACAATTCTCAATAATTTCCACTCCGGCTGTTTTTGCCAACGCTCTGGCTTTTGCCATTTCATTTTTTGGTTTGTCATTGTCCAAAACAGCAACTCGTCTATCAAATCCGCCCGGATAACAAATCGCTCTTTGCACAATTCCATCCGCCGATCCGCCTTGTCCATTTCTGATTGTCACCGCCACTCCACTATTTCTGGCATAAGTCCTACGCAAATGTTTCAAAAACACTTCTTCTGATGAGCCTTCGACATAAAAAAGGATGGTACACTTGGCTCTTCTGATTTGTTTTTGATTTTTCTTTTTCATCTAATTATTAATCTATCCGCGGCACTGCCCCATAGGCTCCAGCGATATATTTAGAATAATAATTATCATCCGCACGCACCCCTTTCATTTCATCCAAGCGCCAAACCTCACTGCTTCCTCTCTCATTTTTTTCAACCAAAACAATTTGATATTTATCCAAATCACTGAGAATGCGGTGACTATGAGTACTGAAAATTATTTGAGCATTATTGGGATTGGCTTCAGAAGATATGAATAATTCAAAAAGAGCGATGATCATTTCGGGATGCAGATTAACATCCAGCTCATCAATAACAGCCACGCCTCCATTAGCCAGAACTTGCAAAATTGTTTTTAATAAAATAAAAAGTTGTCTGGTTCCTGATGATTCATAGTGCAAAGGCAATTCATATTTTTGATCGTCAAAATAATGCACTGCCTTAGCATTTATCGAAACGCCAT
The DNA here is from genome assembly GCA_002400405.1 of Candidatus Moranbacteria bacterium UBA4824. Lineage (GTDB taxonomy): Bacteria > Patescibacteriota > Minisyncoccia > Moranbacterales > UBA2206 > UBA2206. The sequence continues at coordinate 12,824 of DHFM01000044.1, forward strand.
TTTCTTTCTTCTCTTTTTTAATATCGAAAGATTCTAAACCGATATCAAAACGCTTCAAGAGTTTTTCTGCTGTTGCTTTAAGTTTTTCATTTTCGCTAAAAAACATCAACGCATCCAAAAAACTAATTTTATTATCCCTTATTGGATGATCGCCCAGCCAACCAGCTTCAACAACATTAGCTTCAATCTTTGACCAAAAATCTCCGATTACACGACTTCCCTCGTGATTAAGCAGAATGGCGGCGCTTATTATGCTGGCATTATTGCGAAGTAAATTTTCATTCTCAAATCCTTTTGGCAAACCAAAACCCTTGTCGTCAAAACGATATGATTTATTTTTTTCATCCCATTCACGGATAAAAAGAGTTTTGCTTGTCAGTTTTTGTTTTGTTTTATTCTTAATCTTCAATTCTTCATATATAATTCTATCTTCATTTAAAGAAAATGAATAATTATAGATACTGCTATTAAGCTCGAATTCAACTGATAATTCAGTCGGTTTTTTTTCCAAAGAATGAAACAAAAATGGTCTGACTGGTATTTTTGCTTTCAGATCAACCTTAAAAGAATCAATAATGAGCCATTTCAAAAATGGCAAAACTTTCAACAAATTTGTTTTGCCCGAAGCATTTGGCCCGATAACAATAAGCGTTTTTGAAATGCGATCACTTGCAAATGAATCAATGTAGGCTTCTTTCTTGGGAGCCTTTTCATTAACCGTAAAATTAGCAACGCTCTCATCTGCAAAAGAATAGAAGTTTTTGCAAGAAAATGAACGAATCATATTTTTGAGTAATTATTGATTATGCTTATATGGTAGCAAATATATAAATATAAGTCAAGAATATACAATTTTTTGTATAAAATACATCTATGATACTATTTTATACACATTTATTGCAATTTTATTCCAATTTTTCCCATTTGTTTTTCAATCTCCTCATTCAATTCTTTTTCCTTCTCTATCTGCCCTTTCAATTCTTCGGTCAACTTTTTCATTTTTTCTTCAAACGGAATTCCATCATCAATTTCATCTGGAATGCCAACATATCTCCCAGGGGTCAAAACAAAATTGTGTTTTTGAATTTCGGGAAGTGTGGCTGATTTGCAAAAACCTTTTATGTCTGCATATTTGCTTTCTCGACTTCTCCATTGCCGATAAGTATCAGAAATTTTTTGCATATCTTCTTCGGTGAACATGCGATGAGTGCGATCAGCCAAATATCCCATCTCGCTGGCATCAATAAAAAGAATTTCACCGGTGCGCTTGCGATCTCCATTGCCCGCGCGTTTTCTTGAGATAAACCAAATGCAAGCCGGAATGCCGGTATTGTAGAAAAGTTGTTTCGGAAGTGCGACGATGCAATCCACCAAATCAGCTTCGATAATATTTTTTCTGATTTCTCCTTCATTTGATGTATTGGATGAAAGCGATCCATTTGCCAACACTAAAGCCATAATGCCTTTGGGTGAAAGATGATAAATCATATGTTGCATCCAAGCAAAATTGGCATTGCCAGTTGGTGGCACGCCATATTTCCAACGCGAATCATTTTTCAAAAGCTCACCTGACCAGTCGCTGTCATTGAAAGGAGGGTTAGCTAAGATAAAATCGGCTTTCAAGTCTTTATGCACATCATTCAAAAATGAGCCCTCGGTGTTCCATTTCACCTGTTCTCCGTCAATTCCCTGAATGGCTAAATTCATCCGACAAAGTTTCCAAGTAGTTTGATTAGATTCTTGCCCATAAATAGAAATATCATCAAGTCTTCCTTTGTGTTCTTTGACAAACTTTTCACTCATAATAAACATTCCGCCAGATCCACAAGCCGGATCATAAACTCTCCCTTTGTATGGCTCAATCATTTCTACCATCAATTTCACTATTGATTTTGGCGTGTAAAACTGACCGCCCTTTTTGCCTTCCGCGTTGGCAAATTCTCCCAAAAAATATTCATAAACTCGACCCAAAAGATCTTTGGTCTTGGCAGCTTCATCGCCCAAAGCAACATTGCCAATTAAATCAATCAGACTACCAAGCGCCGCTTTGTCGAGATTTGGTTTGGCATAAACTTTCGCTAGAATTCCCTTGAGCGATGAGTTGTCTTTTTCAATCGCATCCATGGCCTCATCAATATCAGTACCAATCGAAGGAAGTTTTGCTCGAGAGTGCAAATATGACCAACGTGCAATTGGCGGAACATAGAAAACATTTTGAGCAACATATTCATCCACATCTTCCGGATCAGCTCCAGCATAATCACCCTTACCATCTTTCAATTTTGCATATAATTCTTCAAAAGAATCGGAAATATATTTGAGAAAAATCAAACCCAAAACCACGTGCTTATATTCCGCCGCGTCAATATTTTTTCGCAGTTTATCCGCCACCTTAAAAAGGGTCTTTTCAAAAGCTTCTACTTTTTGTCCGTTAGCCATAATATTTCTTTTTAATTTATATTCTATACCCCTATTCTACTCCCAGCTCTCCCTAAAGTAAAGAAAAACAAGCTGACTTAAGCTTGTTTTTTATGATTTCTATTTCTTATTCCTCCAATCC
>DHFM01000014.1 GCA_002400405.1 Candidatus Moranbacteria bacterium UBA4824
AATATCTTCTAGTCTAGAGCCTTAAAAATTATGAATGATCGAATATACAAAGTAAATAAACTTGTGAAAAATCACGTTGGCGATATTATCCTAAAAAACCTCTCTTTGAAAGATGGGGTTTTTATTACCATCGCCAAGGTTGACACAACTACTGATCTTCGCTATACTCGAGTGTTTGTTAGTGTTTTCCCGGAAAAAGAAATTTCCTATGCCATGAAAACATTGGAAAAAGAAGTCTTTCAAATTCAGGGAAAACTTAACAAAAAACTCCATATGCGTCCGCTACCAAAAATTGAATTTCGCCTAGACCTTACAGAGTCTGAGGCGGATAAAATCGAGAAGATATTAAAAGAAATCTGAACCACTGACCTGCCTCGCCGGCAGGCGGGTTATCACATGATTATCCTGATTTCACTGAATTTTAATTCATGTGTAATCATGTGCAAATCAGTGATAATCAGTGGTTCTGAAATTATGTCTAAATATTCCAAGGAATTTCATACTCTTAATTATGTTATAAATGAATCTGATAATATTCTTCTTTTTGCGCATTCCCGTCCGGATTCTGATACGATTGGTTCTGTTTTAGCTTTACGCGAATATATCAAAAGTCTTGGAAAAAATGTTGACATCGCTTGCAGTGATCCCTATCCAACATATCTCGAAAGTCTTTCCCCTAATTATTTCAATTTTCCACAAAACTTAGACCTCAAAAAATATAACCTTGTGATTGCTACTGATAGTGTTGAGCGAGGTTTTCAAAAAGTGAAAAATAACTTTGGAGAAAAACAAATTATTGCACTGCTTGATCATCATCCCGATATCACAATCAAAGGTGACATCAACGTCATTGACCCAAATTATTCCTCTGTTTGCGAAATAATTTATGATTTTTTTGAATTTAATAAAATAAAACTCACTCGAAATATTTCCACTTTTTTGCTTTTGGGAATTCTGGGCGACACGGGCATGTTCCAGCATTCCAACACTACCGCGCGCGTGATGGAAATTGCTTCCATACTGATAAAAAATGGAGCGCCTCTTTCCAAAATAATTAGCATTGCTTTTTCTAATAGAAACATCTCTACTTTGAAACTGTGGGGCAGAGCCTTTGAAAAAGCCAAGATCAATCCGGAAAATGGAATGATCGTTTCAGTTCTCACGCAAAAAGAAATGGAGGATTGTGGCGCCACAGCTGACGACATCGCCCAAGTTTCCGGAATCCTAAACACCGTCCCAGGCACAAAGTTCGCTCTCATTCTTTCTGAACGAGGTGATGGAATAATTAAAGGCAGTCTTCGCTCAGAAGAATATAAAGGAGCCGACGTTTCTAAAATTGCTGCTCAATTTGGTGGTGGTGGCCACCGCCTTGCGTCTGGTTTTGAAATTAAAGGTAAGATAGTTGAGACAACGGAAGGATGGCAAGTGATATAAAATTTTCAATTCACAATTTCCAATTTTCAGTGAATGACAAATTTTCAATTTTCAATAATTTTTTTGAAAATTATTTAATTGAAAATTCATTGAAAATTGAAACTTGAAAATTAGAAATTTGAGCGACTTTCTTATCGCTCTTTTTTTATGCTAAAATGAAACTATCCTAATCTAATAAAATTTACTTTTATGAATATAGGTTGTCACATCTCAATCGCCGGCGGAATTTTTGAAGCTCCCAAAAGAGCCCATGATTTAGGTTGCGAATGCATGCAAATTTTCACCCGTTCACCTCAAGGAGGAAAAGCTTCTGAACTAACTCCTGAATTAATTCAGGAATTTAAACTAAAAGCTAAAAGCTATAACCTAAAAGCTACCTACATTCACACGCCATATTATATCAACTTTGCTTCAGGGAATAATCGCATTCGTTATGGGTCCGTGAGCGTGGTGCGAGATGAGTTGGAACGAGGCAATCTAATTGGCGCCAAATATGTGATGACCCATCTTGGCACTGCCAAAGATCTCGGCCAAAAAGAAGCTCTCAAAACTACTATTGAAATGCTCAAAAAAACTTTAGAAGGATACAACGGAAAAACAAAATTACTTTTGGAAAACAGCGCTGGCGCTGGGGAAATTATTGGCGATGATCTTTCTGAATTAGCAGAAATTATCAATGGCGTAAGGACAGGTTTGAAACCTGTCCCTTCGGATGCTATCGCTGGAATTTGTCTCGACACCCAACACTCTTTCGCCTCCGGTTATGATTGGCGAGATTTTAATGTAAGGACAGGTCGCGACCTGTCCCTCCTAGAAAAAATCGACCAAGAAATTGGCCTTGAAAATATAAAACTAATTCACGCCAACGACAGTCTCACCGAATGTAATTCAAGAAAAGACCGCCACGCCCACATTGGCGAAGGACTAATCGGCAGTAATGCTTTCAAAAATATCATCGCTTTTGCCAAGGAAAATGAGATTGATATGATCTTAGAAACCCAACACGATCGTGTCGCAGACGATATAAAAATATTAAAGCAATTTCGTGATTCATAAAATGTAGGGGCGGGTTTTGTACGGACAGGTTTCAAACCTGTCCTGTCTTCAAAAAATGCCAAACAAAAACCGAAAATCAAATCGTTTGAAAAATTTCAATTATTCCCAAAATGGAATGTATTTTGTGACGATTTGCACGAAAAATAGAGAACATTATTTTGGGGAAATTTCAAATGGGACAATGCATTTGAATGATTATGGAAACATTATTAAACAACAATTAAATTGGTTAACCGAACAATATAAATACGTAAATCTTGATTGTCAAATTATCATGCCAAATCATGTGCATTTGATTGTTGAAATCATATCTACAGTAGGGACAGGTCGCGACCTGTCCCTACCCACAAAAATAAAACCATTATCTGAATTGGTAGGTGCGTTTAAAACCACCTCATCAAAATTAATTCATAGATTTGATTGTAATTCGTTTTCTTGGCAACGCTCATTCCACGACCACATCATCCGAAACGATATCGAATTAAACAAAATCCGTGAATATATAATTAACAATCCAAAAAATTGGGAAAGAGATCGCAATAATGCAGAAAATATTTTAATGTAAAATAAAAATCGGCAAGCACCACGATGGGCGCCTGCCGGAGTTTTAATCGTAAGTCGTAAGATCAGGGACATCTCTATCTTCTTGAAATCGTATAGACAAATACGTTCCATCTTCTTTTTCGATAATTTCAACTCTATTCAAATATTCATATTCGAAGAAATAATCTCTTACAAGCTGAATTATTTTTGTAATTAGAAAACGAGATTTAAACATTTCATCATCTGCTTTTTTCTCTAGTAATGAATAATATTCCCCTTCTCTTTCAAAATCAATTATTCTGAGATTTGAAACCTTAAATATAAACGGATCTACATGACCTCTCTCCCCCATATCTATGGCTTGTTTTTCGATATCCCTCACCATTTTATTGCGTTCATTATATATATCTACAGCCAATATCTTTTCCGCAATAACATCAAGCTTGTTTTTTCTGTTAATGTCTTCTTGTTTTTTTCTTTCCACATTTTTTAAAATAACTTCCCGCACTTTAAAACGAATTTTTCCTTCATCTATATAGCAATAGCGATATTTTTCCATTTAATTCTCCTCCCATAGATAAATATTTATTTAATTTTCAATGTTCTTTCCAGTTTCTAGATACTAAACATTACCAAAAATATCACCGTATGTCAATTCTATTTTGACATTTTAATATCATTTGACAAAGCCTTTATTCTAGCTTAATATTATAGATGACGAAATAATACTGACAACATTAAATTATATCTATGCTTGAAAAAATACTAAAAAAAGCCGGATTGAGCGAAAAAGAAATCAAAATATATCTCGCCGGACTCAAAGAAGAAAGGGCTTTAGCTAATTTTTTAGCAAAAAAAACCGGCGTTAGCCGTCAAAACACTTATGATGTCTTGAAAAAACTTGAAAAAAAAGGGCTGGTCGCCAAAACTGGAGAAAAATATGGCGCTCGCTTCACAATGGAATCCCCTAAAAATATTGAAAGGCTTCTGGACAAAAAGAAAAAAGAGCTGGATAAAACAAAAAAAGAGCTGGAACTGGCGATGCCGGAACTTGATTCTATGACAAAATCAGATATTTTTTTCCCAAAAATTAAATTCTATGAAGGCAAGGAAAATATGGAAAATCTTTTTTTTGATTCGCTTAATTGCCAAAACAAAATGATTTTGGCAATCACGCCATCCAACAAATTATTTGAAACCTTGGGGGTCGATTTTATAAAAGACTTCGTTCAAAAAAGAGCCGAAAATAATATAAAAACAAAAACAATCAGGTTAAGAACTCCGGAGAATGAAGAAATAGAATATTTTAATCGGCACACTGAACAACTGCGCGAAGTCCGTTATGCCCCTGAAAAATTAAATTTCAACTCAACTGTTTTTATCTACGATAATAAAAGTGTTTTCATGTCCTCGAAAAAAGAAAATTTCGGTCTGATAATTGAAAGTGTGGAATACAGAGAAATGATGGAAGGACTATTTGATAGTTTATGGAAACAGAGTAGAATAAATTAAAACAATCTTATGCCAAAAATCGCAATCATCTCCGACATTCACAACAACGAAATAAACCTCGAAAAAGTTTTGGATTATTGTAACGCACAAAAAATCGAGACGATTATTTGTTGCGGGGATTTGGCATCAAAAGAAACACTGGATTTTATGAATGATATTTACGCTGGAATCATTCTTTATATTTTCGGCAATGCCGATTATGATGATCTGCGCGATCTCGAAGATGAAAAAAAATATCGAAACACCTACATTTTCAAAAAATTCGGTGAAGCGGTGATTGAAGGGCATAATGTGGCTTTTGTTCATTATCCACAAGAAGCCAAGGGACTAGCAAGAACCGGGAAATATGATTTTGTTTTCTATGGCCACACTCACAAACCTTGGGTTGAAAAAATGAGAGCCGACGCCAATCAAAAAGAATGCACCCTCCTCAACCCCGGCACAACTGCCGGCGAAATCTATCCGCCAACCTTTGCCGTCTGGGAAACCGACACGGACAAGTTCGATTTAATTAGAATACATGAGTTGAAATAATATATTTTATTCTGAGAAAAAAAGCGTACCTCTAAAATTTTAATACGTATTACAATGTATACTCCCCTTACTTTTTCTTTCCGCAAGAAAAAGTAACAAAAAGAACTCTCAGCCAAGCTACGTACTCCAATAAATTCTACGTTCGCTGGCTAAATTTACTAGGCTTGATGAGTACATCAAGCGAAGATAAGTAAATTCTTAACGCCAGCTCACTTGAATTTATAATGGAGTACTCCGTAAGGCTGAATTTAAGAGAAAAATAGTTTTGT
>DHFM01000063.1 GCA_002400405.1 Candidatus Moranbacteria bacterium UBA4824
CCGATCGCCGCCAGAAAGATGGCGACGATGAGATAAATTTTAATTAGTGTTTTGGGATTTTTGTAGTCGGAAAGTCGAGCGAGAAAATAAACACCAAATGGCAAAAGCAAAAATCTTAAACCCTCGAGACTACGCGCGAGCTCTGACGGGCGAACAAGAGAAAGAATTATTGCCAAAGCAATAAATACCGAAATAAAAAGATTGTCCCGGAAAAAACTCTTAAATTCTTTTTTGATCACAATTTTTATCAGGTAAAAAATAATGACGAGCAATAAAATCGGTTCATAAAAATGAGTGATCCAAAAAACCATTCCGGCAGAGAGAGTGGTTTTGCTTTCAAGAAAATGAAGCAGAAGTTCAGAAAACGGCAAATAGATCAGAATAAAATAAGTAAGAATGACGGCGATTTTGTGAAAAACCTTCTCAATTTGTTCCAATTTCTTTACTCCTTTTTTTCTTAGTTTCCAGCAAAAGGCTTAGGGCCATTATTAGCCAAAAGATCGCTGACAGATCATTTTTAAAATATGTTGTATCAATGATCCCATGAATTAAAATCGCCGTCATTGCCGCAAAGAGTCCGGCTGACAGAGTAACATCGCTTTTGCTGCGGCCAAGACGAACAAAAAAGTTGATAATTAAAATTATAAAAGCGGCTAGTCCAAAAACCCCGAGGCTAAGCCAATAGCTCAAGAACAAGTTATGTGGATGAAGAGCGTAAGAGAGACCATAAAGCTGAAAACCAAGATTATCGAGTGATATTGCCCGAGCCGCTGCTTGAAATTGGCCGAGGCCGATGCCGAATATCGGATGATTCTTTGCTAAATCCCAAGCATACCGGTAGATATCGATACGCATACTCCGACTGTAGGTTTCTGAACCAATTGAAGAAAATGTCAGAGCAAAGATGGCGGCAACTACAATTAACGCAAAAACCAGACCGGTCATCTTCCAACTTGAATTAAGAATTTTGAGTCGATGAATTTTGGCTGTCTGAAAAGCAAAATAAACAATCGATGCGAAGCCGAAAGCCAAAAGTCCTCCCAACGAGTGGGAGGCATACAGGGCGTAGAGAGGAAAAATGTAGAGAGTAGAAAGCAGAAGCTTGTTCGTTGCCCCCTTGAAATAACCAAAAATCGGCAACGATAGGAATATTGATGGAACAACAAACATCGCTAAGTAATTAGGCGACTCAAATGGCCCAAATGCTCGAAATCTCGAGAGATAATCAGCAAAACCGGGATCGCCAACCTGATAAAACAAAGTGGAAATTACTCCGATTTTTTGTAACGTCGCCCAAATCGAGACAATCATTAGAGAGATAAATATCGCCAGAGAAAGATCCCTCGTGCGATCCCTGGGATAACAATTAATCACCAGAAGATATAACATAACCGGAGTGATAAACCAACCCTTTAATATCCCCAGAGCGGTGCTTTTATCAGCGGAAAAATAAATACTGACCACCGCAGCCAGAATCAATAAATATGTCGCCAGATAACCAAAATTACATTTTACCGCTTTGCCTGATAAATAATTTGAGAGCCAGACAATGAAAAACGTCAGGCCAGCAAGCAGTACTGAGAATTCAAAAACATTGGTCGGAATCGAAAAAATCGTAAAACGAAAGATGTAAGTCGGAATCAAAAGAATTGGAACAAGAACCAAGTATTTGATCATATTCTAATTTTATCATATTTTCACTTTTGTCTGATTCCAAGCGAGTGCCAAATAGGCCCAGATCGGCAAAATGTAGAGCGAAGAGAAGGAGGTTGCTTGGGCGAAAATTGCCACTCCAATTACCAAATAGATAAGTGCAGAAAAGTTTTTCTCTTTTATTTTTGCTGACAAACTTTTAACTAAAAGTACAACGAAAGAGATGAAAATCAGAAAACCTGCAATTCCCTCTTCGACTAAGATCTCAAGATAGAGATTATTTACCGTTTGGTAATCTCCAACAACTGCCTTTTCAGTGAACTCCGGTAATGCGCCAAAAGCCCCGGCACCGATACCCCACGGTCTCTGGAGGAATTGCTGCCAAGCAATTTTCATTAGATAAAATCGATCAAGGGTAGACTCCCCAGTCGAAACATCAGCCACTCCGGCATGATTTACGAAAAGATCGAAGCTTTCCCTGGGTGCGGAAAATTTGATAATTAAAATTGCACAAATTACCGCTAACACAACGACCAACAAAGAAAAAAGAACTTTCTTAAAATATTGCTTATAGAAACTGACGGTTAAAACAAAAAACAAAATTAGAGACAAAAGAAGTCCTATATACGCCCCTCTCGAGAGAGAAAGAACGATCGCAACAGAAACCAGAAACAGAGAAACGACCGATAGCATGTCTCTCTTTTTTGATTTAACAAAACGGCAGATAGACANNAAACCAAAAACTGATTTCTGATAATTTTCACGTAAGAATGTCAGATTAGAGAGACCATAAAGATCAGCAAAATATTGCCAAAGGGCGAAAACAGCCAACCAGATGCCCGACCAGATCATAATTTTTTCAATCAAGTCAAAATTTTCTTTTTTGATCAATTTTTTTAGAGTGATAAAGCCCAGAAAGGTTGCTAAAAAAATCGTCGAAATCGTCAGCGACCGATATTGGTCGATAGACCAGATAATTGAAAGAAAAGACAGAAAGGAAAAAAGAAGTAGTAGCTTATCTTCAATTTCTAGGCGATATTTGTGTATGCCAGACAAGAAAAAAAGAACGAGAACCATCAAAATAGCAAAGGAAATCTTGAGCGTAAAACCAAAAATTTCCATGGTTAGTAAGCGCTCAAAAGGCAAAAAAAGGAAAAAGAGAACAACCAAAATAGGGATTAATTTAGTCTGAAAGTTGCTGCCCATTTTTTCCTCTGATAATTAGTGATGTTTCTATAAGATAAAGCGAAATAAAAATTATAGAAAGTGTGATTAAAATCATCCTTGTGGGTGTTAAATCGAGATGACCACCCCAATATTTATCTATCATCAGCCAAAGAACAGATAATGACGACAGAAGAGCAAAGAGCATCATGAATATCTCCACAAACCCTCTCGATTTCTCACCAAGACTCCTGATGCCATTATATAACAACCAAGATATTGGTAGAAGAGCAGGAAAAAGATGTCTACCTTGAGGAGAGAAATCTAGAAGATTCTTTTTGGCAAAAACGAAAAAAAATAGGGCGGCAAAAAATATTATAATTAGATTTATTTTCAGATCATCTCCACCCTTATTCTCTCTAAATTTCTTCGCCGACTGATTGACAGCTGCAATAATCAAAAATACTAAAAATAAATAAAAGACGACATAAAACGGCCCGGGGAGAAAAATA
>DHFM01000060.1 GCA_002400405.1 Candidatus Moranbacteria bacterium UBA4824
TTCTCCTTCCCCTCCTCTGGAGGGGTGGCGCCGTCAGGCGACGGGGTGGTGGTGTATTGGTTGATCACCTGCAAACTGTTTTCGTGGATCTTATCTTTACGGAGCAGATAGACATTCTTAACGGTTCCGTCATCTCTTTTTAAAATTTTGATATGGTCTTCTTGAATAGTAGCTGTCTTTTCGGCAATACTCTGATTAGGATTGGCGATCTCGCCGGTAAAGAACCTTTCCCATTCGGCATCGGAAAAAGTGAAATCATTTATATTTTCAAGCTGTTTACGCAGGTTGAGCACAAGATCGGCCTCAGAAGCAATGGGAAGATAGTCATACGCCTGTGATTGCAACTGATCAATAAATTCGCGCTCCAGTTCCGCCTCGCTCTGGTAGGACTTGGCGGCACGGTATGCTGGTACATATTCAGCCACCACCGTGCTTTGAGGATTTTCCGCCACCAAATTGTATTTTTTATTGTTTGGCATATTCGGCTTCCAATGGTTCAAACGTAAGCAGCTTATCCCTGTAGTATTCGTATTGTTTTCTCCGGGCATTGAGTTCCGCCAGTAAACCGATTGAAATATCGTTCACAAGGTCATCAAATTTATCTAAAATCTTCACAATTCTTTCCTGCTCGGCGATAGGTGGAACGGGAATTTTGATTTTTTTCAGATTATCATTGTAAAGTCGCTGAATTGTTCCACCTTCAGTTTTCCATTCAACCGTTGCGTACAAATAGTATAAAAACTTATTCAATACTTTTTTCTCGTCATTATCTATCCAAATAATATTTGAATCCTGAAAATACGCTGGTTCACCGTTGTAAATCACTCTTCGCCCTATTGTTCCAGACGCCGATAAAAGTACGTCACCCTTTTTGGGAAACGAAAACTTTTTGCGATATTCATTGTAAATATTTTGCGAAATAAATGCGTTGGGCTCTTTCCCAAAAGTTCCAATCTTATAAAACGGAATATCACCACTTGCCAAAGTCTCATTTTTGAAAATCCGTTTACACATTGACACCTTTCCAACCTCGTTCAATGTTATGTGTGAGCTAACATTAGCTGTTAAAAGTTTTTTGTAATAATACTCATACTGCTTCTTTCGCGCCTCCAGCTCCGCCTCCAGCTCCGCCTCCAGCTCCGCCTCCAGCTCCGCCTCCAGCGCGGTAAAGGTATCCAAGATTTTTACGATCGTTTCTTGGACGGCAAGGGGTGGGATGGGGATTTTAATTTTATATACGTTATTCCTGTTTAAACCGGGAACTCCACCATCCTGTTTATCTGATGTAAGATTTAATGTCTGAAATAGGTAAAATAAATATTTCAATGAAATTTCATCATTTTGTTTCTTCACAAAGAAAGCTGTGTCTATTGGATAACAATTTTGCTCTTCCCAAACCACCGCACCTGCGCATCCTTTTCTACCTACAATTACACAAGGCCCTTCGATCAAATATGAACTATGAAATCCAATTCTTCCGTTAGAACCTAGCACTGGGAAATTGCCTCCGCCTCTTTCACTTTCTTTCAAAGGTTTGCCATATTCCAGTGCTATCACTGTGCCCAACTCCTTAAACTCCACCCCTGCGGGGCAGAGTTCGGCGTTCAGTTTTTTGATTTTTGATTGGTGGGCTGTCATAGTTTATTAACTTTAGAATCAGGCTTTATGATTTTTTCGATAATTTCAAAAATTTTTTCAAAATTCTTAAAATCATCTTTTGTTCCGTTATTACAAATCCAAGTGCAAATTACATTTTTCTTACCATTAACTATCATAAAATTTTTAATTTCTGTTCCAACTGTTTGAAACTGGAAACAATCAATTTTATCTTTTTGAGCTTTATCAATAAAAGTTTTTTCAAATAGGTTTTCAATGCCTTTTTGAAGAGGATTCGCAGCAATTTTTGGCATTTTTCTTATATACAGTTTATTCTCATATTCTTTTTCTTCGATAGATTCTTCTGGATCATTGAGCAAAATTACTTTTTGCTTTAAAAGATTTAGTTTTGTGCTAAGTAACTTTTTAGCATTAGATAGTGCTGTATTATTTGAATATTTAGTTCCAGATTCAGTTTTTTCTCCAATGATTTCAATATCAAAATAATCGCAAGTTTTTTCATATAATTCGTATGCTTTTTTGATATACAGAACATCTGTTGGACCTTCTACATAAACAATTGGCTTATTATTGGCAACGACCTTTGTTCTAACCTCATCTTCAAACTTTTCTGTTTCTTTCAATACCTTATAAGCATTTTCAAACTCAGAAAATCTTTCTGTTGTTATTAGTTCTCCTTTTGGCATATTTCTCACTTCAAATCCTTCTTCACCAAAAGTCTTTTTCATTCCCAACAAAAACAAAGGCGAATGAGTAGTAATAATAAATTGAATTTTTGGAAATAGTTTTATCAGTTCTGGTAATACTGAATTTTGTAAATCTGTGTGCAAATGAACATCTATTTCATCTATCGCAACTATTCCTTGAATTTGATCTGTGGTTTTTGGGGGATTATCACCATGACGAATTATATTTATAAAAAGGTTCAAAAGTATAGATTCCCCTAAAGATAAGTTGTCAATGCTTGGTAATAATTCTTTAACC
>DHFM01000032.1 GCA_002400405.1 Candidatus Moranbacteria bacterium UBA4824
TTAGATTTTTAAATGATGTATCACGGCGAAAATAGCTTATTTGGCTTAGATTAGGCTTTTTTAAGTTCTAAGTCTGGTGTAATTTAATTGGTTTGGTATAATGGAAAGGTATAAAATAATTATTAAATATTTTCTATGAAATTTATAATTTTCGCCGGAGGGCAGGGGACGAAACTTTGGCCAATGAGCCGAGAAGACAAACCTAAGCAATTCCAACCGATTATCGGCGACACTACTCTTTTTCGGCAAAATGTCGAATCGCTTCTCAAGAAATACGGGGCGCAAGATATTTTTGTTGCGACCAAAAGAAGATACGTGAAATATGTGGTGGAGGATGCGCCGGAGATTCCGCTAGAAAATATCATCGTAGAGCCTGATATTGCCATAAATACCGGTCCGGCCGTGGGACTAGCCATTGTCAAGGTGGCGCATCGGTATCCCAAGGAGCCATTTATGATTGTTCAGGCGGATTGTCTACGGAAACCTGATGTGAAATTTATCGAAATGACCAAGATAGCCGAAGACCTTGTGAAGAAAGAAAAGAAATTAGTGACAGGAGGGCAAAAAGCGCTCTATCCCGACATGGGTATTGACTATCTGATGCTGGGAGAGATTCTTAAGAGTCAAAAAAAGGCGGATATTTTCAAAATTGAAAAGTTTGTACCTCGTCTTGCCACCGTAGAAGAAACAAGGAAATTAATTGGTGATTTTAGAATTGCGACTCATTCCAATCACTATTGTTGGTATCCAGATTTGATGCTTGAAGCTTACAAAAAATATAAGCCGAATTGGTATAAAAGTCTTATGAAAATTAAGGCTATTTTGGGGAAACAAAATGAGGCGCAAGAAATTGAAAAAATTTATTCAAAAATGGAAGCGGGGACAACTGAGGATGTGACCAAGCATATTTTTAGTCAAAGTTATATCATTATCAATCCTTTTAAGTGGACGGACATGGGAACTTGGGGAGTGATCGACGAATTTCTTTCCGAAGAGAAAAAAAATTATATCGATGGCAATGCGATAGTGGTGGACACTAAAAATTCGTTCATCAAAGGCAACAAGAATAAACTAATTGCCACTATTGGTCTGGATAATATTTTAGTTGTCGACACCGACGATGCTCTGTTAATTTGTCCAAAAAACAGAGCGCAAGATGTGAAGAAAATTGTGGACGAACTTAAGAAAAATAAGGATAAAAAATATTTATAAGTCTTTTGACTATTCAATAACTTCCAATCCACCTAAATCTTCCTTGAGAATTTGAGTGTAGTTGGGATTTCTTTTTAGAACCGGTTTGCCATTGTACTCAATGACATAGTAGGCGAAACCGCGCATTTGTTGGACGAGTTTGTAGTCAGCGTGTCCTGGAAAACTGGCTGGGTCGCGTTCTTCAAAATCTACTGGGCTGTCGTCCGCTGTAACGAAATAAGTTGAGCCAGTATTGGCTAGGAGATGACCATATCCTGGCGCCATATATATCTTGTCTCCTGGTTTTGTGACAATAGCCTTGAATTCTTCGACTCGATCAGCCACCATTTCGCCATTTTCGTCCACGGATAATTTTTGCAATAGTGCAATGCCTTCACCAAAAAGAATATTATAATTTTCATCTAATTGACCAACATGATAGTGGCCATAAGTTTTGATATATTCTCCGCAAATGGTTCCTGGTTCCCAAACAGTGATATTTTTTTGGTCCACTCCGCCACGAATCATATAGTAGTGAATAGCCGGTCCAACGCCATTTGGATCCATAAGAACATCTTTCATTTTTTCATGCTCGCGAGAAGCATAGTGCTTGGGCACGAAATTAAAGTTGATATTCATAAATTTTTGTTTCTCCTTACGAATTACGAATCGGTACGAATGTACGAATTACAAATAATTTAATAAAATATAAAAATTATTTTTAACTCACATTAGTACATTCGTAAAATTTCGTAATTCGTAAGGTTTATAAATTATTTTTTAATTCTCTTGGTTTTAATATACCACAAATTAGCTTCACTGAAGCGGTTAGAAGGGGAGATGAGAGTTTGAATGTTTGTGCCTTGGACGCGTCCATTAACTGGATAGATATAACTTGGACTATAAAGAAAGATGGCCGGAATTTCTTTGGCGACATTTTTTTGAAAATCAATATATTTCTCAGCTCTCTTTCCTGCGTCAAATTCTTCTCTACCTTCATCAATCAATTTGTCTGAATCGCTGTTGCCAAAAAGTGAAAGATTGAGTCCTGGGTCTTTTTTGTTGTCAGAGTGCCAGAAATAGTAGGGATCAGGATCAGCGCCGATGACTTGGCCAAAAAGCAAAGCTTCATATTCACGGGGACGGATATGATTTTCTTGAATGTCGGAAATTGTGAAAGGCGTGATGTTTATCTGTGCGCCCACTTTTTCCCATTGACCTTTCAAAATTTCAGCTGTTTTAGTGAGTTCTTCCCAATCGGTAGTGACTAAATTAATTTCCAATCGAGTGTCATCTTTTTTTCTTATCCCGTCATCTTCTCTTTTCCAGCCTTTATCATCTAGAATTTTGTTAGCTTTTTCTGCGTCAAAACTCGGCTCATTGGCTTCATTCGAATAGCCAATCATATAAGAAAGAAAAGGAGAATAAACTTCCTTGCCTTCTCCATTTAAAACTTTTTCTATAATTTCTTTTCTATCAGTGGCATAGCTTAGAGCTTCTCGCACTTCATCGTTGGCTAGCGGAACACTTTTAGTTTGATTTAAAAATATAGCAAAATAGCGTGGGATTTCAGCTTTGTGAATAGCTACTGTTTTTTGATTTTTTATGTTTTTGAGATTTTCCGAAGATACGACGCTGATACCCATAATTTCTTTGCGGTTCAGAGCATCTACGGCTGATTCTTCGTCAAGATAGAAGTTGAAAGTCATCTTGGAAATAAAAGGTCGAGAAGCGAAATAGTCCGGATTGGAGATGAGTTTATAGGAAAGAATATTGTCGTTGGAATCTTTTTGGATAGCGCTGTATTTGTACGGTCCAGTGCCGATCGGTTTTAGATTTAAAGAGCTCAAGCTGAAATTTTCAGATGCAACTGATTCCCAGAGATGTTTGGGTAAAATTCCAAAAGTAAGATCGTTTAGAAATCCGACATAAGGAGTTTTTATTTTAAATTCAATAGTTGAATCGTCAATGAGATTTGTCTCAATGCCTTGCCAACTGCTACGTAAAGGACTTTTGTAAGCAGGGTTGGAAATCAAGTTGATTGTGAAAATTACATCCTCAGCATTGAACGGCTCATTGTCATGCCAGCGGACATTTTTTCGAAGATGCACAGTATAAGTCAGTTTATCTTCACTTAAATCATAACTTTCTGCTAAATCCGGCACGGCTTTCCCTGTCCCATCATATTTGAAAAGAGAAGAATAAACTAATTGTACCAAGTCGGCGTCAGTTTCGTTGGAAGGAGAAAGAAGAGGATTAATGTAGAGTGGTTGACCGACAATACCTTCGATATATTCTCCGCCATAAGTCGGGATGGCTTTAGTTTTGGAATAATAAAAAATAATTCCTGAACTGGCAATTGAGCCAATAAAAATAAGCAAGAGAGAATAAAAAAGGAGTTTTTCTTTGAAACTCAAGATCTTTACTATCTTTGGCCACTGTGACATTTTTGGCCATTTATTTTTTCTATCCGTAAAGTTACTAATATATTTTACTTTGGGTTAAATATTATTATTTCGCCACAATTAGATTCAAGAGAGCGAGAACGATAAATAGTCCTGATAGTATTACAGAGAAAGCCACTAAAAATTTTTCAAAACCTCTTTTGGTGTGATATCCACCAAAACTACCACCAAATGTTCCGCCTAGTCCTGCTCCGCGATTTTGCAGGAGAATGGAGATGATAAGCAGTATGGAAACAACTATCTCTGAAATGTTTATGACTTTTAACATATTATTATTCTTTATTATCAAAAATTGATAGAATTATATAATTTACGAGGCTAATTACGATTACGCCCCAAAACGCTGGCCACAGCCCATCAATTTTGAGATTAGGCAGGATTTTTTCGGCTAAAAACAAAACGAAGATGTTTATAAAGACCGAGAAAAGTCCAAGCGTTAGAATGATTACGGGGCAAGTTAAGAGTTTCAAGACTGGTCTTACCAATGAATTTAAAACTGCCAAAACTAGTCCCGCCAAAATCCAATCCCGGGAGCTTCCGCTAAAGGAAAAACCGGTTATGAAATAACTGGCCACCCAAATGGCGGCGCTATTAGCGAGGATTCTGATTATTAATTTAGCAACTAACTTCATATTATGGTAGCTTATATTGATTAAAAAGTCAATCGCGATGCGCCTGCTCGCCGGCAGGCAGAAATCTGCGAACAAAAATCATTTTTTAATTAGAATTTCTTTTATTTTAAACACGCTTTTGCCGGAAACTCGCATTTTCGGCTTTTTCTTTGCTTCCCCGCCTGCAACGCTATGCCAATCTTCGTCATATTGACTTAAAAATTTTTCATCAAGGCTTGGCTCCTCGGAAGTATTATTTTGTCGCGTAGCATTGCGGGCAGGTCTCTTTTGCGCTTTTACTTTTTTCATAACAGTTTAATTATAGCGGATAATAGAGGAAGTGTACACTCCTGAGTTTTAGCTTATATCTTAAATTTATCCCGTAAGCATGGCAAATATTTTTAGTGTTGCTTATTTAAATTTTAAATTCTATTACATCTCCGTCCTGTACTACATATTCCTTACCTTCTGTGCGGAGTTTACCAATTTCTCTGGCTTTACTCCATGACCCAACGGCCAAGAGTTCATCCCACGCTATTACTTCGGCGCGGATAAACTTTTCTTTGAAATCATTGTGGATGGCTGTGCCAGCAATTGGAGCGGAGGAATTCTTTCTAGTTGTCCAGGCGCGCGTTTCATCTTCTCCTGTAGTGAGAAAAGTAATAAGACCTAAGATTTCATAGGCCTTGAGAATGAGTTGGTCTAAATTGGATTTTATTTCTAATTCCTGAGCTTCCTCGGTTGTCATTTCCAAAAGTTCTTCTTCGATTTTGATATCTAAAACAATAAAATCCTTATTTTCTTTTAATTTATCGGAAATTTTATAATAAACCCCGTTAAATAGCTCCGCACCGACTTTGTCGGATTTAACGGGGCAAGCATTATAAACATAAAGAAAAGGTTTCATAGTAAGTAGAGAAAGTTCCCGAATGATAATTTCCGTGTTTTCATCGGATAAATCCAATTTTTCTTCAGGTAGAGACGCAAAATTTTGCGTCTCTACGAGAGAATTTGCAAGAAAACCATTTTCTAGTGTTTTTCGTATTTTATTTAGAATCACCAGTTGTTCCGACGCACCTTTTTTGTTTCCGCGAGCATCTTTCTCGATTCTCACTTGAACTTTTTTGACGGTTTCTAAATCAGCGATGATTAACTCAGTGTTTATTATTTCAATATCATCTTCCGGATTAATTTTGTTATGCACATGGATGATGTCAGAATTTTCAAAATCACGCACAACTTGCACGATAGCATCCACTTCGCGAATGTTGGCAAGAAATTTATTCCCCAGCCCTTCGCCGGTTGAGGCGCCTTTGACTAGCCCTGCGATATCGACAAATTCAATAACGGTGGGGATAATTTTGGCTGAGTTAGACATTTTGGCCAATTTTTCCAAACGAATATCGGGAACTTTCACAATACCAACGTTAGGTTCTATTGTGCAAAATGGGTAATTTTGAATATCTACTGGATTTTTAGTGAGAGCCTTAAAAAGCGTAGATTTTCCAACATTGGGTAGTCCAACAATTCCAATTTTTAGGGGCATAAGGTTTTTAGTAGCGATATAAACAATGCTAATTGCATGCGAATGCTACGAATAAGAATGAGATTAAAATTAAAAAAGTATAAACTAATTGTGTATTGATAAAGTTGCTTTGTCAATGGAAAAGAATGTGGTATAATTTTAAGGTAAAAATTAAGGTAAAAAATATGAAAATTAATAAAAGAAAAATTGTTATTCTATCAAGCTTTTTTCTAATCGCTCTGGTTGGTATTTTTGTTTATCAAAATTATATTGCCAAAGCGGCTACTTATGGTTGGGTACAAACCACTTGGAGTACTTTAACAGGAACAACTGCTCAGCACACTTCTAATCAATCCGGATGGACAGAATATAGCGCTGTTGATTCAAATGTTTCTACGGGGGATAGCGTTTCTATTATTTCAGAGACCACTGCATTAACTCATACTTCCACTGATGATTTTTCTAGCGGTACTAGTGTCGGAGCTCTCACTACAGGAGATCAGGTAAGTTTGGATTTACCGTAAGTAATAAATTTTAAAAAAATCATGCCAGAAAAAAAAATAAAAATAAAGGTGCAAAATTTAAATAGAGAGAAAAAATCTAGCAAAATTAAAAAAGTAAAGAAAACCAAAATCGCCTTGCTGGTCGGTAGAAAACCAAAGGTGGCGATTGTGAGTTTGACTTCTTGCGAGGGTTGTCAGTTTGCCCTTTTAGATTTAGGACAAAAATTTTTAGATTTTGCCAACAGTGTGGAAATGGTGGATTTTCGTTTAATTGAAGATGAAATTGATCGCGGAAAAAAGTTGGATGTGGTTTTGATAGAAGGTAATCCAGTGACGGCGGAAAATATAAAAACTTTGAAAAATGCCAGAAAAAGAAGCAAACTTTTGGTAGCGATGGGAAATTGTGCTGCGATGGGCGGAGTGCCAGAGATTAAAAATTATCAAGAAAAAACCAATACTATAAAGCATATCTACAAATATCTGCAGGGAATTTATAATCCGGAAATCAAGGAAATTGATAATTTCGTGAAAGTTGATTTTGTTTTTCCGGGATGTCCTATAAATGCACAGGAATTTTTGCAATATATGCCAGAATTATTAGTGGGAAAAATTCCGATCATTCCCGATTCTCCAGTTTGTGTGGAATGCAAAAAAGCTGGAAATCGTTGCTTGCTTCTTGACAAAAAACCTTGTTTTGGTCCGATGATTCTTGGCGGTTGTAATGCTGTTTGTCCAAGTGCGGGAATGATGTGTCAAGGTTGTCGGGGGCTTCGTCCAAATGGCAATGTTTCAGCAATGCGTGCTACACTAAAAAACATGATGACGGAGGAAGAATTTGAAAATGTTTCAGAAATTTATGGCTTAAGAGACGATATTGAAGAAAAAAGCGTTAAGATGATATAAGCATTTACGAAAATACGAATTAAACGAAAATACGAATTAGTAATTTCGCCAGATTAGTACTTTCGTAAATTAAAAATGTATGCAAATTAAGATTAATCATATAGCGAAGATGGAAGGGCACGCCGGATTTATGGCGAGCGTTCTTCGCGGAGATGTTAAATCTTCCAAGCTAGAAGTGAAAGAAGGGATTCGTCTTATTGAGGGTGTTTTGATTGGTCGACACTTTAGCGATATGCCCGTAGTGGCACAAAGGATTTGTGGAATTTGTCCTGTGGTGCACAATATCACTGCGATAAAATCTATTGAAAATGTTTTTGGAATAGTTGTGAGTGAAGAAACAAAAAAACTTCGAGAAATTATGGAGTTGGGACAAATTATCCATTCGCACGCTTTGCATCTTTTCTTTTTGTCGCTGGCGGATTTTTTGGATATGGATAATGATTTAAAATTAGTGGAAAAATATCCCAAGGAAACAAAAATAGCGATGCGAATTCGCGAATATGGAATGGAAATCGTGAAGGTGATCGGCGGACGAGTGATTCATCCTCTCACCAATGAAGTAGGCGGATTCAAAAAAGTTCCTTCTGTCGACGAGCTGAAAAAAATAGTTTTTTCTTCCAAGGAAATTCTAGAAGATGCCAAGGCATTGGGTAAATTTTTTAGAAAAATAAAAATGCCGGAATTTTCTCGTGAAACGGAATACGTTTGTTTGTCAACGCCGGCCAAGTACGCAGTTTATGATGGAGACATCATTTCCAATCAAGGATTAAATATTCCCGTGGGTAGTTTTGAGAAAAATTTTCACGAATTGCAAAAGCAAAAAGAAGTTGTGAAAAGAGTGGAACACAACGGAAAAAGTTATATGATTGGCGCCATTGCCAGAATTAATTTGAACCGAAAAAAATTGCGACCTGAAGCGTATAAGTATTTGCAAGAGTTGGATTGGAAATTTCCCAATTATAATCCTTTCAACAATATTCTAGCGCAGATGGTGGAAGTTATTCATGCTATTGAAGAATCATCACATCTCATCAAGCAAATTCTAAACTCAGATTTGGAAAAAGTTCTCACTAGACCTTATGAAATTAGAGAAGGCTCAGGGGCGGCCGCCGTAGAAGCGCCACGAGGTACGCTCTACTATCACACGGAAATCGATGCTAAGGGGTATATCAAGAATGTAAACATAATTACTCCAACTGCTCAATTTTTGTCTAATTTAGAAGAGGATATTGCTGGATATATTCCAGGGATTATTAAATTGAAAGGCAAAGAGCGTGAGCGAAAAATGCGTGCGTTTATTCGGGCGTATGATCCGTGTATAAGTTGTGCAGTGCACTAGTTCATGTAACATATAGCATGAAGCATGAAGCAAATTTTTTTAATAATTTATTTAATATTGTATGAAGCACGTAGCTTGTTGTATGTTACATGTTTCATGCTACATGATTATGACCGAATTAAATCAGATCTATAAATGTAATGTTTGTGGGAATATTGTGGAAATGGTTCACGCTGGAATAGGTGAGTTGGTTTGTTGTGGGCAAACAATGGAACTTAAACAAGAAAAAATAGAAGATGAGGGAATGGAAAAGCATGTGCCGGTTATTGAAAGAACGGCCATTGGGGTAATTGTGAGCGTGGGAAAAGTTCCTCATCCAATGACTTCTGAGCATTATATCGAATGGATTGAAGTTATCACCGAACATCGAGTTTATAGAAAACATCTTGAACCGGGACAAGAGCCATCAGCGGAATTTTGCTTGGAAGCCGAACACATCGAAGCACGTGCTTATTGTAATGTACATGGGTTATGGAGGAGCTAAATAGTTTTTAGTGTGATTACCCCGCACAAAATTCCAATAAAAATTAGTGTAATGTATGGATTTGTGTGCGTAGGCACCTACGGCTTAGTTTTTAAATAATTTATATTTCAAGAGAGCGAATTTCTGCGGGGTGCTCAATTTTGTAGCTTTTCGCTATCGCTCAAAGACAAAATTGGCATGCATGACTTTTTATTAGCCAAAGAAATAATTGATGAACTAAAAATAATAGCTCAAGAAAAAAAACTTGAGAATATTTGCAGTGTGAATGTTGAGATCGGAACAATCGCTTTGGCTCACGATGGTTTCGAAGAACACACAGAAGACATATCACTAGAAAATTTAGAGTTTGGACTTGAAAGTATCGCAAAAAATACTGAATTTAAAGACACGAAATTTAACATTAAAAAAGTTTCGGGAGAGAATTGGAGAATAACGGATGTTGAAGTATAATAGTAATAGAAAATTTTTAAATTTTATAATTTTTAATTTTGTAAATAAATCTTAATTTTTTAATGTTTAAAAATTTAAATATTAGAAATTATTTAAAAATTACAAAATTAAANNTTAAAAATTACAAAATTCAAAAATTCAAAAATTATGATTAAGATTGCAATTAATGGTTTTGGTCGGATTGGCCGACCGAGTTTCAAAATCGCATTTGAAAAAGATGAGGTGGAAATTGTGGCGATAAATGATTTGACGGATATCAAAACAGTCGCGCATCTTTTGAAATATGACTCAAGTTATGGAATCTATGGCAAGGAAGTGGTAGTAGATGAAAAAAACTCAGAACTAATAATCGACGGCACGAGGATAAAATATTTTATGGAAATGGATCCAGCAAATTTACCCTGGGGAGAATTGGGAGTGGATGTAGTTCTGGAATGCAGTGGAGTTTTTAATAATAAAGAAAAAGCCCAAAAACATATTTCGGCGGGAGCAAAAAAAGTTATTCTCTCAGCGCCAGCCAAAGATGATACACCGGTTTATCTTTTAGGAGTAAATGAAAATGAATATAAAAATGAAGCCATTGTCTCTAACGGTTCTTGCACCACAAATTGTTTGGCACCGATGATAAAAGTATTGGATGATAATTTTGGTGTGGAAAAAGGTTTTATGACCACGACGCATTCATATACTAATGATCAAAGATTGCAAGATTTGCCTCATAGTGATTTGCGACGCGCACGAGCAGCTGCCCTTAACATAATTCCAACTACAACCGGCGCAGCGAAAACTGTAGGTAAAGTAATGACACATTTAGCGGGAAATTTGGACGGAATATCTTTGCGTGTACCGACTCCAGTTGTTTCGATTGTGGATTTTATTTGCAATCTCAAGGAAGATGCAACGGTAGAAGAAATTAATTCAGCTTTCAAAGAAGCTTCAATAAACGGACTTAAAAATATTTTGGCCGTGACGCAGGAAGGTTTAGTTTCCATGGATTTTAAGGGTAATCCAAATAGTGCTATCGTGGATTTACCCCTCACAATGGCTAATGGAAAATTGGTAAAAGTTGTGGGTTGGTATGACAATGAATGGGGATA
>DHFM01000011.1 GCA_002400405.1 Candidatus Moranbacteria bacterium UBA4824
CGATCACTGTCCCGCGACCTCGATCTCGACGTCATTGTCGTCATGGCCGAGTTCCGTCAGGAATTCGTCAACGGCGGCGAGCCGGAACTCCCTCCCGAAGAGGAGGAGCGCTTCCAGGGACTGATCAAGAAACTCAAACTTCACGAAGAGTGATAGACCACCGCCACCCGCCATGGGTGGCTTTTTCATTTTAGATATTTATAGAACCGTAGCAATTTTTTCAATTTCGACTATCTGACTTTCACCTGATTTTAGATCAATTAATTCAGCCCCGCCTGATTTGATTGACTTCTCAGAAACGATAATCCTTTTAGGTGCCCCGATCAAATCGGCTTCGGCAAATTTTTCACCGGCAGAGACATCTCGATCATCATAAAGAATCTCGATTTTATCCTTAATCTTTTCGTATAATTCTTCGGCTTCCTTATTTTTTTCCAAAGATATAATCTCAACATCGAAAGGGGCAACCGATTCTGGCCAAATCATCATATTGTTTTCTTGATCAAAATATACTTCAACAATTGCAGCCAATGCTCGGGTCAAACCAATACCGTAACAACCCATAATCAAGTCTTTTTCACTTCCATTATTATCGACAAACTTTGCTCCCATCGCTGAAGAAAATTTATTTTTCAGCGGGAAAATGTTACCAACTTCAATTGATTTAGCTTCAATAATTTTCCCATCACATTTGGGGCACTTATCCTCGTTTTTAACTTTAGCGATTTCCTTGTTTTCAGCAAAATCGCATTTATCACAATAATAAATTGTGTCTTCGCCGGTTGGACAAATTACCTGAAACTCATGAGAATACTTTGAAAAAATTCCACCATCAGCAGCAACATATTTTGTCTTTAACCCAATTTTTGAGAATATATCTAAATATTTTTCTCCAACTTTTTTATAATAATTTTCAAAATCCTTTTCATCGACATGAAAGCTATACATATCCTTCATCATAAATTCTCGCCCGCGTAAAAGTCCGGATTTTGCTCGCGGTTCATTGCGAAATTTTACCTGGATTTGGTAAAGAGAGGTTGGCAAATCTTTATATGATTTTATATGATGTCTTATGATATCAGTCACCTGCTCTTCGTGAGTTGGAGCCAAACCGATATCCTTACCATTTTTATCTTTAAACTGATACATTATCTCCGATATTTCCGAGAATCTTCCGGTTTCATCCCAAAGCTCACGAGGCTGCAAAACATTCATAATTATTTCTTGACCATCGATAGAGTTCATTCCTTCACGTACAATGTTTTCAATCTTTCTATAAACTTTTAACCCAAGTGGTAAAAGACCGTAGACACCAGCCATATGTTTTTGGACATAACCTCCACGCACTAAAACATTTGCATTTATTGAATCAGCATCTTTTGGTGATTCCTTACGAGTTTTAAAAAATAATTTTGTCGCTTTCATAATTATTATTTAATTATAAATTGCATAACATCTTTGTAGGTGACCGCAATTGCAAATAGAATAATTAGCGCAAAACCAATCATGTGTATGATATTCTCAATATTTTCTCTAACAACTCTTCGTCGAAATATTTTTTCTAAGATTATAAATAACAATCTTCCGCCATCAAGTGCAGGAAAAGGTAAAATATTAATTATTGCTAAACTGACAGAAAGAATCGCGATCAGTTGGGCGACAACCATTGCACCAGCTTTTGCTGCCATTCCGGTCAGCATATAGATTGCTACTGGTCCACCAACCTCTTTGGAAATCTCGCCTTGCCCAAAAAGTTGCTGGAAAAAAGTTACCAAGAAAGCAAGATAGACCTCGATCACTCTGACGATCTCTCTGAAAGCAACAATTGGAGCCATGTACCATTTAACCTTGACGGATGAATTGTCAATAATTTCGACCCCCAAAGGTGAATCACCTTCTTCAGCAAGAGAGATATTTGCAAGTTTCTGCTCTTCATTGTGCCTAAATACAATATCTACTTCCTTACCCCTGTTAGCACGAGTAAAATTTGAAAGCTCATCAGTAGAATTAAATACCGTTTCCTGGCCGTTGTAAATTCCTCTTTCCAAGATATCTCCAGCAACAATCCCGGCGGTATTTGCCGGAGAATTTTCAATCACAGACGCGGCAACAATTGACGCTTTTACTTTTTCTCCTGGTATTGAACCAGGCGATGAAGTAAGTGATGTCATACCGACAGAAAAACCAACGGTCAAAATCAGCCAGGCCAAAACAAAATTCATTAATACTCCAGAGATTGAGACCATCGCCCGAGCAAAAGGACCTTTACGAGAATAAGATCTACTGCTACTGCTTGACTCGGACTCGCCAAGCATTTTAACGTAGCCACCAATTGGAATAGCATTTATCCGATATTCAGTTTCTCCCCATTTTTTACCCCAAATTTTTGGCGGAAAGCCGAAAGCAAACTCTTCGACTTTGATATTGCTGATTTTTGCGGCAATAAAATGCCCCAACTCATGGACATAGATCAAAATGCCAAGAATGAAAATAAATAATATAATTGTTAAAAACATAAAAATTTAAATTTTAGATAGTTCATTAATCTTGGACTCAACCCTGTTCTCAATCTCTCTGTTCTTTTGATCAATCAAATCATTGAGATCTTTTTCACCTTTGTATTTGTCGTCTTCAGTAATTTCTCCTTTTTTAAATCCGTTTTGGATCTGTTCCCAGGCCTCACCACGAATATTGCGAATCGCTACCCTAGCATCTTCGCCATGTTTCTTGACAACTTTTGAGAGCTCTTCTCTTCTTTCGCCTGTCATCGGTGGCAAACTAATCCGAACAGACTTTCCGTCATTAGTAACTGATAAATTCAGCTCGGAATTTTTTAAAGCGATTTCAATGTCACCCAATGATTGTTTATCCCAAGGGGAGACAACGATTTGAGTTGCTTCGGGAATCGTAATCGAGGCCAACTGTTTTAATGGGGTTTCAACTCCAAAATAATTAACTACAATATCCTCAACCAAAGAAGAATTGGCTCTACCTGTACGGATATTTTTCAAGTCGGAATCCAAAAGAGAAATAACAGAGTCCATTTTTGGTGCGATACCTTTGATAATCTCACTCGCAATCATCTTCTCTCCTTTCTAATTATTTTAACAAGAGAGCTCTATACGCGCAAACCTTGATACTATAATCTTTTCGCCAGTTTTAGCGATAATTTCATTTAACAGGTCAGAAACAGTTTTTTTCGGATCCCTAAAATAAGGCTGAGAAAGTAGAGCGACCTCAGAATAATATGTTTCCAATCTTCCTTGAACAATTTTTTCAATAACGTTTTCAGGTTTACCTGAATTTTTTGCTTCTTCAGCAAAAAGTTTCTTTTCTTTTTCCAACACTTCTGTTGGAATTTTATCCTTTTCTACATACGAAGGGGCAGTGGCGGCAACTTGCAAGGATATTTCATGTGCAAAATTTTTAAAGTCTTCGTTTTTTGCCACAAAGTCAGTTTCACAAAGAACTTCAACCAAAACACCGATTCTTCTGGCATGAACATAGGAGTCGACAACACCGGAATTAGTTTTTTTACCCGCTCTTTTTTCTGATTTTGAAAGCCCTTTCTTGCGAAGAATTTCCATTGCACGCTCTTCATTACCACCGGCCTCAACCAGGGCAGATTTGATTTCCATCATTGGCAATCCAGTTTTTGTTCGAATTGCTGCGATATCTTTTGCTGTAATATTCATATTACCTCCAAAAAATTTAACTTATTCTTTATTCTTTTTATCGGAACTGGCAGTAACAGTGTTTTCCGCTTCAGTCTTTTTGCTTTCAGCTATTGTCTTTGCTATCGTTTCAACCATTAATTTTATTGCTTTGGTCGCATCATCATTTGATGGTATCGGCCAATCAACTTCCTCTGGGTTTGCATTTGTATCGACAAGAGCAACCGTGGGAATATTTTCTGATTTTGCTTCTTTTAGAGCAATTTTTTCATCATGTGATCCGATCAGAAATAAAATATCAGGCTTCTTTTTTAATTCTGAAATACCACCGAAAAATCTTTCAATTTTTTCCGCTTTCTCTTTGACTTGATTTTGTTCAATATTCGATAGCTTAGAAAATTCCGGTGAAGAGATCTGCTCTTTTAATTTTTTCAAAGTTTTAAAATTCTCGGAGATAATTGAGAAATTAGTGATTGTACCACCACGCCATTTTTCGACAACATAGGGCATACCACAAGAAATTGCCGCTTCTTTGACAATCTCTCTTGCCTGTCTTTTACTGGTGACAAAAACCACCTTCTTACCTTCTGAAACTTCTTTAGATAAAAATTCCAAAGACTTCTCCAGCATCTCTTTGGTTTTCTCCAAATTGATTACTGAAACACCATTTTTAGTGGTAAAAATAAAATTTTCCATTTTTGGATTCCATCTGGCTCTCTTGTGACCAAAATGAACCCCAGCAGCGAGCATTTCGCTAAGAGTTGGTGTAGAAAACATTTACATTCTCCTTCTTTTATCCTCCGCCTCACAATCCCCCTTGGGGGAAGAAGTACTAGAGAGGCGTGTGAAATTAATTTTTTTTCTTAACGAATCAATTCTATCACATCCTTGCATAAATATCAATATTCTGATAAACTATTTTTGTTATGAAAAAAGATATTCATCCAAATTACGAAAAAACAACTGTTACCTGCTCTTGTGGCAATGTTTTTGAGGTAAATTCAACAACAAAAGATATCCAGGTTGAAATTTGCTCGGCCTGTCATCCATATTTTACCGGCAAGGAAAAACTCATTGACACCGCTGGCAGAGTTGATAAATTCAAAGCCAGGGTTGCCGCCGCTGAAAAGTTCAAGGCAAAAAAAACAACTGAGAACAAAGATAGCTAATCAAATTTAAGGTATAATGAAACCAGTTATTAAATTTAAACTGGTTTTTTAAAATGATGAAAGAAAAATTAGAAAAAATTTTGGAAAATTACAAGCTTCTGGAGAAAGAGTTATCAGATCCAGCAAATCTTTCTGATCCGGAAAAACTTTCTAAGCTTTCAAAAGAAAAGACAAATTTAGAAAGTGATGCAAAAAAAATCGAGCGCTATTTCAATATTGTAAAAAATA
>DHFM01000045.1 GCA_002400405.1 Candidatus Moranbacteria bacterium UBA4824
GTAGAGGTTTTAGAAACTTTCGGCACTTTGACTTCAATTTGAATTATATCCGACCCAAAAGAAGAAACCTGATCCACTAAAAATCCCTTAACACCCGAGCCAAAAGACAAAACTAAAATTACGCTCAAAACGCCAATCACAATTCCAAGGAGCGACAAAATCGTCCGCCCTAGATTATTGCGAAGACTTTTGAAAGCGAGTTTAATTGGAACTAAAAAACCATGAGGCATGTTAGCATGTTAGCATTTTAGCATTTTAGCATTTTGATTAAATGTTAATATGTTAAGATGTTAAAATGATTATTCGTATCTAAGTGCTTCCATCGGACTAATTCTCGAAGCTTTTCCTGCAGGATAAATACCAAAAATTATTCCGATTGCAAAAGAAACTCCAATAGCAGACACGATTGATTGCCAGGAAATTATAAACGGCCAAACATATTGCAATGATTGAATAATTATTGCCGTCACAAAAGAAATTGCAATGCCGATAATAATTCCAATTATTCCACCCAAAAAAGAAATGAAGACTGACTCAATTAGAAATTGCGTCCAAACATCGCTGTTTTTTGCGCCCACTGCTTTTCGCAGTCCCACTTCCCGAATTCTTTGATTAACAGCAAGGAGCATAATGTTCATAATCCCCACTCCGCCAACAATAAGTGAAATTGTTCCAATCGCTAAAAGAAAATATCGAAGGACATTTGTCACTTTAGTAATTATCTCCACTGCCGAAGCCAAATCACGCACAGAGAAATCATCATTAGCCGGATCATCGATGTCATGTTGATCTCGAAGCGTTTGAGCAATATTTTCCTTAGCAAAAGAAATGAGACTAGCATCTCTAACCTTAAGACGAATAAATCCTAAATGATCAATGCCCAAAAGAAGTTTTTGAGCAGTTTTCAAAGGAACAAAAACTGTGTCATCTTGGCTACTCACGCCAAAACTAGATGAGCCTCTTTTTTCTAAAATACCGATAACCGTGAAATTTTGATCTTTTATTTTTATCACTTTATTTATTGGATCATCTCCGCCAAAAAGATCTTCTTTCAGATTGAATCCAATCACCGCCGTGCGAGACATGTTAGTTTCTTCGTCTTCGGAAAAAAATTTACCCTGCGCTACTTTGGCATTTTCCACATTAATATAACTGGCGGTCGCTCCCTGAAAAGAAGCATTGAGATTAGTGCCATCATATTCGGTGGTGGCTGTTCCTATGACATAACCAGCCCCATCTGTCACTTCCGGCACGTCTTTGCCATTTCGCAAAACTTTCAAATCATCATATTTCAAAGTTGTAATAGAAATTCCCATCGCAGTCGCCGGCGGACCATTCTCATCTGAAGCCCCAGGTAAAACTCCAATCAAATTTGAACCAATGCCAGTGATTTGATCCAAAATCAAGGCTTGCGCCGATTGACCAATCGCCATAATAATAATCACCGATGCCACACCAATAATAATTCCCAAAATCGTTAAAAACGAACGAAACTTCGCCGCGAGTAGATATTTTAGAGAGATTTTAATTGGACTAATAAAATTCATCAGAACCACTGATTATCACTGATTATAATGATTTCACTGAATTATAAACAGATAACCAAAAAATTATTTTATATATCTTTTTACCTCTAAACTTTTCGAGCCAAAATTTATAAGAAGTCCGATTTTAACTTTATATGCTTCGATATAATTTATAAGCTGAGCAATATTAACATCTTCTAATTTAGTAATCGCTTTTAACTCAACCATCACATCCCTATCGACTAAAAAATCAACTCTTCTATGACCTATAAGTTGATTATCATAAATTATATTCATCTCTTTTTCTCTTTCAAATTTTAATTTATCTTTTTTAAACTCTATTTCTAAAGCATTTTGATAGATTAGTTCTTGAAAACCATTTCCTAATTGTTGATGAACTTTTTGTGCACAACCAATAATTCTACCCGTAATATCTGACTTGTAATATTTATCATTTATATATTTGTCCATTTTTGTATTTTTATTCAGTGTAATCACAAGGTCTCATGTGCTAATCAGTGGTTCTGATTATTTTAGTATTTCCTCCGTTCCATCTGCAATCCTTCTATTCTTCACCGGATCATCGGCGACAATTTCTCCGTCTTTCATATAGATAATTCTTTTGGCATGTTCGGCGGTATAGGTTTCGTGGGTGACAAGAATAATTGTTCGTCCCATATTATTAAGATCCTGCAAGATTTTCATCACTTGCAATCCAGATTTTGAATCTAGATTTCCCGTTGGCTCATCGGCAAAAATAATTTCCGGATCATTGACTAGGGCGCGCGCAATCGCCACTCTTTGTTTTTCTCCACCGGAGAGTTGATTGGAAAGATATTTTTCGCGGTGTTCCATTCCGACTGATTCCAAAGCTCGCATCACTTTGTCTCGATTTTTTCCATCCGGCTTTGAATCATACAAAAGTGGAAGCTCCACGTTTTCAAAAACCGAAGTTCGAGGAAGCAGATTGAACGATTGAAAAACAAAACCAATTTTTTTATTTCTAATATCCGCCAAAGTGTCATCATCGAAATCAATCGTGTCTTTTCCTTCTAGAAAATATTTTCCTTCCGTCGGGCGATCAAGGAGACCCACTACCTGCATCAGAGTGGATTTACCACTTCCGCTTGGCCCCATGATCGAAAGAAACTCCCCTTTTTCCACCGAAAAATTCGCCCTGCAAAGCGCCGGCGTTTTCACTCCCTCATTTTCATAAGTTTTACAAAGATTTTGGATTTTAATTAACATAATCAGAACCACATGATTAACACTTGATTATACTGATTTCACATGATCATTTAATTATTTAATGTATTTTTTATTTTTGAATTTTTATTCAGTGAAATCATGCGAGCTCATGTGCTAATCAGTGGTTCTGACATTATGGTTCAGACAGCTAGTACTATCACATTCTCTCCGCCATTCAATCCTGAAATAATTTCCACCATCCCCTCATCGCCTCTTGCTCCAGTTTTTACGTTGATTTTCTCCACAACATTTTCCGCTTTCAAAATTTCCACATATTCTTGATTTCCATCATTTTTCACGGCACGATATGGAATAGTCACAACATCATCTTTTTGAAAAATATTGATATCAGCATCAGCACTCATTCCGATTTTTAATCTCTCATCAAGCTTTTTCAGTTTTACTTTAGCTTTATAATAAACAACGTCTTGAATCACAGTTGAAGCTGGCTCAATTTCAAAGACTTCTCCTTCCAACTTTTCATCGCTTGGCAAGGCATCAAAAGTTATTTCGGCCTTTTGGCCAATTTTAACATCAACAATATCCGATTCTGGAACATCGATTTGGACATATGGTTCTCCCAAGCTAGACACAGTCAAAACAGGACTATTGGCTGTGATATTTTCTCCTAATTCTGCAATTTTTTTTGTCACCATACCATCCATTGGAGAGTAGAGAGTTGTCGCCTTAATTTGCGTAAGAATTATATTCACTGCATCCTGCGCTTTTTTTATTTGCGCTTTTTGCGCACTTCTTTGATCATCATTATATGTGTCATCCTCATCCTTCATATGAGAAAGGGTCTTTTTTTGCACTTCAATCTCATTGTTAGCTCGGGATAATTCTTCTAGCAAGGTTCCTCTGTCAATGGTCGCAATTTTTTGCTTGGCCACAACCCGATCCCCCACATCCACCAGCATAGAATCTATTCGTCCACTCAACTTGAAAGACAAATCCGCCTGAATTTCCGGCACAATTTCTCCCGTAGCCGAAACAGTTTTGGCAATTGTCCCCACCTTGACAGTTTCAGTTGTATAAGTTATTTTTTTTGGCTGTGATTTCCAATAATAAATTCCACCGATAATTAGAATTATTAGGGCTAGAATTATATAGGTTTTTGGTTTCTTGAACATAATGTTAAGCAATTTTTAATTTTTGAATTTTTAATTTTATAAATAAATTCTAATTTTTAATTTTTCTGTCATCCTCGCGAAAGCGGGGATCTAGTGTAGAAACTTAAAGCTTTGAGACTAGATTCCTGTTTTCACAGGAATGACAATTATGTTTTTAAAAATTTAGATTTAAAATTTATTTAAAAATTAAAAAATTGGAAATTTAAAAATTCTACAGCAAACCTCTTTGCTTCTCTTTTTGATCTAGCGCTTGATTAACCAAGCTATCAGCAACCTTATTTTTTTCCCTCGGTATATGCTTAAATATAACATTTTTAAAGTCTAACATCAAATTCCAAATTTCAATGAAATTCTTTTGCACATTTTCATCCTTTATTTTATACTCATGATTCATTTGTTTCACAATCAGTTCACTGTCCAAATTGCATTCAATTTCAAATTCTT
The DNA here is from genome assembly GCA_002400405.1 of Candidatus Moranbacteria bacterium UBA4824. Taxonomy (GTDB): domain Bacteria; phylum Patescibacteriota; class Minisyncoccia; order Moranbacterales; family UBA2206; genus UBA2206. The sequence continues at coordinate 4,352 of DHFM01000045.1, forward strand.
TAGTTTTGTCCTTGCCAAGCAGTTGTTTTAATTTCTTGAGTCCATATATCAACGCTGAGTATTCGGCCACATTATTCGTTGTTTCGCCAATACATTCCCCGTATTTTTTGTTCAAAGTTTCCACATAAATTCCAATCCCCGCCGGCCCAGGATTCCCCCTTGACCCACCATCGGTAAACATCACAATTTTTTCTGACATAATTTTATATTATTTTTAATAATTCACTTAAATCATCCACCTCCCTCACTCAGAGATTAAGGTTTTATTTTGTAAAAAATTCCTGTTTGAGAAAGTTTATTTTCTCTAAAATTGTTTAGTGTCCGCCGTCGGTTGTCTAAATAATTTTAGTTAGAAAATAAGCTTTCGAGTTAATTTTTTTCAAAATAAAATCTTAATCGATTCTCAAATAAATCAGATTTAACTGTATTTTTTTATTCCCACTCCATTCATCTTCCTGAATATTAAAAATCATCTCTATTTTATCATCTTTTTTCAGATCAGGAAATTTTGTTGCTAGAGAAAAACCAATAGCATCAAAAATTTTCGGACTGCCGGAAACGCTACGCAAAGAAAGTTTCCAATGTTTGCTTCCATTGCCCACAATTTTTAAATCAGCGATAATCACATTTTTAGCCAAAAAAACCGGCTCTTCATTGCCAATGCCGAACGGTTCCATTTTCTTGAGCTCGGCCACAAATTCCCAATTGATATCATCTAATGTTATCTCGCAATCAACATCCAAGACTGGAATAATTTCTTTGCCAGCCAGTTCATCTTCGATAAGTTGCGACATTTTTGCATAAAACTTTTCAATGTTTTCTGGTTTGACCGTCACGCCCGCTGCTTGTGAATGCCCACCAAAACGAGTGAGTAGTTCTGAACATTTTCCCAATGTCTCAATGATATTTATCTCTGGAATACTGCGCAAAGACCCAACAAATTCCTGATCTTGACGTTGCAAAACAATAGTCGGTTTCTTAAATTCATCTGCAATTTTTCCCGCCACCAATCCCAAAATTCCCACCGGCCAATGAACGCTCGAAGCAAAAATAAATTTCTTATCTTTGAAAGAATTAGTTGCCAAAACTTGGATTTCTCGAAAAATTTCCGCTGTTATTTTTTGTCTTTTTTGATTATTACTTTCCACTTCCAATGCCATATCCCGTGCCATCACCGGATTTTTTTCGATGAGCAGATTATAGGCCACGTTGGCATGATCCATTCTGCCGGCCGCATTTATTCTGGGCGCAACTTGAAAAGCGACTTTGTGCGCATCAGGAATATTGTTTTCCGAAATATCAATTCTTCCCACCTTAAACATTTCCAAAAATCCAACTCTTTTTGTTTTCGAAAGAACAATTAGTCCATATTTTGCCAAAACTCTATTTTCACCCAATAGTGGCACGCAATCAGCAATTGTTCCAAGCGCCACAAGATCCAGCGCCCATTTAAGTTGTTCAGATTTTTCCGGCGCTTGTTTTTGACACAAAGCCTGCGCCAACTTGAAAGCCACCCCTACGCCAGCCAAGGATTTAAATGGGAAACCGGAATCGGGGATATTTGGATTTATCAGTGCATAAGCTTTCGGCAGAATTTCTGGTGCGTGGTGATGGTCAGTGATGATCACATCAATTCCCATTTCTTTGGCTTTTTCCACTTCAGCAATGTTAGTTATTCCGCAATCCACTGTAATGATTAGTGTTATTTTTTTTCCACTCAAATATTCCATCGCTTTTTCGTTCATGCCATAGCCTTCCAATTGGCGATCCGGAATATAACAAGAAATATTTTGTAGTCCCAAACTTGTCAAAGTTTCAAAAAGCACCGCTGAAGAAGACACTCCGTCTGCATCATAATCGCCAAAGATAGCCACGTTCTCTTGCGTTTCGATCGCTTTATAAATTCTCTCCACGGATTTTTTCATGTCTGTAATCAAAAAAGGATCACTCAAATCCTCTTCATAATCAAAATTGAAATATTTTTCAATTTCTTCTGACGTCTCTAGTCCACGATTCTTGAGAAGTTGCAAAACAATCGGATCATATTTTTCCAATAACACGCCCGAAAAATTCCCCACATTTTCTTTTATTTTCCAATTTATCATGACTTAAATTAAACTAGGGAGATTATACTCCCCAGATTTTTATATTAATTTAATTTTATTTTTATTCGCATATTCGCAATTCGTAGATTCGCATGTCATTCGTAGATTCGCATCGCTATAATTACCCGCACTTAGGACAAACAAACTTCGCCTTAAATTCTTTTTTATCTATGTTAGATGCTTCCAGTTCCAGCACCATTTCTGTTTGACAATTTGAACATTCGAATTTTTTCTCAAAATGAAACTCTTGCGCTAATTTTGACGCATCCAATTCATTGGTTGAAAATTTTATCCGATATTTTACTGAACCAAAAATATTTCTTATTCTCTCTACTACCTGCTTAGGCATTACCATACCCTGGACGATAAAATCCTTCACTCCCAATTCTTGTGCCTTAACTCGATCCTCTTCTCGTCCCATATGAGAAAGCATTATTACAGGAACATTGGAAGTATTAACATTTTTAGCCAGTGCTTCCTTAAGGGCAAATCCATCCATTCTTGGCATAATAATTCCGGTAAAAATAATATCCGGATTTTCTTTAGTTGCCTTATCTAAGCCATCCAAACCATCTTCCGCTTCACTCACTTCAAAACCCTCCTGACGAAAAATATCTGCATAAGTTTCGCGAACCGTTTGATCATCATCGACAATTAAAATCTTTATTTTTTTATCTTCCATAATTTTACAAGCGATGCCAATCTGCGAATGCATGCGAATGCCACGAAATAGTTCGCATTATTCGTATGTAATTCGCATTGTTCGCATCGCTACTATATTATTATTTTAACATCCACCGCAGTCGCTTCCTGACTATTATTATATACAATTAGCGGATTTATATCAAACTCGCTAATTTCTGGAATTTCCAAAGCAAAAGAACTAATACCCATGAGTATTTTGGCCATTTCTTCGACGTTATATCTTTTCTGTCCCCGCGCTCCTTGAAAAAGAAACTTAATTTTTCCAGAAAGCAAAGATTTTTCCACTTGACCCAAACTTAACGGCGGAACCAAATAATCCACCGTTTTCAAAAATTCAGCATAAATTCCACCCAAACCATAGACAATCACCGGCCCAAAAATTTCATCCTTTTTTATTCCGATAATAAGCTCCGCTCCTTTTTTCGCCATCGGCTGAATTATGAGATGGCTTTGGGGAAAATTAGTTTTCATTTGCGAAACGGCTCGCGAAAGGTTCATTTCATTTTCAATGTTGAGTATCACGCCATTCTTGTCAGTTTTATGCAAAACTTTGTCACTATCAACTTTCAGCACTACTGGATATCCCAAATTTCTCCCGTGATAATTTTCAATTTCAAAACTTTCCACTGTGTTTATTCCGTACATCGCCATAACTTCCGCGCTTTCGCCAAAATAGAGCGCTTGGCGATTTTCCAACTTAGCCTTGGCAATTATTTCCAAAACTTTGGCTCGTCTTTTTTCATTGATCATCTGAGTCAAAGTTTTTGTTTTTATCGCACGAAATTCATTCCATTGACTATAGCTGTCAATTGCCGTCACAGCCAAATCCGGAAAACTAAAATTACACACTTCATTTTGTTTGAGTTTGGCAATAGCTTTCTCCACTTTTTCTCCACCTAGAAAAACTGTCGTAATATTCTTGTCAGTTTTATCCTTGAACTTTATTATCTCTTTGGCAATTTCCAAAACTGGTGTTTGCTCTTGTGGAGTAAGAAGACAAATTACTGAGCTAATTTCAGGAACGCTGGAAATTATTTCTAAAGCTTTTTTGTATCGATCAGATCTAGCATCACCCAAAAGATCAATTGGATTTTCCACTGATGATTCAGCTGGAAGAAATTCCCGCAGTTTATTTTTTGTTTGCTCAGTTAAATCTTCCAACTGAATTTTCTTTCCACTAAAAGCATCCGAAACCAAAACTCCCGCTCCACCAGCATTAGTAATCACCGCCACTTTTTGATTAGGCACTGTGCGTGAAAAACTAATAAAATTCAACAGAGCAAAAAATTCTTCCAAATTATTCGCCCGAATTATTCCGCTTTTTTCAAAAACGGCCGAAACAATTTCATCATCACCCGCCAATGCGCCCGTGTGAGAACTAATGGCACGCTGGGTTTTTTCATTTTTCCCCGCTTTCAAAATCACAACTGGTTTAACCCGAGAAATTTTTCCCGCAATCTCAATGAATTTTTCTCCTTCTTTTATCCCTTCAAGATACATCCCAATCACTTTAGTGTTTTCATCCTGCGCCAAAAATTCCAACATTTCTGTTTCGGTTATCTGCATTTTGTTGCCCACCGAAACAATACTGGAAAATTTAGTGCCTTCTTTTTTGGCCGCATCCATAATCGCCACTGCGAGTGCACCTGATTGCGAAACAAAAGCAATATTGCCCGCCTCTGGCATTCCGCCAGCAAAAGACGCATTGAGTTTTATTTTCGGCGCGATAAATCCCAAACAATTCGGACCTAAAATATTTAGTTCTTTTTCTTTGGCAATTTTTTTGAGTTCTTCTTCTTGCACCCTTCCTTCTTCTCCGATTTCCGAAAACCCTGCTGAGATAACCACATAGTTTTTTATATTCTTGGAATTATTTAGAATCTCTTGATTCACAAATTTCGCCGGAATAGCTAAAATTGCTAGGTTAATTTTATCTGCCGATGAGGCGGGTATTTCTGATAAACTTTTGTAGCATTTCTTCCCAAAAATTTCATCGTATTTCGGATTGACCAAATACACTTCGCCTTCAAAGCCAAGCTCCAAAATGTTCTTTGCTATCACAGTGCCAATTTTTCCGGCATCTTCCGAAGCACCAATAATAGCAATTGATGCGGGATTAAAAAGTTTTTCTAAAGACATATTTTTTGTTTTAATATTATAAATTGTCATCCCGAACTCGTTTCAGGATCTCTATTTTATTTTTTTATTACCCCCTCTCCTTTATAAGGAGAGCCTGCCTGCCGGTAGGCAGGGGCTGGGGTGAGGTGTATTTCAAAGATCCTCATCGCTTATTTATATTATACCCGATTTTTATCTAAAAAACCACCGTCACTAAGTAAAATAGAAAAACAAAACCGCTACCAACGATAACACAGTTCCAATAAGCGCATTAATTGACAACGGCTCTTTATAATAAAAAATCGTTATCAATGCCACAAACAATATATTAATAATTATTGGTAATGTTGTCGCAATGCTAAAATTAGTATTATGTAATTGCTTGCCGTAATAAGTCAGACTCGCAATATAAATCAAAACTGCAGATATATAAAAAAGAAGAGCTGTACCGCGTAATAAATATCCCTGATTTGACCATAACTTCATAAAAAAATCTCCCACCACCATTCCAAATCCAATTATTATAAATTTAATAATCATAACTTTTAATAAATATTATTTATATTTTTTCCTTCTTCATCTTCGCAATTGTTAGTCTAATTTTTTCATAGGTAATATTTTCCGGTAGCCTAGCTTTGATCGGACCGAGTTTTTCAGCACTGCCAATTTGCGAAATTACGCGTTTGATTTTTTCTTGCTCGTCGGAAGTGATAAATTTATCCACATCAAAATTTCCTCCGGCAATATACCAATCTGCCAAATGACCAAAAATTGTGCTCAGCCCCAAGCCCCTAATTTTAGCTATTTGCGTTGGCTCATATTTTTGTTCATACAACCGTACTGTCTCCTTGACTGTTCCCGTGATAAAACCTTTTTGAATTTCTCTCCGTGCTTTTTCCTTTTTTTGAGGGCTGGCTTTCCAATTGAGACACACATCACACCCGCGACAATTATCGGGGTGATTTTTCAAATCAGGGTCATTGAAATATTCCAAAATCATTTTCCGCCGGCATTTTTTTCTTGTGGCATATTCAACCACCTTGTCCAGTTTATTATATTTTATATCCAAAACTTTTTGAATTTCATTCCAGTTTTTTCCGCCATCCATCATTTCGCCTCGACTCATTCGGATGAAAAATTTGTGCGTGTTAGTATCTTTTTTGGCGTGAAGCAAAACACAATAGGCTTTTTCGCCGTCTCGTCCGGCACGACCAGCTTCTTGATAATATCCCTCAAGACTCCCAGGCATACCACAGTGAATGACATAACGGATATCGGCTTTGTCCACACCCATGCCAAAAGCAATTGTTGCCACAATCACTTGAATTCTATTTTCCATAAAATCATCTTGCACCTTTTCTCTTTTTTTTGCTTCCATTCCGGCGTGATAGGCCACAGCTTTGATTCCATTTTCTTTCAAATATTTGGCGATAACTTCCGTTTCTTTTCTGGTTAGCGAATAAACAATTCCTGAACCTGAGAGACTTTTCACGATGCGCAAAATTTCTTCATATCTCTCTTTAGTTTTCAAATCGCATTGCACCAAAAATTTCAAATTTGGCCGATCAAATCCGCGAATGAATATTTTCGGATTTTTCATTTCCAATCGCTCCACAATATCATCTCGCACTTCCGGCACAGCCGTCGCCGTAAAAGCCGCCACAATTGGACGGCTTTTTAAATTGCGGATATATTTTTTTATTTCTAAATAATCCGGTCGAAAATCATGTCCCCACTGAGAAACGCAATGAGCTTCATCCACTGAAAACAAAAAAATATCCAACTCCGAAAAAAGTTTTTGAAACTCGACACTGCCAAATCGTTCCGGCGCCACATAAAGAATTTTCACACTTCCGTTTTTTATTTTTTCAAAATTTTCTTGAATTTCTTCAAAAGTTAGCGAGCTATTAATAAAAACTGCCGGAATTCCCCGAGCGTTAAGCGCATCCACCTGATCTTTCATCAGAGCAATCAGAGGAGAAATAACCACCGATAATTTATCCGCGATTATTGATGGCAGTTGATAGCACAAAGATTTTCCCCCACCAGTCGGCATCAGCGCCACCGTATCATGCCCACCCAGAATTGCCTCCACAATTTCCCTCTGCCCTGGCCGAAACTCGGAAAAATTAAAATATTTCTGCAAATTTTTTTCCAGCATTTTTATTTTTAAAAATAATTCTATTAATTTACATTACACGATATTTAAACTATCTCATCATATCTCATACTACAGTATACTGTAATACTGTAGTATTTACTTTTTATTAATCATATCCCACAAGAGATAATGGAATGGATATTTTTTCATCATTCCTGCCTTGAATGGTTTCACAAATTTTGTTTTTGGATTATCTTTATATTTTTTCTGATATTCCTCAATTGTTTTTCTATATCCTCCAAAACCATTGTTCAGCCACCTTTCTACTTGACTTACTGTGCTAAACCCCACCTTCATTTCTTTTCTTATCTCATCATGAGTGCGACCCTCAAAAAGCATCTTGGCAATTTGAATTCTTCTGGAAATCATTACTACTTCACTGAGAGTTAATAAATCTTTGAAAAAATTCTTAACCTCGTCTCGATTTCCTAAGAGTGAAACCATCGTATAAAAATCACCTAAATATTTTTTCTTTTGATTATCGGTAAGATTATGATATTTTACTTTTCCTGGCATTGTCTTATTTCACTACAGCATACTGTAATACTGTAGTATTAAATTATTTCTATAATATAAACATGCTTTTTTATTTTTTCATCTTAAGCCTATTTTAAATCTCCCCTCTCAAAAGTCCTTCGATTGCGCCGTAATGTTGAATCACGCTAGTACTATTTTCGATCCCCCAGCGCAAACATTCTTCCAAGCTTTTTTCCTTAAGATGCGCTGAGATAAAACCACTGGAAAAGGCATCGCCTGCGCCCAAAGTATCGGTGACTTTTTCTCGCTTGGCATTGATATGCAAAAAGTTTTTTCCATCAAATCCCCAAGCACCATTTGCCCCATCCGTCAGAACCACAATTTTAGCTCCCAAATTATATAATTTTTCTGCTAAAAATTTTTCGTCGTTTAATATCTCATCATTGACACTATCTAATTTGTCCACGATTTCAATCGCTTCATCTTTGTTGATTATTAGTATTTCCGTTTGAGTAATAGCTTCCAAAACTTTTTGCGAATTACTTTTAATGTTTTTTTGTCCCGGATTGAAAATCAATTTAATTTCTTTTTCGAAAACTAAACTCAATATCTTGTCTAATTTTTTGTCCCAACTTTCCTGCTCGTTTCCATTTAAGGAACTTGCAAAAATCCACTGCGCGCCAACTTTTTCCAAATCCTGAGATGCTATTTCCAATTTTTCATTAGAATCCCGATCAGAAAAAATTATCCGGTCTTCACTGGGAATATTTGCAATGATAGCTGACAGATCACTGCGATGATTTTTTCCTACTTGTACTAAGTTAGTTTTCACACCATTATTTTCCAATTCTTTTTTCATCCAACTGCCCGCATCATCGTCGCCCACTCGAGTAGCGCAATAAGCTTCGATTCCGAGTCGCGCGAGTCCGCAGGCAACGTTGGCCGCGCAACCACCAATTGATTCATGACGCGATTTCGCAACTTGGTATTTAGCGCCAAGTTCAAAAACAATTTTTTTCTGTGCTTCTAAATCTTCGGGCGTTTCCAAAATTTCTCCGTCACTAACTGGAAAGATAATATCCTTCGCCATTGAGCCAATACATATTATTTTAGTCATAAAATTATATTAAATTATTAACGATTCTTTTTCCATCACCTTTGGCTTTTCAACATTCATTATATCCAAAATTGTCGGAGCAATATTGCCCAAGATTCCATCGTCTTTTAGTTTTGTATTCTTAAATTTATCAGAGACCAAAAGAAATGGCACCGGATTTTTAGTGTGATAGGTGTAGGCTTGATTGGCTTTTTCATCAAACATTTTTTCCGCGTTGCCGTGATCCGCAGTAATGATTAAATTTCCGCCACGCTTCAAAACTTCTTTAGAAAGAATTTCAATTTGCTGATCTAAAATTTCACACGCCCTGACTGTTGCCAAGAGATCACCCGTATGCCCCACCATATCCGCATTGGCAAAATTAACTGCATAAAAATCATATTTTTCTTTTCGCATTTTTTCCAAAAGAGTTTTGGTTATTTTCGGCGCTGACATTTGTGGCATCTTAGCATAAGAATCAATTTTTGGTGAAGGAACCATAATTCTATTTTCGTCATCTACCGGATCAGCGTAACCACCATTGAAAAAATACGTTACGTGAGCAAATTTTTCTGTTTCCGCAATATAAAGTTGCTTGATATTTCGAAGTGCCATTGGCAAAGTTCCAACTAATGGTTGGTCATCCCAAACAGTATGCACATCAAGATCCGGTCCAAAATCTGTGAGAGCTACAAAATATAAATTTTTAATATGATCAATAATCGGCATATCATCACTCAAGATAGAAGCTTTATTAGAGGCGATAAATAATTTAGAAAATTGTCGCGCTCGGTCTGAACGTAAATTGAAAAAAGCAATACTGTCATTTTCTTTTAGTCTCGCGACAGGTTCATTATCATCCAAAATTACTGTTGGCAAAATATATTCGTCGTTAAGTCCGACCGCATAAGCTTTTTCAATCGCTTCCTTAGGACTCTTCGCTTTTTCACCTCGCGAAAAAACAATAACATCATAAGCTTTTGTTAGTCGATCCCAATTTTTTGATCGATCCATCGCATAAAATCTTCCGGAGAGGGTAGCAATTTTTCCAATTCCTTCTTCTTTCATTATTTGTTGAAAATTTTCCAAATGCGTGAGCGCACTTCTTGGATAAGAATCCCTTCCGTCAGTAAAAAGATGACAATAAACTTCTTTCAAACCATTGGTTTTAGCTAACTGCAAAATTGCCCGAAAATGCACTGGGTCGCTGTGCGGACTGTCAGTATCCCCCATTAGCCCCATCAAATGAAAATTGCCACCACTTTCTTTTACATGCCTAATGGAACCCATCAGCGCTGGATTCATAAAAAAACTTCCGTCCGCAATACCTTGAGTGATATAAAAATTGTCTTGCAAAGCAATTCGTCCAGCGCCAATGTTCATATGCCCAGCTTCCGATCCGCTTGTCTTATGATCAGGCAATCCAACATCTTGACCTGTCGCACCCAGCTGAGTATTCGGATAAAGTTCAAACAAGCGATCAAGCGCTGGTCGCTTGGACAAGGTTATGGCATTATATTTGCTTTCGGGAGCAATACCATAACCATCAAGAATAATTAGGATTGTTGGGGATTTCATATTCAGAACCACTGATTTTCACATGATTATTCTGATTACACTGAATTTAATTCAATGCAATATCATGCTAATCAATTATAAAAAATAAATTACTACTAAAATTCATGTGTTTTCATGTGTTAATCAGCGCTAATCAGTGGTTCTGACTTCTTCCTCTATCCTCAAAAGTCTATTATATTTACAAATTCTTTCTCCGCGAGACAGCGAACCGGATTTCATATAATCCGCGCCAGTTCCCACAGCTAAATCAGAAATAAAATCGTCTGTAGTTTCTCCGCTACGATGAGAAACTACAATTTTCATTTTGTTTTTCTTGGCTAGTTTTATACATTCAATAGTTTCACTGAGTGTTCCGATTTGATTGACTTTGATGAGCACTGCGTTACAAGATTTTTCTTCTATCGCTTTTTTAAGTCTTTTTACGTTTGTCACAAGTAAATCGTCACCAATAAGCATTATTTTCTCGCCAATTTTTTCATTCATTGCTCGCCAGCCGGAAAAATCATTTTCATTTAATCCATCTTCTATTGAAATTACATTGTATTTAGAAATCCATTCATTATAAATATTAATCAGCATTTCGCGCGTGAGGGTAGAATTTTCCGGTTTGAAAATATATTTCTCTTCTTTTTCGTCATAAAAAGAATTAGCCGCTGCATCTATCCCAATACTTGCCTGCTTACCCTCGATATACCCTGCTTTTGCAATTGCCGTATTGATAAGTTCTAGCGCCTGTGCATTGCTTTCCAATTTTGGTGCAAAACCACCTTCATCTCCCACGGCCGTGCTATAGCCTTCACTAGTCAAAATTTCCATTAGTGCATGAAAAATTTCACTGCCAGCGCGAAGTTGTTCCTTGAAAGTTTTAATTCCATTGGGCACTAATTTATATTCCTGAATTGAAAGTCCGCTGTCGCTGTGCTTTCCACCGTTAATAATGTTAAACATTGGAATTGGCAATGCATATTTTTTTGTGGGAAATTTATATGTCTTGGCAATATATTCATAAAGCGGTAAATTATTTTCCAACGCTGCCACCCGACAAACAGCCAAAGAAACTCCCAAAATTGCGTTGGCACCAAGATTAGTCTTATTCTCCGTCGCGTCCAATGCTAGCATTTTTTCATCAATCTCTTTTTGATTCTCAGCTTCTATCCCAAGTAGAATTTTGGAAATTTTTTCGTTCACATTTCCCACTGCATTTAGCACTCCTTGTCCATGATATCTTTTTTCATCCTTATCACGAAGCTCCAATGCTTCATATGCACCGGTCGAAGCGCCACTCGGCACCGCCGCACTCGCTTTCATTCCAGATTCCAATTCAACTTCCACTTCCACTGTCGGATTCCCCCTCGAATCCAAAATCTCCCTCGCAAATATTTTTTTGATTTTTGACATAATACAATAAATTTCCAATTCGCAATGATCAATTTTCAACCAATTATCAATTTTCAATTATTTAATTTTGAAAATTGAAAATTTATTACATTGAAAATTCATTGAAAATTGTAAATTGATAATTAAAAATTATTTAAGTATTTCTATCCCCGGCATCTCTCCTCCACCCAGATATTCTAACATAGCTCCACCGCCAGTTGAAACAAAACTAATTTTGTCTGTGGCGTCATTTTTTTCCAAAATTTCCAGTGTTTCTCCACCACCAACCACGGTGTATGCGTCTGATTGCAAAACCGTCTTCAAAATTTCATTGGAACTCAGCGCATATTTTTCATCTTCGAATTTTCCGGTTGGTCCATTCCAAACAATCGTCTTGGCGCTAGAAATTATTTCTTGGAATTTTTCCAATGTTTTTGGCCCAATATCCAATCGATCATCGATAAAATCAAACGGCAAAATTACTTTTTCGCTAAATTCTTTTTTCTGATCCAGCGCCTCATTAGCAATTTTTCCACCGACTAAAATATTGTCATATTTC
>DHFM01000037.1 GCA_002400405.1 Candidatus Moranbacteria bacterium UBA4824
CATTCTTTTTATATCCATCCCATTTCTTTTCATCCCAAATTTCCAGTCGGTTATACACTCCCGCAATGATGACATTCTTGTCGAGGTCAGCATAACTTTTCAAAAAATCTGGAATCAAAATTCTTCCTTGTTTGTCAATTTCACAATCCACCGCGCCAGCGAGCATTGAACGCACAAAACTTCGCGTAGTTGATTCTCCCATTGGAAGTGTTCCAAGTTTTTCAGCCAACTCTTGCCAAACTTTCATTGGATAGATAATGAGACATTTATCCAAACCTTTCGTAATCACTATTTTATTTTTCAAATCACTTCGAAATTTGCTTGGAACCGCCAATCTTTTTTTCGGATCAATAGAATGTTGATATTCACCGATAAACATGCCAATTTTGTCTGCGAGCGAAGCGAGTGGATACAAAATTGAGCATCCCGCAAAAATTCGCTCTNNAAATCTTTATTGGAATTTTGTGCGGGATTAGTCATTTCCCCACTTCTCTACACTTTCATAGACTACAAATCTATTTTACCCCACCACGCTTCATTGGTCAACACTTTTTTTCCATCTTAAAAACAATAAAAAAACGCCCATTTTAGGCGCTTTCTAAAAAAGTTATGCACAGCCTGTCCCCAGAGCTATTGCAAAAACTTCAAAAAGTATTCTTTTGGTTTCATTTCTTCTTCAACGACCACTTTCCAATCTAAATTTATTTCAGAAACTCGCATAATCTTTTCGCCGTGATGACATAGTGGGTCAATCACGCGCGACTTGCAAAAAACATGCTCTTCAAAATCAGTTGGATCATTTTTAAACTTAACTTTATTATTCATTCGATCGAATAAATATTTTAATTTTTTGTCTTTGTCTAAATGCGCCGAAATTTTTTCGATCACTACATCGTCGGTAGTATATAAATCTTCCAAAGAAATATATTTATTTTCAATGGAATGTTTTATATAATAACCTGTCACACTAAAAATTAGGGCTGATATTATATCGCAATAATATTTTTCATTTAATATTTTGAAATACTTCGCATATTTTTGCGCACTTTCAAAATTGGAAAAAATCCATTGTCCATTTTCTGTCTTTAAATTATCCAAAATACATTCAACATCTTTTTTTTCTCCAATTTTAAAAACTAAAATTCCGCGCAATGAATAGTCGATGCGATCTGAACAAATATCCGGGAGATTATTTTCTTTAAAGGGAAAATTTTTGTCATCTAAGATATATTCTAAATCAAAGTTATATTTTTCCAAAATTTTTGGCAAACTGGAATTTCTCACATAACCCTCAAATGAATTATCTTGGTGATTATGTTCCTTTTGTGATCCAGTTGAAAAATAATAATCCGCAGCATGAGAAAAAGCGCTATGAGAAACGTCATGGATTAGCCCCGCAATTTGCTCCTCAATTGGCGCGCCATATTTTTTGAGCAATAGATAATCACCCACTGAATGTTCAAAACAACTATGCGCCGTCCCAGGAAAATACGCTTCAAAATACCCCGCCTGATCAACGCCCTTTAATCTTTGCATTTCCGGACTATTCATAATTTCCAAAACCACCGGCTCGGTTATTTCGTTTTCCCCATAAATTCTGTCAATGTATTTCATATTATTTTTTCCTAACATCGAATGTTAGGAAAGATCATTATTTATAATATTTTCCAGTTCTTTTTTCTCTTGCATTACAATTAAATTTCTTATCGCAAATTCTTTATATTCTAATTTATTCTTAAATTGACCAAGTACTGCTTCCTTTTTTAGGGCAATTGGATGCTTATTTTTTTCGCCAATATATTCCCTAAAACTCGACCAAAAATATTTTTCAGCCGGAGAAATTTTATGCACTTGACTATTACAGTTAACATAAGCTGAAACGTACAGCAGATATTCATTTGTGTCTATATGTGAAGATTTAAACCTCCCCTGAAATAAAACTCCCGACCGCATATTCTTCTTGTTGAAATATTTCGTATATCCATTTCCTACTTTCTGCATAAAAATCTCAATCCCTCTTTCCTCGACTTGTTTTAAAATTAAATGATAGTGATTAGGATTTAAACAGTACGCAATAATTTCTACTAATGGTTCACATTTTCTCTTCCTAACATTGAATGTTAGGAAGAATTGTTTCAGTGTAGCGCCTGGATTATTTTTGCTATAATCTCTCCAAGCAATCATTGCTCCATTATTTTTATCATTCATTAAGCGCAAGGAAAATAAAAAACGCCAATAATCAGAATCATCTAAAAACACCTTGCGCTTATCGACACCCCGATTAAAAATATGATAATATTCTTCATTTGCTAGAGGCACTTCTCTCATGACTTATATTTTATTCTATCCTAACATTGAATGTTAGGAAGTTATAAATTTTTCATTAAAATCCTCATATCTCTATCTTATCAAGTTTTCCTTTTTCAATGTGTCCAAAAACTTTAGCCACTTTTTCGAGCCATAACTTTTTTGCTTTGACATTATTTTCTCTGGTGAAAATTATTATTTTATCAAAACCGAGATAGGCTGACAACACCATTATGTCTCCATTTTCTGGACATAAAACAGAACCGACATTTCGTCCTGGAATTTCAACTCGAGCCTTTATTCCTTTTGCGTCAATAAAATTTTGAAAATATTTTTGATTTTTTTTGAGTATTTTTATGGCTAACTTTTTTTCTTCCAATGATTCAGTAATTCGCCCCAAAGGACAAAATTTAATTTCAAATCCTTTTTTTTCAAATTCTACGCTAATATTTGTCCCACCACCAATAATAACAACTGTTGAATATTTTTTGGAAAAATCCTTCAGCTCTTTTAGCACTTTTTTACTTTTAATCCCATCACCTGAGATTTTAATCAGTCCATTCATTTTTTTATAATTATATTTTACCCCCAAACAAAATAATTAGCAAAAAAGCTCCTTCGCAAAAAACGAAGAAGCTTTGAAATATTAAACTATAGAAAATAAATTATTGTTTTTTTCTGCCAGCTTTTACGCGGTCATTTTCAGTTAGAAATTGTTTTCGCAGACGCACCGAAACCGGAGTAACTTCTAAATATTCATCTTCGGTCATAACTTCCAAACCTTTTTCGATGTCCAAAACCATTGGCGGAACAAGTTGAATGGCTTCATCAGCACCGGATGAGCGCATATTGCTCATTTGTTTGCCCTTAGTTGGATTGACTGACATATCAGTTCCTTTGGAAGAATTTCCGATCACCATTCCTTCATAAACTTCCATTCCCGGACCAACATAGAGTGTACCGCGCTCTTGCAAATTAGCCAAAGAAAATCCCAAAACTTTTCCGGTCGCCATTGAAATCATTGAACCAACTTCACGTTTTTTGATTTCACCGGCGTAGGGCTGAAAACCAATCACACGGGAAGAAAAAATTCCTTCACCTTTAGTGTCCACCACAAATTGCCCGCGGAAACCTAGAATTCCTCGAGTCGGCGCTAAAAACAAAAGTCTAGTTTGACTGCCATGCATTTGCATATCATTCATAATTCCTTTTCTCTTGCCAAGTCTTTCAATTACTGCGCCAGAAAGTTCGCTTGGCACATCAATGGTCACTTCTTCAAACGGTTCTGATTTCACCCCATCAATATCCTTAATGATAACTTGCGGTTGAGAAACTTGGATTTCATATCCTTCGCGTCGCATATTTTCCAAAAGGATTGCCACATGAAGTTCTCCGCGACCAAAAACTGTATAAAATTCAGCGGATGAAAAATCGATTTTTAGTCCCACATTTACTTCCAGTTCTTTTTCTAATCTTTCTCGAATTTGTTTGTTGGTCACAAATTTTCCTTCGCGTCCGGCAAATGGAGAATCGTTCACCATAAAACGCAAAGAAATTGTCGGCTCATCAATCGAGATTGCCGGTAAAGCTTCTTGAGTTTCATTTTCACAAATAGTTTCTCCAATATCAATTTTTGGAAATCCCGCTACCATAGCAATGTCCCCCGCATAAGCCTCCTGCACTTCTTCTTTGGCAACGCCTTTAAAAGTATAGAGTTTAGTGATACGAGATTTTTCAACTGTACCGTCCATTTTTTTCAAAAGGTATTCCTTACCCATTTTGATTGTGCCTTCATGAATTCTTCCCACCGCTAGTCGTCCCAAGAAATTATCATAACCCAAATTAAAAGGTTGCATCCGAAGTTCCGCGTCCTTATCAGCCTTAGCTGGTTGAACTTTTTCCAAAATCACATCCAAAAGCGGTTCCAAATTTTTTGAATCATCATCTAGATGCGCCTTGGCAATTCCTTCTCGGCCAATAGCGTAAATTGTTTCAAAATCCAGCTGTTCGTCCGTGGCTCCAAGATCCATAAAAAGTTCATAAACTTGTTCTTGCGCCAAATCTGGGTTCGCGGCTGGCTTGTCAATTTTATTGAGCACCACAATGGGTTTTAGTCCCAACTCCAAAGATTTTTTGAGTACAAAACGAGTTTGTGGCATCGGACCTTCCTGCGCATCCACCACCAAAACAACGCTATCAATTGAACGAAGTACTCGTTCCACTTCCGAGCCAAAATCAGCATGTCCTGGAGTATCTACGATGTTTATCTTTGTATTCTTATATATAACTGAAGTGTTTTTAGCATAAATGGTAATTCCGCGTTCTTGTTCCAAGGCGTTGTTATCCATCGACACATTTTCATCGCTCACCATTCCGGTTTGGCGCATAATTGCATCAGTTAGAGTTGTTTTGCCATGATCAACGTGCGCGATAATGGCGATGTTTCTGATTTGCATAAAATTATACTTTAATAAAAAATAAAAACGCTGATTTATCAGCGAAAAGTCAATCGCAACTAATCCATATATTAGCACTAAAAAATTATTCTGTCAAAGCACCTTTTTATTGGCACTTATTAGCTCGCCATTATTCTTCTATATTTTCGCTGGATCATTTTTCTTATCTCTTCAACTATTATTATCGAAAAAGCCGTTGCGAAAATCATCAGCCAATCTTTGGTGTCAAGAGGAACTGTGCGCAAAACTTTTTGAAAAAATGGATTGTAAATTGCCAACATTTGCAATCCGATCACAATGCCCGTAGCTCCCACTAAAAACTTATTAGAAAAAGGATTGGAGGTGAAAATTGAATTAATTTGTGATCGGCAATTCCAAGCGTTAAACCATTGAAAAACTGCCAGAGTCGAAAGGGAGATTGTCCAAGCTTTGGATAGGTCAGTTTGATAATTCAAGCTAAAAAGAAACAACGTTCCAATCGCCATCGGGAAGGCCATTGTGAATATTCGCAGTATCATCAATTTGTCGATAAAGGTCGGCTTTTTATGAGCAAATTCTTTTCCTAAAAATTTATCCCCCTTAGGTTCCATCGCCAAAGACACATCCAAAAAACCATCCGTCACTAAATTAAGCCAGAGAATTTGAACAGCCAGAATTGGCAAAGGAAAACCCAAGATGATTGCGCCAATAATAGTGAGCACTTCTCCAACATTAGTAGAAAATAAATATAAGATAACTCTTTTTATAGTTTTATAGATATTCCTCCCTTCCTCGATGCCCGAAACAATACTGCCGAAATTATCATCCAACAAAATAATATCCGAGGCTTCCTTAGCAACTTCTGTGCCAATTTTTCCCATGGCCACTCCCACATCCGCCGAAGTCAAAGATAGGGCGTCATTGACACCGTCTCCTGTCATAGCGATTGTTTTGCCCGCGAGCTTATAGGCATTTATTATTTTCAATTTATGCAGTGGATTTGTTCTGGCAAAAACACTCACCCTTTCCAAATTTTGCGACAATTCTTCTACTGACATCCGATCAACATCCGCGCCTTCGATAATTTTGTCTCCCGCTTGAAAAATTCCAATTTCCTTGGCAATCGCCTTAGCAGTGATTCGATAATCTCCGGTTATCATAACAAGTCCTATCTCAGCTTGGCGTACTTTTTCGACCGCCTCCCTAACTTCTTCCCTCGGCAAGTCTTTGATGCCTAAGAAACCTACAAAATCAAGTTCGGACAATTCATCTGGAA
>DHFM01000020.1 GCA_002400405.1 Candidatus Moranbacteria bacterium UBA4824
CGTAGCTACGCTTCAGCGTAGCGAAGGCGGAAGCGAGAGGATTCGAACCTCTGGTCGCCGGTAAGGCGACAGCGGTTTTCGAAACCGCCCCATTCGGCCACTCTGGCACGCTTCCATTATTATCCAATCTACAAGAATATTGAAATATTATCAAATGGGTATTGTTAGATTTTCAAATTTATTGTAGAATGTTAATAGCGATGCGAACAATGCGAACTTCATGCGAATGATGCAAACTATTCGCGGTATTCGCGCAAAATTTGTAGGTTCGCATCGGAATAAAAAAATATGAATTTGAATAATAGAAACAATTTTGCGATTAAGTTTATTGACCCGGATAAGATAATTTCCAGTTTGGAAATTTTGCCTGGTATGAAAATAGCGCACTTTGGATGCGGTACGGGATTTTTCACTTTTTCAACATCAAAAAAAGTTGGCGAAAGCGGTCTCGTTTATGCGATTGATATTCAACCGGCAAAAATTGAAACAATGCAAAGCCAAGCGAAAGTGTTGGGCTTGCATAACATTGAAGCATATAGAGCAAATTTAGAAACAGAAAAAGGAACGAAGATAAAAAATGAAGATGTGGATTGGGTTTTTATGATTAATATGCTTCATCAAAATGAGAAAAAGCAAGAGATTTTGCGAGAAGCGGAAAGAATTTTGAAAGTTGGTGGAAAAATTTTATTGATAGATTGGGAAAACAAGGATCGATCAATCGGACCGGAAATGGAAAGGCGAGTTTCGCAAGATGAACTGATGAATATTATCGAAAAAAGCAGTTTAGCTATATTGGAAAAAATAAATGTGAGTAATTTTCATTTTGGATGGATACTGAAAAAGTAGAAAGTAGTAAGTAGTAAGTAGTAAAATGGATAAAAAGATGATGAAAAAAATAATTTTAGCAGTTTTTTTTCTGGGAGTAGTGCTAACTATTTCTGGTTGTGGTTGTAAGGAGAAAAGTTCTCATCTGTATGATTTGAGTCTTGAAATTTGGGGACCGTTAGATCAAAGTGTGGCTTTACAGGAAATTATTGAAAACTATGGATTTATAGATATAAATATTGCTGAGATAAAGTACAAAAAAATAGCTTATGATACTTATCGCAAAGAATTGCTAGATGCTTTGGCTTCAGGACAAGGGCCGGATATTTTTATGGTTAACAATTTGTGGGTACCAGAGTTTGGCGACAAGATTGTGCCTGCACCATCCAATACGGACCCAAAAATTATAAATGAACAGAAGTTCAGAAATAATTTTGTGGATACGGCCGGAACAGATTTTATAAATGAAGGAAAAATTTATGGGGTGCCGTTGTCGGTGGATAGCTTGGCGCTTTACTATAACAAGGATCTTTTCAATCAAGCCGGCATTGCTAATCCACCTAAAACTTGGAATGAATTTATCAACGACGCTATAATGCTCACTAAAGTGGATTCTTTTGGCAATATCAACCAATCAGGGGCGGCTCTTGGCACAGCCTACAATATCAATCGCTCAACGGATATTTTGAATCTTATAATGCTTCAAAACGGGACAACAATGATGGACAAAAATGGCAAGGTGGCTTTTGGCAGTTCTATCTATGGAGCAAATTCCAGCGCGGGAGGTGCGATTTATCCCGGAGAAGAGGCGCTAAATTTTTATACGCAATTTGCCAATTCACGGTCGTTTAATTATACCTGGAATTCAAATATGCACTATTCGATTGATGCTTTTTCCGAAGGGACAACAGCGATGATGATAAATTATTCTTGGAATATCGACACAGTGGCAAGCAAGTCGCCAAAATTGAATTTTGCTATCGCGCCTGTACCGCAATTTGAAAATAAGCCGGCGGTGAATGTGGCAAATTATTGGGGCTTTGTGGTAGCGAAAAATGCACCGCCTAAAACTCCACCTAACACTCCAACAGTGAGCAATGATACGCGAGTAAAAGAGGCTTGGAAATTTTTGACATATTTCTCGACTAAACCAGACGGCACATTTGTCAGTTCAGCTTCGGGTTCAAGTGTGGGAAAAACAGCCGGTTCCAATTTTGATCCGGCCGTTGCATTTCTTCTCAAAACCGGCCAACCGGCGGCTAGACGTGATTTGATTGAACTACAAAAGACTGATGCTAAGATTGGAGTTTTCGCAGTGGGAAATTTAGTAGCGAAAAGTTGGCGACAAAAAGATTCAAAGGCGGTAGAGTCAATTTTTGCTGAAATGATTGACAATGTGAACAAAGGGCAAGCGACAGTTTCGGACGCCTTGAAGACAGCGGTGCAGAGGGTGGGGAACTTGTAATTTGCAATTTTCAATGAATTTTCAAGTTAAAAATTTTAAAATAAAATATTTGTCATTCCCGTGAAAACGGGAATCCAGTCTCAGGATTTTAAGTTTCTACACTAGATCCCCGCATACGCGAGGATGACAATAAAAACATAATGAAAAAAATAAAAATTGTTTTACTGGGTGTGATTTTGGCGGTGGGGGTTTTTGCTCAAGGAAAAAAAGTTTTGGCGGTGGATACCTGCACTGATGCAAAATTGAAAATTAGTGGAACATGTACAATAGGATGTGATACAAATGGCGGGACAATGGAAATTGATGTTAATGGAGCATGTTCAACTAATTTGGTTATGAAATGGTGTTGTGCTCCTAGCGCTACTGTTAAGGCAGCTGTAGATAAGGTTAATGCTGAGAAAAAAGCAACTGAAGATAAGGTGGCTAAGGATAAAGTTGCTAGCGATCTCGCTAATCAAGGTTGTTGTATAAAATCTATTAGTGCAAGTAGTCCAAATTATGGAAAAAATGCCAATTGTTATAAAATCGATCTATCTAAGCCGATAGACGTAGGAAATTGTCCAATAAGTGGTACAACAAAACCAGTCCCATGTAGCTCGTTCCCTACTGAATGTGGTGTTCAAGCTTCTGCAGCTTCTACTTATGAGGGGACAGACACTACAGGCGCCAATACACCAATAACATTTTCCAATCCAATTGGTGTCACAACCGTTTCGGGACTTCTTGATTCAATTCTTAATAATCTAATGGGACTAATTGTGATTATCGCGGTGATTTTCATTATCATCGGCGGAATTATGTATATGACTTCCGCTGGCAATGAAACGATGGTGAAACGAGCCAAGCAAACTTGGACAGGGGCAACAGTGGGATTGGCAATCGCTTTGGCTTCCCCGACATTTCTCAAACAAATTAAAATTATTCTGGAATCAAATTCTGATACAGGTGGATCAGCCGACGCTTGGGTGAACAAAGCGCTCACAATCAAGGATATCGCGATTAATGTTTTGAATTTCTTGTTGTCAGTTTTTGGAATTCTTGCTATAATTGCACTAGTCATCGGCGGAGGAATGTATCTCACAGCTTATGGCGATGAAAAGAAAATTGATTCCGGCAAGAAGATAATTACCTATGCTCTAATTGGAATTGTGGTAGCCCTCAGTTCACTGGTGCTCACTCGACAAATCGCTGGGCTTATCGGGGTGATGGCGAAATAAAACAGTAGATAGTAAACAGTTAATAGTAATTGTAAAATAAAAATAGAAAGGTAGGTGAGAAATATGAAAAATAAAATTAAATCAGTAGCATATTCTATGATTTCAATATCTTTGATTTTAACTCCCGCTTTGGCAAGTGCTCAACTTGCAAATCCAAGTGGGACGGGATTGCCGGAAAGTTCTGTAATGGGCATTATCTCTAATATTATGTATTGGCTTTTGGCAATCGTGGGAATCGTGGGGGTGATTGGTTTTGCAATCGCCGGAATCCTCTACCTCACTGCGGCTGGAAATGATGATCAAATCAGTAAGGCTAAAAATGCAATGCTATATTCCATCATTGGTGTGATTGTGGCATTAGCCGGACTTGTAGCTTTGAATTTTGCTAAGAATATGTTGGGAGCTCAAAGTGGATTCTAAAGTATTTTTTATTTTGAAATTCATCCCCCACCACCTTTACTTTTTATGTATTATGTATATATAATTAAAAATAAAGAAAATGGAAAATTATATTTTGGTTGTACTAGTGATTTAAGAGTAAGACTAGAAAAACACAACACAAATAAAGTATTTTCAACTAAAAACAAAGGTCCTTGGGAAGTCAGATATTACGAAGCTTTCTTTTCAAAAACAGATGCATTTAATAGAGAGAAGAAATTAAAGCAAAATTATCGAGGACTTCAAGAATTAAAGAAAAGAACCAAGGAAAGTTTAAAGTAAAAGTGGTGGGGGATGAAAATATATTTTAAGGCAAAGACCACCTAGCAAAATTGGTGGTTTTTGTTTTTTTGAAAAAAGTGTGGTATAATTTTAATCATGAGACATGAAGCATGAAGCATGCAGTATAAAACATAAAAATTACAAGTATATAAGAATAAAATTAAAAAATTGTCATTCTGAATTTATTTCAGAATCTCAAAAGAATAGATCCTGAAACGAGTTCAGGATGACACGAATAAAAAATGATTTCAGGATGACACAAATAATTATGAAAAATAAAATTCTAGCAATTACAATTTCTCTGACTTACTTTTTTTTGCCGACAAGAATTTTGGCACAATGGAATCCAGATGATCCGGATATGGTAGGCTCAAATCTTTCTCAAGCGCCGATTGCTGGAATTATTTCTAATATAGTTTTTTGGCTTTTGGGAACGCTAGAGGCGGTTTCGCTGATCGCTTTTATAATTGCCGGAATAATGTATCTCACTGCATCGGGCGATGAAACGCAATCTGGCAAAGCCAAAAAAGCTATGACATATTCGATTTTGGGAGTGATTGTGGGACTGTCCGGTTTTGTGATCTATCAAGCGGCCGCTTATTTGCTCAATGCGAGGATGTTTTAATCCCCCACCACTTTTTATTTTTTACATATCTTATTTTTTAATAAATATAAAAATTAATTTTTTAACTTAACTAGCTCTGTTGTTTTTTATTAACGCCAAGGGCGTAAATAAAAAGTGGTGGGGGATAAATAAAAAAATGAAGATGACAAAAAAAATGTTTTTGGCGCTGTATGTCGGCGCGATGGTAATGTTACCGAAGATTGTTCTAGCAGTTGATTGGGGAGTTGGACTTGATAGTAATGGAAATTGGAGCGTGGGTATCGGCTCTGATGGCTCTGGAGCTGGCGGAGGGTTAAATGGTAATGATTATGGTATGCCAAATGGTTCGATTTTTGGGATTATCCAAAATATTCTTTTTTGGCTTTTGGCAATTTTAGGAGCGATAGCTGTGATTGGTTTTATAATTTCTGGAATAATGTATCTCACAGCCGCGGGCGATGAAACACAGGCCGGCAAAGCGAAAAAAGCGATGATGTATTCAATTATCGGGGTGATTGTGGCGCTTAGTGGATTTGTAGTTTTCCAAGCGGCTCAATATATGCTAAGTGGACAAGAATTCTAACTTTCTTTTTATGAAAAAATATAATATAAAAATAAAAAATTTATTTTTCTTGATTTTAATTGCAATTATTTTTTGTTTGCCGGTAGAAAAAACTTTAGCAGAAGATTATTCTTGCATAGATATTGGCGGAACTTGCCAAGTTTGGTGTTCTGATGGATATAAAGAATCACGAGTCGGATCAGTATTGTGCGATGTTGATAATACTTTTCAAAATACTTGTTGTGTTATGGATACTACACCTGTGAATTCTGGGTCATCTGATATTTGTATAGATGCAAGTGGTATAGAGGGAATTTGTAAATATGGAGATTGCACGACTGGAACAACAAAATTAAATAGTGATGATTGTAGTGATAATTTGGTAGATACGACTTGTTGTGGAATAGTAGGTATGAATGATAACCCAACGCCATTACCATCATCTGAGTATGATTGTTCTGATATAGTAAATGATCCTAAAAAAACTCCTGTGGGAATATGTCAGCACGATGCATGTCCTGCTGGATCAGTGACACTAGCGGTTAGTGAATGTTCAGATAATTTTTGGGATAAAACATGTTGCAAATTTATGGTGAGCCCTTCTGCTACTTCTTCGCTATCGGGTTTAACTTCCAATCCTGTTAATAATTCAAACGAAAATAATAATAGCGGTTCTTCTTCTGGTAGCAGTACTTCGATTGTTCCTTCGCAATGCAACAGTTCAAATACTGGTTGTGTTAATAGCTACACCGAAGCTTTAAAGAGTCAATGTATGGCACAGTTTACTCCTGCTAGTTGCAATTCAATGCCTGATTATCTTTCAGCTTTAAAAAATAAATGTTTACAATTAAAACCATCTGGCATTGACTGTGATAAAATTACTGAGAATAATTCTTATGGTAGTAATGCAGTAGCAATGGCTAGTTATGTTAGTGGTGCCAGCAGTGCTGGTTCTACTGGCGGATTGGATTTTGATACGATTGCACAGATGGGATTGCCGGATTCTCCCGGAATAAAAGTTGTTTTGGTAAATGTGATGAAATGGATGCTGGAAATTATCGGCCTTATTACTCTTATTGCGTTTATCATTTCCGGCGGTCAATATTTGCTTTCGGCAGGAGATGAAACGGCGATGCAAAAAGCTAAAAGGAATATGACCTATTCAATCATCGGGATAATCGTCGCCCTTTCTGGCTTCGTGATTGTCCGCGCCATCGACACGGCTCTTCGCGCGACGGGTTCGATGTTTTAGGTTTTTAGAAAATTTGCAAAATAAAAACGGCGGACTCAAAGTTTCTTGAGTCGCCGTTTTTTCTTAGAGAATATCTGATATTACATAGATATTCCTAAGTCCGAAAATTTTTCGGCTTCGTCTATTAAGACGCAGCCGCTCTTGCCATTATTGGACGATGTTGCATCACCCGTTGCGTTTTCAGTGAGTGGTGGCGGAGGAGGTTCTGTGGTATCC
Source organism: Candidatus Moranbacteria bacterium UBA4824 (assembly GCA_002400405.1). Lineage (GTDB taxonomy): Bacteria > Patescibacteriota > Minisyncoccia > Moranbacterales > UBA2206 > UBA2206. The sequence goes on from DHFM01000020.1 coordinate 6,862, forward strand.
CAATTTATTACTCGAGACACAATCCAACCTCTCTTTCCTCCAATAAAGTCGCCATCCTGGTTAGATAACATTATCTGGGTCATTCCCTCTCCCTCAGTGTTTTTTTGTTTTCCCTCGGTATTTAATACATACACGAGGTCATCCTTTTTGAGAGATGTGAAGGACTGGTTTTTGGAATTGTAAACCCGGCAATCATTTTTAACTCTGGCGAAAATGCCAGATTCTTTTTCTGATTGCAAAGAATACTTGTCCAATTTGTTAGCCAGTTCACCAGCCGTATTTCTTGAAGCACGGCTAGCACTTTTTTGTACTTCCGGCGAAATGTGACCAAATGCTGTCCAAGCAATTGTTCCGGAAATGTAAACCAACATTCCAACCACAACCAGACTGATTATTGAGCGAACGGCTTTGAAAAGAAAATTGCTCGGGAAAATCCCGATAAAGCCGTAAATAATCAGTAATAAAATCATAAGTGCGGTTAGGGCAAAATTTCCAGAAATTGAGCCCAGTATCATTAATGCTCCTCCAAGCAATATATAACCCAGAATGATTATTATTATTGCAATAAGAGCGATCAAGAGAATTAGAGCAATGATTCTTCGAAAAATTGAAACTGCTCCAGAACCGACAGCCGGTGCATTTCCGCTGATAAAACTCCAAAGTCGAGAGAATGTTCCCAGGATTAGATTTCCCAATGCGGTAAAAAAGTTGATAATGGTGGGTCGGTAGCCGGGAATTAAAAGCCCGACAATTATAATTGTAATTAATACGTATGCTGGTATAATCATGTCTATCTCCTTTCTCGCCAAGCTTTGGATTTTTCAACCCAGCTGGCTGATATTGTTTGTAATTCGGTTCTGTTTTGCTTTTCACCATCAATGATTTTTTCTTTCGTTTGTTGAGTGAAAGCTTTAACTTTTTCTGCCGATGGCGAGACTTTTTTTTCAGGAACTTTAATATCAAAAAGTTTTAATATTCTTAACCGCTCTTCATTATTGGTTGCTTCAGTAATATCTCGAATCAAAACTTCTGCGACTAAAATTCCTTCTTGATCATCAATAAAGGTCCTTTCTTCTCGAGCATCTTTTGGTCCATTAGACAATTTGACTTGTCGACCAAGTTTCACTAGGGTATTGTGTATCCATCGAGTAAATTCTCCAGCAAGTTTTGGGTTGTCTTCTCGAAGTTGACCTAGCCAGTCCTTAATCTTCTTTTTTTCTTCGGGAGTTAACGTTCCTTTTGCAAGAACTTTTGCAAAAGTTATTTCGTCGTCGTAAGTTTTTGAGGCTTCTTCAGAACCTAAACCCATAGCCTCTTCAATCTTTTTCCCAGCAGCTCTCCCAGCTTTTTCGCTGGCAGTTGAAATAGCTTGCTGTAGGGCAATTACTCCCGCTCCGGCGCCCAATGATTGGGCAACTTCCCAAAGTTTTCTCCATCCGCTTTTCTTTTTTATAATTTCAGCCATCTTGTCCTACCTTTCCCGTCTTAAAGACGGAAGTTATTTTTTTTGTTTACCCTATTGAATAAAAAATGATTACATTTTTTATTTTGCTAAAGCAAAATTATTCAACAGGGTGAATTGAATTGTCAAGGAACCGACCATTCGGCCCCCTTGTTTTTTGCCGAGTTGACATTTATATTCAACATAAAATACTAGCACAAAATTGGAAAAAAGTCAAATAAAATTTGGAGTGTTTGACAGGAGGCTGTTTTTAGAGTATAATTATTATAGTAAGTACTAAAAAAATAGGTATCTATGGAAAAAAAAGCGATAGAACAAATGCCATATATTTCTAAAACTGTCATAAAAAAGGCTTTAGAGAAGGCTAATTCCAATACACTGCGAAATTATATCAGTTATTGGCAAAAAAAAGAAGAACTATTGCCCGTCAAGAGAGGTTTTTATGTTTTCAAAAAGTTTATCGAAAAAAGTGACAACGCGCTCTTTTATGCCAGATTTTTGGCAACTAAAATGATTGAGCCAAGCTATTTGAGTGGGGAATTTATGCTTCAAGAATATCAAGCCCTCACAGATGCAGTTTTTGGTTATTCTATCGCGACGACAAAAAAAACCACAACAATCGCCAATCAATTTGGGGTGTTTAACTATTTTCTAATCAAGCCAGATTTTTTTTCAGGTTTCGAGCAAAAAAAATATGGCGATATGCTTTGGTATGAAGCCGTCAAAGCCAAGGCGTTGTTTGATTTTCTGTTAATAAAATTTAGAAAAAAGAAAAATATTTCGAAAGATGATATTTTAGAACTGCGAATTAATTGGGAAGTTTTTGGGGAAAATGATTGGAAAGAATTTGAAAAATATGTTAATATTTCAGGGAGAAAAATGCAATCGGTGTATAAATTAATAAAAATTATCAAAAAACAATGATCTGGGAAAAAATGCAAGAAATTGTTGAAAATGGCAAAAAAGAAAATTTATCCAAAGAAATCATAAAAATTCAACTGAAAGAATTTCTAATTTTGGTTTGTTTAGATTTTATATACAATTCTCCTAAGTGGAGTAAGTTGATTTTTACTGGTGGAACGGCTCTGCGAATTTTGGGTGAAACAGGAAGGCTTTCAGAAGATTTGGATCTTGATAGTTTGGAAGATAATTTTGATTCGCAAAATTTTTCTCAAGATTTGTTCAAAAAATTTCAACAAGCTGGCTTTCAAGAGGTGGAACTTTCCGTCAAATCGCAGGGGAAAGTGGTCGTTTTGAAATTTCCGCTACTGGAAAAATTGGGACTGCGTGATGATTTGGCGCAGACGAATTTTTTGCATTTGAAAATAGAAATAGAAACTAATCACTATGACCACTTCGTGACACAAAAAACTCCGATTATGAAAAACAATCTTTTTTTTGTGGTGGAAAGTTATGATTTTCCAACTTTGTTTGCGGGAAAAATTGAGGCTATTTTAGGCAGAAAAGGCAAGGTTTTCCTAGATCGCTATGATTTTCGCGGACGAGATTTGTATGATTTGATTTGGTTTTTAGAAAAAGGTTATTGGCCAAATCTAGAACGAGTCAAAGAAATTATAAAAGCAGAACAGGGAGCTGAAATTAGAAATTATGCAGATCTTTGGAACTTACTTTTGGCAAGAATAGAAAAAATAGAGCCAGAAGGGATCTATGATGACTTGAAAAATTTGACCTTAAATCCTCAGGCAGTAAAAAAGATGGCGGAAAATTATCCAGAGATTCTCAAGAGACTTTTGGCGAAATATCAAGGCTCTGATAATTAAGACTTTATATAAAGCAAAAAATGGCTAAAATTGATTTTTTGGGAAAAAGTGAATTATCCCTATAATGGCTTATATAAAGCAAATTGCTAAAATTGACAAAATCTTCCAGATGATATATAATATAGGTAAGAATATTTATTACCTATAGTTCACGAAATTTATGGAAAATAGAATCCTAAGTCTTTATAAAGCCAAAAGTACAGTTTTTACCGCCAAAGAGATTGGCTTGATTTGGGGAGAAGATAATCTGAATCAACTTAAATCAGGCATAAAATATTATATTGATAAGGGAGATCTGATTCATCTTAGGCGAGGCATTTATGCTAAGCCCCAATATAATATTTTTGAAACGGCGACAAAAATTTACTCTCCGGCGTATATCAGTTTTGAAACCATATTGCGAAATGAAGGTGTTATTTTTCAACACTACGAAACAATCTTTGTGGCAAGTTATCTTTCCAGAGAAATAGAATTATCCGATGGTCAAAAAATAGTTTATCGAAAGATAAAAAAAAATTCACTTTTGAATCAAGCTGGGATCAAAAGAGAAGATGAATTTTTTGTTGCCTCTAAGGAGCGAGCTTTTTGTGATATGATTTATATTGATCCTAATTATTATTTTGATAATTTAAAAAATATCGATTGGGAAAAATGTTTGGCACTGGCTGATCTTTATGACAACAAAGCAATGAAAAAACATATAAATTTTTATAAAAAAAATTATGCTTAATTGGGAATTGCACAAAACTATAATGGTTGAAATACTCAAGGATATTTATGAAACTCTTTCTATCGCGTCTCATTTAGGTTTTAAGGGCGGTACAGCAGCCTATCTTTTCTATGATTTGCCACGCTTTAGCGTTGATTTAGATTTTGATTTATTGGATGATAAAAAAGAGGATCTTGTTTTTCGGGAAATAGAGAAAATTATCGAAAAACACGGAGTAATCTTGGAAAAACACATAAAGCACTATACAATTTTCTTTTTATTGTCATATGGAAAAAATGAAAGAAATATCAAGATAGAAATTTCAAGAAGGGGAAGCGCAGGGAATTTTTCGGTGCAAAATTATTTGGGAATTATGATGAAAGTTATGGAACCAAGCGATGCATTCGCTTGCAAGCTGGCGGCGCTGGCGGATAGAAAAAAAACCGCTTCGCGAGATTTTTTTGATACGCACTATTTTTTTTCTAAACATTGGGAAATCAACGAGGAAACATTAATGAGAAAAACTGGTAAAAATATTGCTGAATATATCGAAAAGTCAATAGATGTTTTGGAAAAATTTGATAATAAGGATATTTTGCATGGATTAGGAGAACTTCTCAGCGCTAAGCAAAAAGATTGGGTAAGAAATAACTTGAAAAAAGATTTAATTTTTCAGTTGAAAAATTATGCGGATACATTAAGACGAACACAGAAAAATCATTCGTCTTGACTTATAGCGTTTATTTTGATAGTATCTAAAAGTAAGATAGTATTCGGATGAAGTTCGCCCAAAGCGGACTTTCTTTATTAATATAACAGCGATGCGAATTTTGCGAACTAGCATGCGAATGATGCAAATGGTTCGCGGTATTCGTATGAAATTCGCATTGTTCGCATCGCTACTAAAAATTTATGGCAAAGAAAAAGGTGAAAAAAGAGGAGGAAAATGAATCAGCGGGACGAACTGGCGATTTTGGATCGGCTATTTCGGCGTTGTGTGAAGAAAAAGGAATTTCCAAAGAAAAAGTAGTGGAAACAATTGAAGCGGCCTTGGCGGCGGCTTACAAAAAAGATTATGGCAAGCGAGGACAAAATATTCGCTCTGAATTTGATGAACTTACGGGTGGAGCAAAATTCTTTCTAGTCAAAGAAGTGGTGGACGAAACAACGCGTGAATTTCCAGTAGAAGAGGAAGAAGTGGAAGATGAAAAAAAGAAAGAGAAAAAAGGAAAGGTTGTAGAAGTGTCTACGGATAATTTTAGCGATGAAGAAAGATTGACTAGATATAATGCGGAAAGAGATTTGACCTTGGAAGAAGCGAAGAAAATCAAAAAAGATGCGAAGGTGGGAGACATAATCGAAGCGGAATTAGAACAAAAAAGTGATTACGGCCGAGTAGCAGCGCAAACCGCCAAACAAGTAATCATTCAAAGAATTCGCGAAGCAGAAAGAGATTCAATGTTTGAAGAATATAAAAATAAGGAAGGGGAAATTATTAGTGGCGTGGTGCAAAGAGTGGAAGGACGCAATGTATTTGTCGATCTTGGAAAATCAATCGGAGTGCTTTTCCCTAATGAACAAATTGAAAGAGAAAATTATCGTCTTGGACAAAGAGTGAAAGTATATTTGCAAAAAGTGGATGTTGGGACAAAGGGTCCTGGGATAACTTTGAGCCGAACTAATCCGGATATGGTGAAAAAAATGTTTGAGCTAGAAGTACCGGAAATTTTTGCGGGCACAGTGGAGATAAAATCCATTGCCAGAGAAGCGGGAGAGCGAACAAAAATTGCTGTAGCTTCAACTGAGGATGGCATTGATCCAATCGGTTCTTGCGTCGGACAAAAAGGCACTAGAGTGCAAGCGGTGATTGATGAATTGGGGGGTGAAAAAATTGATATTGTTCTTTGGAATGAAGATGTGGCTAAATTTATCTCAGCTTCTCTTTCTCCAGCTAAGGTTTTGAAAGTGGATATCGATGAAGAAAAACAAGAAGCGGTAGTTTCAGTTTTAGAAGATCAATTGTCTTTGGCGATTGGCAAGCGCGGACAAAATGTTCGCTTAGCTGCTAAGCTTACGGGCTGGAAAATTGATATCAAAGGTATTACTGCGCAGAATGATACAGAATTGGAAACGCAGAAAAACACAGAAGAAATACAGAACGACACAGAGTTGGGAACACAGAACGACACAGAAGTAGAAGTACAGAAAGACACAGAAGCAGAAGAAACAGAAGAATAAAAATTAATTTTTTAATTTAAAAATATTATGAATCTTTGGCATGATGTGGAGCTTGGAGAAAAATCTCCGGAAAAATTCAATGTGATAATTGAGATCCCAAAAGGATCAAAAAATAAATATGAGATCGACAAAAAAACCGGTCTTATCAAATTAGATCGCGCGATGAAATCATCTCAGGACTATCCTTTTGATTATGGTTTTGCGCCACAAACCCTTTGGGAAGATGGCGATGCATTGGATGTGATTGTGCTTTCCACCTATCCACTTTCGACTGGAATCCTCGTGGAAGTTCGTCCTGTTGCTGTGATGCATATGATTGATTGTGGAGAAAGTGATGACAAAATAATTGCTGTGCCGGTTAGCGACCCAAGATGGGAAGATACAAATGATCTTGAAGATGTCAATAAACACACAATCAAAGAATTCAAGCATTTTCTAGAAACCTATAAATCTATTGAGGATAAAAAAGTGGAAATTACGGGAGTGGAGGGGAAAGAATCGGCTATGCTCGCAGTGAAAAAAAGTGTGGAACTATATAATGAGAAATTTGGAAGAGGCGAATAGTTTTGCTGGAAGAATAATTTAAATTTTTTTGGAATTAACTCGAATTCTTATTTTTTAGCCAAAATTTTTCTGACAACCGACGGCGGAACAGAAAAATTTTGGAAAAAATAAGGATTCTCAAACAGGAATTCCTGCAAAAATTTAAAATTATTCTTTGAAATATTTGTATATTCGTATAAATTCGCCCGCCTCGACTCGTGGAGACACTCGTCGACGCGAGGCGTGTAATTCGTAAGGAAAAAAACTTAACTAAAAGAATAAAGCTTATGAAACACTTACCTAAATCACAAATTGAATTTGAAGTGACTATTCCGAAAGAAGATTGGGAAAAATATTTAGATGTGACGGCAAAAGAGGCGTCGGAAGAATTTAATATCGCCGGATTTCGTCCTGGCAAAGCGCCAAGAAAAATGGTGGAAGAAAAAGTTGGCAAAGGAGTGATCCTAAATGGCGCAGCAGAAAAAGCCGTGCAAAAAAGTTATGCTGATTTTATTGTCAAAGAAAAAATAGAAGCTATTGGCAGTCCCAAAGTGGAAGTTTTAGAAATCGAAGAAGGAAAAGATTTGAAATATAAGGCGGTTGTGTCAGTGATGCCGGAGATTAAGATAGAAGAAAAATATGTTAAGGGAATAAAAGAAATAAACAAGGAGTATGCAGACAAAAAAATAGAGGTAGATGAAAAGGAATTAGAGTTGGAATTGGAAAAACTAGCTAACAGTCGAGTGAAATTAGTGACAGTCCAACGTGAAGCGCAAAAAAATGACAATGTGGAAATTGATTTTGAAGTGAAGGTGGGTGGTGTGCCAATTGAAAATGGATCGAGCAAAAAGCATCCACTTATCATTGGTCGAGGAGTATTCATCCCTGGATTTGAGGAGCAAATTATTGGTATGAAAGAGGGTGAAGAAAAAGAATTTGAATTAAATTTTCCTGCAGATTATCATAAAAAAGATTTGGCAGGAAAACTAGCAAATTTCAAAGTGAAAGTAAATTTAGTCCAAGACCGACAAACTCCAGAGATTAATGATGAGTTTGCAGTGTCGCTGGGAAAATTTGAAAATTTGGAAGCGCTCAAGAAAAATATGCGAGAAGGGATGGAGCACGAAAATGCTCACAAAATGAAAGATGAAAAAAGAGTAAAATATATTGAAGAGATTATAAAAAATTCCAAAGTAGAATTGCCAGAAATTTTGATTCATGAAGAGTCTCACCGAATGCTTCAAGAATTTGAATATCAGCTTGCGCCAATGGGAATGAATATGGATCAGTATTTAGCCCAAATCAAAAAAGACAAAGAAGAATTGATTGCTGACTGGGAACCACAAGCCCAAAAAAGAGTGATTAGTGCGCTAGCACTCAAGGAAATAGCAAAAATGGAAAGCTTGGAAGCAACCAGTGAGGAAGTTGAAGTGGAAATGAATAAGACTTTGCAATACTATAAGAATGTCAAAGATATGGAGAAGAATATTGATATGGAAGGATTGTATACTTATAGCAAGGGAGTTTTGGAAAATGAGAAAGTGTTTGAATATCTTGAGAAACTTTAATCAGAACCACTGATTATCACATGAGATCACTTGATTACACTGAATTTTAATTCATGTGCAATCAGGATAATCAGTGAAAATCAGGTGGTTCAGATATCTATGAATAATCAGTATCTAATTCCAACTGTCATTGAAAAAACTAGCTATGGTGAACGAGCGTATGATATTTATTCTCGGCTTTTGAAAGAACGCATTATTTTTTTGGGTGGACCGATTGATGATATGTCGGCTAATTCAATCATCGCTCAACTTTTATTTTTAACTTCGCAAAATTCCAAGGAAGATATTAAACTTTATATCAATTCTCCTGGCGGGCAAGTGACTTCGGCTTTGGCGATCTATGATACCATGCAACACGTGAAACCGAATATTTCTACCATTTGTGTGGGAATGGCAGCTTCAGCGGCAGCTTTGCTTCTCTTGGCTGGAGAAAAAAGCAAGCGAATGATTTTGCCAAACGGTGAAGTGATGATTCATCAAGTGATGGGTGGAACGCAAGGACAAGCCACAGACATCGATATTCACGCTAAACATATTTTGAACATCAAAAAAAGACTTAATGAGATTATGGCGAAACATACCGGACAAAAATTGGAAAAAGTCGAGCGTGATGCTGAGAGAGACTATTTCATGAGCGCCGAAGAGGCAAAGAAATATGGAATTGTGGATAAGATTATAAAGTAATATTTGTAGAGACGTAGCAGTGCTACGTCTCTACCTTAAATACAAAAAACTCGAGGATTGGCCTCGAGTTTTTTTATAAAGAAAATATGAATGTTTCTATTTCAAAAATTCCAACAAACTTTCTCCTGTCATGGCAGGGGGTTTTTCGATTTTCATGATTTCGAGAATTGTCGGGGAGATATCACTCAGGATGCCGGAAATTTTGGGAGTATTTTTTTCTCTTGGGGTTGGATAATGATTATCAGGTGTGACATACCAAAGCGGAACAGGATTGACACTATGCTCAGTGTCTTTTTCTCCAGTGTGGATATCAAGCATTTCTTCTACGTTGCCATGATCGGCGGTGATAAGGAGTTGCCCTCCGGTAGCGATAACTTTTTGGATAATTTTTTCCAAACACTCATCAACTTTTTGAATTGCTTTTGTAGCGGCTTCAATGTTGCCAGTATGACCTACCATATCTGGATTGGCAAAGTTAAGTAGTATAAAATCATATTTATCTCGCTCGATATTTTCCAAAACTTTTTGCGTTACTTCATCAGCACTCATCTTGGGAGCTTGATCGAAACTGGAAACACTTTTAGATGGGACTATTATGCGATCTTCTCCTAAAAAAGGCTCTTCATTGCCACCATTGAAAAAATAGGTGACATGGGCAAATTTTTCTGTTTCCGCAATTCTAAGTTGGTTGAATTTTTTTTCACCTAAAACTTTTCCCAAACACATATCTACTTTGATTGGCGGAAAAGCCACGCTAACCGGCAGGTCATCTTCGTATTGGGTCATTGTGACAAAAAATAAATTTTTAAATATTTTTGTTTTAAACTTAGAAAATCCCGGGACGGTGAAAGCTTTAGTAATTTGACGAGCACGGTCTTCGCGATAGTTGAAAAAAATTATCGAATCGCCATCCTCTATCTGTCCTACCGGTTTGCTATTTTCCATTATAACCGCCGGCTCAATATATTCATCATAAATTTCTTTTTTATAGGAACTAGTTAAATATTTTTCGATGTTTTCAATTTTTTCTCCTTCGCTTGACGTCATTGATTTGTAGGCTTTTTCCACTCTATCCCAATTATTATTGCGATCCATTGCAAAATATCGCCCGGAAATTGTGGCGACCTTTCCAACGCCAATTTTTTCCATTCGTTGTTCAAGCTCTTTGATTGTTTCAATTCCGGAATTAGGCGCGCTGTCTCTTCCGTCAGTAAATATGTGCAAAAAAACTTTTTCCACTTTCTGATCACACATCATTTCTAGGAGTGCATAAATATGATCAAGGGTGGAATGAACTGACCCGCGTCCCAGAAGTCCCATAAGATGTACGGCTGAATTATTTTTTTTTGCTTTTGCGGTAGCTTCCAAAAGAGCTGGATTTTTGAAAAATTCTCCGTCATTAATGGCCATGGTAATGCGAGGCATATTTTGGTAGATTACTTTTCCTGCGCCGAGCGTCATATGCCCCACTTCTGAGTTTCCTGGTTCTCCCCAAGGCAAGCCAACTGCAATACCTGAAGCTTGAAGGGCTATATTGGGATAATACTCGTTTAGTTTTTTATAAGTAGGAAGATTAGTATTGGCAATTGGATTGCCTCGATTTTCTTCGCCTATGCCCCAGCCATCAAGGATGACAAGCATTACAGGTTTTGGTTTTTTAGTATTTGTTTTTTTATCTAACATGGGAATAATAATTTTTTAAAATTTATTTACCTAACAATAATAGCACCTGTCTGGCTCTTTGACAAAAAATTTTTTTTCAAGTAGTATTTATCTGTAGCGATACATTTTTAATTTGTCTTAATTATCTAGTTTCTCTTGATAAAAAAGCGTAAATATGGCATTTTTAGTTAATATTTTGAAGAAAATCGTATGATTTATCAATTGAATAGAGAAAAAAAATATGGATTCAAGTTTAACCATTCTTATCATTGGTCTTTTGTGTTTGGCTGTTGGCTCAATTGCGGGCTATTATGCCAGGCAAACTATTGCTAAAAAGCAACTTCATACAGCCGAAGGGAAGGCAAGTAATCTTCTAGAGGAAGCAGAAAAGAAGTCTCAGGAAATTATTCTTGAGTCGAAAAATAAGGCAGTGAACATCTTGGAAGAAGCAAAAAAGAAAGAGCAGGAAAGAGAAAATCAAATAATCCGATCGGAAGAAAGATTGGAGAAGCGAGAAGGAATCCTCGATACAAAAATGGAGGAAATTGAACGTGGACGAGTAATGCTCGAAAAAAAAGCTGAAGAGATAAGGCAAATTAGAAAAGAAGTGGATGAAGTGAAAAAGCAAGAACTAAAAAGATTGGAAAAAATAGCAGAACTTCCAAAAGAACAAGCTAAGAAAATATTGCTTCAACTTACCGAAGAAGAAAACCGAGAATATTTTGGCAAAAAACTCAAAGATATGGAAAGTAATGGTCGAGAAGAATTAGACAAAAAAGCTAAGGATATTATGACCCAAGCTATTCAGCGATATGCTGGATCTCACGCGGCGGAAGCGACAACTTCCACTGTGAGCATTCCATCGGATGAGGTGAAAGGCAGAATTATCGGTCGAGAGGGGCGAAATATTAAAGCTTTGGAACGACTAACGGGTATTGAAATTATCGTAGACGATACGCCAGAGGCGATTGTGATTTCTGGTTTTGATCCAATCAGAAGAGAAATTGCCAAGATTGCACTGGACAAATTGATTGGGGATGGCAGAATTCATCCGACTAAAATTGAAGATGCAGTTGAGTTTGCTAAAAATGAAGTGAATAATAAAATCAAAGAAGCCGGCGAAGCGGCAGTTTATGACGTAGGAGTAGTTGGACTTGATCCAAAACTGATTCATATTATTGGACGCTTACGTTATCGAACTAGTTTTGGACAAAATGCCATGCTTCATTCTATCGAAGTGGCTCATCTTTCTGGAGCGCTAGCTCACGAGCTTGGAGCGGACGCTGTTCTCGCTAAAAAAGCCGGACTTTTGCATGACATTGGAAAAGCGGTGGATCACGAAGTTCAAGGAACACATGTGGAAATCGGGATAAAGATCTTGGAAAAATTCCATGTAGGCAAAGATGTTATAGATGCGATGAAATCTCATCATGAAGATTATCCGTTTGAAACTCCAGAGTCAATGATCATTGCAGCAGCTGATGCGATCAGCGCCAGTCGTCCGGGAGCGAGAAAAGATTCTTTGGAAAATTATCTGAAACGCTTGGAAGAATTGGAAGCAGTAGCAACTTCATTTCCGGAAGTGGAAAAAACTTATGCCATTCAAGCTGGTCGGGAAATTCGAGTTTTCGTCAAGCCAGATAAAATTGATGACCTTGGCGCAATCAAGTTGTCACGCGCGATTGCGGACAAAATTGAAAAAGAATTGAAATACCCAGGAGAGATAAAAGTAAATGTTATTCGCGAATTGCGAGTGACGGAATTTGCTAGATAGAATAAAATTAGAAATTAGTTTAATAATTAAACCCCATGGAATAAATTTTGATTACAAAATTATTCCGCTAAAGCGGAATATTCCATAGGGTAAATCTAGAAAAGGAGGTGGATTATGGCAAATAATATGAACAAAGACGCGCTTATATCTGCAATTTCAGAAAAGACTGAATTGTCTAAGAAAGATATTGCAATGGTGCTAGAAACTTTTGAAGAAGTGGTTACTAAAGCTCTTCGAAATGATGAAAAAGTGACACTCACAGGTTTTGGAACTTTTCGAGTTTCAAAGCGGGCCGAGAGAGCGGGTATCAATCCTCAAACAAAAGCTAAGATTCAAATTCCTGCAATGTCTATTCCAAAATTTACAGCCGGAAAGGCATTGAAAGAAGCGATAAAATAATTTTGCGAAAGATAGTAGCGAAATCCCGTGCCTGCCCGCCAGATTTTCTTATTTTGTTATATTTTTCCCCAACTAAGAATTTAAATTAGCGAATTTAAACAGTTGAGGCGTTATAATAAGATAGAAAAATCAGGCGGGTAAACGGGATTTTGCTATCCTTGATTTGACTAAGAGTTTATTTAAATGTAAGATAGGAATGTTAGTTTATTTGTAATGTTGAGTTATAAATGATAAAAATAGAAGGTGAAAGTGGGCGTGCCTGCCAAATTTTCTTACTTTATTATTTTTCCCCAACTAAGAAGTAAATTAGACATTAAAAAGCAGTTGAGGCAAAGTAGCAAAATAGGAAAATTAGGCAGGCGGAGTGTCGTATACCGGTAGTACGTATGGTTTGGGACCATATTGACTGGGTTCGATTCCCAGCACTCCGACGTTAGTATAGAAGAAGCCAGCTGTCGCTCTCCTTCTGCGGGTTTTACCACGCCGAAGCCGAGCTTTAGCTTGGCGAAGGCGGGTGTCGTATAACGGCTATTATATCAGCCTTCCAAGCTGAGGACGGGGGTTCGACTCCCCCTACCCGCTCCAAAAAAAAGAAAAAATCTCCAGAGGGAGATTTTTTTGTTTGGTTTTGCCATTTTTCTTTTTTGGTGTAGTATGGAGGTAATAAAAAGGAATCTAGGTTTAATTAAAATATATAAGGAAAAAAATATGGATCAGTAAGAAAAGAAAAAATCAACGCAAGAAAGTACATCAAAGAAATGGTACAAAACAGCATGGGGCATTATCTTTATTATTTTCTTTTGGCCGTTTATACTTTTTTGGTATATGTGGGCAAAGACAAAGTGGAATGTTTATATAAAAGTTGCCATTACCCTTGTTTTACTCATTGCGGTTATAGCCAACTCGGATGATGATAAAAATGAAATAAAAAGTGAGCAAGGAGTTCCTCAAGAAAAATCAGAAGTTGCGAATTTATCAGAAAATAAACAAAAAGCTTCACGGGAAGATATAAAAAAAGAGGAAATAAGTGAAATTGAGGAAAAAGATTTTTCTATTTACGATGAATTTTTGAATTTAAGAGAAGTCCAGTTAAAAAAGTTGGATAAACTTATTAATAACAAAGCAATTTTTAGCAAAGATAAAGTCGATGACATACAACAATTAGCAAAAATACTTGATCCAGTAGAGACACCTGAATATTCGGAATTACAACAACTACAAAATAATTTTTATGAATTCGAAAAAAAATTAGATAAAAATAATTCTTTACATAAATTAATATTAGAATCCTTAGATTTTTATACAACAGGAAGTATAAAAAGTTATCAAAATTTATTATTGTATAGCAATATTGAAGAAATGAAATTTGCTGAAGAAGAAAGAAAAAGAGGTGATAATAAAGTTGAAGAACTCTTGATTTTACTTAAACAACAAGGATATAAAAGCAAAAGTACAATAATTGTGACTCCTATTGCTAAACAACAAATTCAAGTTCCTAAAACAAAGGAGTATAAACAAATTTTTTCTTTTAGTGGTGAAGGTGCAAAAAACTCAGAAACATTTGTAATAACTGGTAGTAAATTTAGAATAAAATATGATTGTGTAAAAACAACAATGACGCCCCTTTGTCAAGCTGTTTTGAGAAGTCCAAATGATGAATCTCTATACAAAGAAATTTTCAATACAGTCGGAGAAACGCAAGGCGAAACTGTTTTTTATGAAAGAGGAACCTTTTATATCGAAGCAACTGTCATGGGAGGTAAATTTGATATAGTCATTGAAGAGTATGAATAAATTAAAAGAATGCAAAAGATGGAAAAATATGAAAAAAATAATTGAAGAAATTTATTTGTTTAGGCTCTAGACTAGAAGA
>DHFM01000010.1 GCA_002400405.1 Candidatus Moranbacteria bacterium UBA4824
CTTCGGTTCCCGCGCATTGGTCGATTCTAAAGTTGAATTGCGGCAACCCTTTTATAGGGTATTGATGGGAAAAACCTTCAATAAGATCGTCCAAGTGCTTGCGCTTCCAGGTGTGTGGGATAGTCAGTGTGGATTCAAGATTTTCAAACGTGCTGCAGCCAAGGAATTGTTCGGTTCTAGTAGAATAGAGGGGTTCAGCTTTGATGTTGAAATCTTGTTTTTGGCCAGGAAAAGGGGTTTTGTTTATCGTGAAGTTGGGGTGAAGTGGGTAAATTCATTGGAAAGCAAAGTCAATCCAATTATTCACTCTCTTCAGATGCTTAAGGATTTGATTAGTATGCGCTGCAACTATTTCTGCAATAAATATGCTCCGTACACAATAAAATCAGAATATTTAGAAAAAGTGATAATTCAGACCGTATCAGACGAATAAAAATAGTATTTTTGTGATATTTGCAAAAAATTAATCGACATTTTCTGCTACCACAACTATGGATACGCCAATTGGAAGTATTAGTCTTGGAATAAAATATTTTTCGAAAGAAAAAATATTTTTCAAAATCACGTTAAAGAATGAATTTTGTTTTTTAAGGTCAGACCCCTTTTTTGAATTTAAAAGAGCTTTTACTAAACGAGTTAAAAGAATAGTAGGAAACAGAAAAAAATTAAAATAACTGCAATAAACAATTTTTAAACCTGATTGAGATACCAAAGAGATGATTTCCTTGTTTGTGTATCTTCTTTTATGATTATGTACTTCATCATGTTGGCTCCATAAAAGTTTCAACGCTGGAACTGTGATAATTACCTTTCCATTAGGATTTAGCAGTTTTTTGCAATTTTTGAGTCCAGATAAATGATCCTCGACATGCTCAAGAACATCAAAAAGACAAATAAGATCAAATTTTTTATCAAACTTAGGAAGTGAATCGGGTAAACCACCTTTTTGTACGCTAAGAAATCCATTACCCATTGTAATAGAAATAGCGTGTTGATCAGGTTCAACAGCACTGACGATGCCATAATTTTTTAATAATTCTAAATTCCCCCCTGTGCCACATCCTATTTCGAGAATTTGGTTGTTTTTATTATGTATGAATTTATTCAAAACCGAATCCATAATTGCGCGCCTGCCAATAAACCACCAATGTGATTTCTCGCAGGATGCCATTTCGTCAAATTCAGTTATATTCATATTTATGATCCATGAATTTACTGTTTTGATTACAAAAAGAATTGTTCATATAATTAATTGAAAAAATACAAATTAGAGTATTAAAAAACGTCCCAAAAAAGTTTATTTCGAGCTATCCCACTCCTTTAATAGTCTATCCAATTTGAAAACTATTTCTTTTTTATAATTTTCAGAAAAATTCCCTCTTTCTATGACTAACCACGGATCATTCCAAAAGGCAATTGAAGTATCCTCAGAAAGTATCATTTTACGTACTTCATATAAATAGGCGATAGGATTCATGTTTAGACAATGTGCAAGGCTGCCAATGTGTCCTACTTCAAGATTTGGATTATGTTTTGTTGGATTACTTAAGTTTAGAACGGAGAATCTAACGGCATCGTTAAAATCTGGGAAAATATAAATAGAATGTCTTTGGGTAAAAAATGAACCGACATTCGCTTGTGCAGAGATGGGTTTGTCTAAGACTATACTTTTTATGATGGATATATTTGGATCTGGCAAAATTGAAAGGCGACTTAATTTCCAGGTGCTGTTTTTTGAATGTGGAAAAGAAAATGGGGTGCAAAAATAGAAAAAAATTAAATTTATTAAAAACAAAAGAGATAGTATTTCATTGATCGAAAATTTATTGAATTTTTCAGCAAAGTGGGGAAGTGAATAAATGCAGGCAATAAGGAAAATTACGCTCAGTGAAGCATTGTGATAAGCGAATAGCGATCTTGGCATGGTGTTAGCTGAAAGGGTGTTTGCTACAAAGTCAGCCAGACCTGGCAAAAGGAATTTTAAGCCAAAAATAGGAATAAAGAGGTAAGGCAAAAAAAGGCTAAATGAATAATGGAAAAATTCGAGCCGTTGGACCAAAATATGAATGATAGAAGCGTTAGATTCCTGTCCGAATTTATCAATGTAGGACTTTATCCATCCATACCTGCTTAATTGGCCCATATTATCTATAAACATTACATGCTGGTCATAGTTCGAAAAAAATGGCATCAAGAAAAATATTACAAAAGCTGAATGGAATAGTCCAAAAAAGCAAACGATAAATCCTTTGAAAAAATCTTTATTTTTTACCGCCCATAATAATCCAAATCCAAAAATGCTGAGCCCGAAATGCTCTTTGCAAAGCGCTATAAAAGTTAAAGAAACAACAAATAGAAAAAATCTTCTTTTTTCTATTGCGATAAATGTCATTGCAAAAAGCGGAATAGCTAAACTTATTTCATGAAAATCGAAAAAAGCTGTGTTAATAATTCGAAAGTCTAAAAGATATATAGTAGCAAAGAGGAGTGATGCATTTTTTGAAAATGAAAGTTGCAATGGCAAATAATAAATTAAAAATGATGTAGCAGATAAAAAAATCGATTGAATTACCAATAACCAAATTGGTGTTGGGTAAAGGTAATAAAACGGAGCTATTAGTGCTATTGCGGGAAAAAAGTGAAATGATAATGTATTGATATCATTTTCGAAAAGAAATGAATTATGGAAAGGTTTATTATTGAGAATTCCCCATATTGCCTGATCAAAAACTCCTAAATCATTCATGTTGCTTAAAAGCGCATTATGTCTTGATATCGAGTAAAGTAAAATGCACAAAAAATGTAAGATGGTAAGAAGTGCTAAAATGGGAAAAGACCGTTTCGATATGAAGTCAAGAAGTCTGATTTT
>DHFM01000035.1 GCA_002400405.1 Candidatus Moranbacteria bacterium UBA4824
GTTCTAGTCTAGAGCCTTGTTTATTGTAAATCATAAAGAAAAAATATTTATGATAGTCGATCCACCAATTTATAACGGGCGTGATTATGATAAAATGGCAAATGACATGCCAAATGTTAATTCATCAAGTGTCTCAGTCCAGAATTTTAAAGGGGCAATTTCTAATTGGAAAAATCAAGGATATAAGCAGGTCTCAAAAGAATTTTTTATAAAAAATACTAATTCTTAATTTCCTAAAGCTTCGCTTTAGGAAGGTAATATTTTTTAGAAATTGCCTTAATTAATTTAGCGCGAAATTATTTGTAGTTAAAAATAGTATTATAATAAAGCCTAAAAAATTTGCATAAACAACAGCATTGTGGCATTATTTAGATAATAAAAATATGGCTCTGCATACTCAAAAATATAAACAAGTTATCCTCTATCTTTGCGCCAAGTTGGGCAAAGAAGTGAGGGGAAAGAAAAAGTTGGCGAAATTACTATATTTCGTTGATTTTGATTTTTTTGAAAAAAATCAAAAATACTTTACCGGCGACAAATATAAAGCCTTACCAATGGGACCATTTCCAGTTTCCCTAAATGAAATGACAGCAGAAATGGTAAAAGAAAAAATATTGAAAGTCGAATCGGTGCAGGAGCATAATGGATATAACGCAACTGAAATTTATACATGTCTAAAGGATCCTATCACTTCTGTTTTTTCTAAGGAAGAAATAGAAATGCTTGACCGAGTTATCAAAAAATATGGAAACTTAAACGGAAAACAATTAGAAGATTTGACACACGCAGAGGCGCCATATTCCGGAACGAAACAAAATGAAGAAATATTCTACGAGCTAGCTTTCTATCGAGGAACTGATTTCAACAATCATGCTTGAATTTATTTATCATCTATCATTTGAAAAAGAAACTGCCAAATTAAAGCGGCGGTTTTATTTTTTGGATAAAGCGTTAGAGTCATTTAAGATGTTGTGTGAATTTCAATTTAATCCTCTTGATCCTCAACAAAGAATTGCCCCGGCAAAATTGCATAGAGTTACGCAAAATGATTTATGGAGTATCTGGAAGATTGAGCTTTCTGTTCATAATGTTAGACCTAATCAGTCTCCAAGAGTTTGGTTTGCGGTGAAAGGTTCAAACATAGCTTTTTTGTGTATAGCAACGCACATTGATAATTATAGCGATAATCAAATGAATCAAGTAGCGATTGAGAGGATTAGCGATATTTTTTAAAAACCATTTACCAACGAATTGTAATAATTTATTTTTTGATTATAAACGTCTATTTGTTCATTGTAAGTCTTGATTTTCTTTTTATATTTTTTCAAAAGTTCGTTATAATCTTCAACTAAATCATTATATTCATCAATGTCATTTTTCTTTTTGAGTTTTGTAAGCTTCTTTTCTAGTTCAGAAAGTTTTGCTTCATCGGTTTCAAAATCCTTTTTTTGCGCAAGGAGATTTTTTTCGAGAGTGTTTATTTCACGACTGAGCGTATCAATTTTTTTAGCCATCGCCAATGAATCGGCGATGCCGGAATAGGTTTTCCCAGAAGAGACGGGGAAAATTTTTGGCTCGCCTAATTTTTTGGCGTCAAACTGACTTAGCTCGCTGTTTTGCGAATAACTTTTCTTTTCCATTGGGACGGCTGAGCCTTTTTGGGCATCAATATCGGGAATCATGCCGATTCGAAAACCAGTAGCGGTAGTTTCGGCGTAGCAATAACCGTTAGGATAATTTGAATATTGCACCGGACATTTGATCCCGACTGCCATATGACGTTCATTATCATAAGCCAGAAGCGCTGTGTCATAACCTAATTGCGCAAGGAGATTAGCTAGGAGAAAACTTTTGTCCGAACAAACTCCTTTATTTTCAAAAAGTGTTTCATAGGGATAATTGGTGACGCCATTTCCAGAAAGGATGCTTTGGGCGCGGGCATGATCATAAGGAATTGATTGTACAAAAGCCAAGGCAAGTTCAACAATTTGATCAGCGACGAGTTTGTTTTGCTCGCCCAATGATTTTATATCGCTGGCGATCTGGGAAATAGAATTGTCGCTGTCATTTTTTTTAAGAAACATTGCGTAATAATTTTTCTCCCAATCAACGCCTAATTCTCCTTGATAAGTATATGTTTTTGGACTGTTAGCATAAAAAGTATAAAGTGAACCATAAAAAGTTTCTTTGAGGGCATAATCCTTGTTGTTATATTGCCACTCAAATTCTATTTCCTTGGGATTTTCCAGAGCGATTATTGTTGGTTTTTTTTCTTGAATTTTATCGGAGATTGTTTTTTGGATAAAGTCAGGAGTATATTTTTCTCTTAGCCAAAAAAGTAAAATCAAAACAGATACTAAAAAAATAGAATAAAAAATAGCGCGTAAAATTTTTCGTAGAATGTTCATATATTTATTATAGCATATTGACAAAACGTCTTTTTAGGAGTATACTAGTTTAGTTGGATTAATTTCTTAAGGAGGAAATTCTCAAATATTTTATTATCTTTGCTAATAAGGTATTTTTTTATTTTTAAAATTTGTGAATATGACACAAGAAGAAAAAACAACGCAGTTAAAAAAGTTGGAAGCCTTGGTGCTTTTCCAAAAAGATTGTCTCAATAGTGAAGATTGGGATGATTATGACAAAGCAGAGGGTGAAATCGAAAAACTGGAAAAAAAAATAATTAACATCGAAGAAAAAGAATAAAAATAATTGCCCCGAAATAATCTGGGGCGTTTTTATTTTATGTGATAGAATTGAGATATGGTGAATAATTTAAATAAAATAGCAGGGATTATTCTGATAACACTTTTTTTGAGTGGATGTGGTTTTTTGTCTAATCAAAATAATACAGAAATTATTAAAATACAGGATAGCACAGAGGAAGTACAAGAAGAAGACAGAATAGAAATAGAAACACAAGATGATAAAAAAGTTGAAATAATAAATGAAGAGAAAGAAGAAGATGAGATAATCCCGCCAAGCGTGGAAAAGGTTGAAAAACCAAAAGAAGAAATTGCAAAAAATACTAATGAGCCAAAAATAACTAATAAATTGGCGGACTGGGGATTTTCCAAAAGTGATAATCGAAAAATTGACACAATCATCATTCATTCATCGTACAATGCGGTTGGCAAAGACGTGCATGATTTGGACGATATAATTTACAAAGAATATAAGCCTTATGGTGTTTCCCCGCACTATATTATTTCTTGGGAAGGGAAAATATACCGCTTGGTGGAGGATAAGAATGTCGCCTATCACGCCGGCGAATCCAAAGTTCCCGATGGTCGTACGGGCGTGAATAATTTTTCAATTGGAATTGAAATTGTGAACACTAAATCGGAAAAACCCAACTCGGCTCAATACGGAGCTCTTAGAAATCTCCTTGCTTATCTAAAAAGTGAATATAAAATCAAATATGTGCTTGGACATAGCGACATTGCACCGGGTAGAAAAGATGATCCTTGGAATTTTGATTTTGGGAAGGTGAGATGATTTTATAATTTTTATTTTTATTTATAAACTCAAATTTTGAAATATTTTCGAGTGTTCTTGCGTAGTAATGAGGGAGAAAGGGAAGGATTTGTCTAAATTTCTAAGCACAAGTAATGCAAGAAAAAGAAGAAATAAAAAACAAAAGTGATGAAGAATTAGCAGGATTAGTCATTGATAATCCTGATTTTTATTATCCCCTAATGCAACGTTATGAAGCCAAAATTTTGCGCTATATAAGACGCATCAGTAATTTACCCAAAGAAACAATTGAAGATTTGGGACAGGAAATTTTTTTAAAAGCGTATGAAAATATAAATGATTTTGATGAAAGTTTGAAATTTTCTTCTTGGCTCTACCGGATTGCTAGAAATCATGTGATAAGTTTTTGGCGAAAAAACAAAAATACGCAAGTGGTGGTGTCTTTTGACGCCGATGAAAATTTCAAAAATATGCTTTCGGCGGAAGGTGATTTGGCGAAAAAAATAGAAGAAAAAGATATGGCGGAAATTATCGGAAAAATTCTTTCGCAAATGAGGATAGATTATCGGGAAGTGTTGACGCTTCGATTTATGGAGGACAAGGGCTATAATGAGATTAGTGATATTTTGAAAAAACCAGTGGGAACAATTGGTACATTACTCAACCGAGCGAAAAAAGAATTGAAAGATGAATTAGAAAAAAATAATTTTAAACTTTAACATATGGATAAATCAATAAGCCAAAAAGTGCTTCAAAAAATCAAGCAGGAAAAAATTTCTCCCAAATCAAAATGGAATTTTTTCCTTTGTCGAACGGGAGTCGGGATTATTCTCGTTGGTTGTTTTATTTTGGGCGCAATGTCTTTTGGAATTATCTTTAATCTTTTTTCTCAATTTGAAATGGAGAGAATTTTCAGTCGTCCCGGTGGAATGAAAATTATTTTTTTTAGCTTACCCTATGTCTGGATTTTTCTGTTAACTACTTTCCTAGTTTTAACCGTGATAGAATTTGTCAAAACTCGCCATGGATATAAATATAGAACGAGAAATGTGGCACTGGTATTTTTTACGACGGTAATATTTTTAGGCGGAGTTTTCCACGCGCTAGGTGTTAGTCAAAAAACTGAAAATTATCTAGAAAATTATTTTCCAACCTATCGGCAGATAACAAAAACTCCCAAGGATGTTTGGTCGCAACCACAGAGAGGTCTTTTGTCAGGCACTATAGTGGCGGATGATGAAAAAAATTGCCATTGTCTGAAGCTGAGAGATTGGGAAGAAGAAATTTGGGAGGTTGAATATTCCAAAGCACTCATCCGAGCGCGAGTCAGAAAAAACCAAGGAGAGATGATAAAAATATTGGGCAGTGATTTAGGTGATCATAAATTTGAAGCAGAGGAAATTCGTCCTTGGATGGGTAGAGGAAATGGTGGCAGAAGCAATTGAAAGAAAATTTTGGCAAGTTGCGTAGTAAGTTAGGCCAAGAGAAATTTTCTCAAGAAGCTGATCACTTCTATCGTTAATAATTAAAAGTAAAAATATATGGAAACTAAAAAATATTTAAGCAAAAAATTTCTGCTTGGGACAAGCATGCTAATGGCTACTGCCGGATTAGTTGGATCAGCGTTATACGCCAGTGCTTATCAAGGCGATCCAAACGTCAAAGGTCCAAATTATACAGTTGAGCGACATGACGCCATGACAAAGGCCTTTGAGAACAATGACTATAACGCTTGGAAGGAACTAATGGCTGGCAGAGGACGAGTAACACAAATCATAAATGAAGGAAATTTTTCCAAATTTGCCAAAGCTCATAAGTTGGCTCTAGAAGGAAAAATGGAAGAATCAAAAAAAATTAGAGCTGAATTAGGGTTAGGGCTGAGAAATGGAAGTGGAAAGGGACAAGGAATGGGAATGAATAGAAACAATAGGTAGTACTAATATACTTTCAAAAAAATAAATCAATCCCGAGCGCTCGGGATTGATTTTTTGTTTTGCCTGTGAGATGATTTGAATATGGAAATCATAATAAAAATTCAAGAGCGAAAAATAAGGATAATATTACTTCAAAATAAAAAAGAAGTGGATTTTTTTGATATTGTCGAAGAACATAGTCTCTCAGAGAAACTATTGCCGGAAATTGATCGACTAATTCAAAAAAACAAACTAAAACTTGAGGATATTGAAAAAGTGGCCGTGGACAGCGACCAAGAAGACAACTTCACCACCACTCGCATCGCCAAATCAGTGGCTAATGCGTGGGAGTGGGTAAGAAAAAATAAATAAATTTTTATAATTTGACAACTTTTCATTCCTCTGATAATATAAAAATACAAATCAGGAAGATGACAGATGAGGCAGAAATTATGACAAAAAAATAAAATCGGGTGGAAATGGACTGCAAGGCACTTGCAATTGTTTTTGTTTCAATGTATAATGTTTTCACGGTATATTTTTATTTAGAAAATTCGTTTTATTTTACTTAGGGTGATAAAAAAATAAATAACTTAATACTTTTAACATAACTCATGTAAAAGCTTTATTTCTGAACGTTCCCAGAAAAAAAGCCGGAAATGAGCGGTATTTCTATGGCTAAAGTTGACAAAAAACTGGAAGTTAAAACATCTTTCGGTTCGGGATCTTCCCTCTCAAAACGGAAATTTTTTAGAAACATTTCCATGGTTTCTCTGCCAAACCTGATTGAGTCACAAGTTAATTCATATGAATGGTTTATCGAGAAAGGTCTGCGAGAAATCCTAGATGAAGTTAACCCAATTCACGACTTTACCGAAAAAGATCTTGAGCTTTCTTTTAAGGAATACTATTTAGACGAGCCTAAATATGACGAAGTGACGGCTAAGAACAAAAACATCTCTTTTGAGGCCCCGCTTCGTTGCAAAGTGCAACTTATCATCAAAAGCACTGGAGAAATTAAGGAACAAGAAATTTACCTCGGAGATTTTCCGCTGATGACTGATCGAGGAACTTTTATCATAAATGGAGTAGAAAGAGTGGTAGTGAGCCAGATTATTCGTAGTCCTGGTGTGTTTTTCACTATGGCTTATACCAAAGGCAAAAAGCTTTTTGGAGCGAAAATTATTCCTAACCGTGGAGCTTGGCTGGAAATTGAAACAGATTTAGACGGTGCAATTTTTGTTAAAATCGATCGCAAACGAAAAGTGGCCATCACTTCACTCTTGCGAGCTTTTGGATATTCAACTGACAAAGAACTGCTAAATATTTTCAAAGATGCTGATAACGGAGAAATTAATCACATTGAAGCTACAATTGCCAAAGATGTAGCGAAAAATCAGGGTGAGGGTTACAAAGAAGTGTACAAGAGAATTCGTCCGGGTGATTTAGCTACTGAATCTAACGCTAAATCAGTGGTAGATTCAATGTTTTTCAGTTTTGACAAATATGACTTTGGTGGAGTGGGACGTTATCGCTTGAATCAAAGATTGGAAGTTAATCGACCAGACAATGAAGAAAATCGAGTTTTAATGCTGGATGATTTGATTTTAATAATCAAAGAAATTATCCGACTAAACAATGATCCGCGAGCGATTGCTGATGATATCGATCATTTGGGTAATCGAAGAGTGCGTTCAGTGGGAGAATTAGTGCAAAACAAGATGCGGGTGGGTCTTACTCGAACAGCTAGAAATATCAAAGATAGAATGAGTACTTGCGACATTGCTACAGTTGTTCCGGGACAACTTGTTAATTCTCGTCCTGTAGCAGCTTCAATCAAAGAATTTTTTTCTAGCTCACAACTTTCGCAATTTATGGACCAGGTTAATCCTTTGGCTGAGTTGGAACATAAGAGACGAATCAGTGCGATGGGCCCAGGAGGGTTGACTCGAGAACGAGCGGGCTTTGAAGTGCGAGATGTGCATCCTTCTCATTATGGCCGAATTTGTCCAGTAGAAACTCCAGAAGGGCCAAATATTGGGTTAGTGGGACATTTAGCCACTTATACAAAAATAAATTCCTATGGATTTTTAGAAACACCATACCTCAAAATTTATCATGAAATGGAAAATCAAGCGGAAAAGCTGGTGGGAAAAATTCTAAATGAAAAAATAGGTGAATTTGAAATAGGTACAGAAATTTCTGAAGAAATTGCCAATAAAATTGCTAAAAACAAAGAAAAGAAAACTATCAAAATCAAACCATGGATTAGTCGAGAAATTGAATATGTTAATGCTACTGTAGAAGACCGAAAGAATATTGCCCACGCTGGAATCAACATTTCTGATAGTGGAAACATTTTAGACGAAGTAGTTGGTGCGAGAGTGAAAGGTCAGGCCACAGAAATTGAAGCATCAAAATTAGACTATATCGATGTGAGTGCTAAGCAATGTATTTCAGTGGCAACCGCGCTTATTCCATTTTTGGAACATGATGATGCCAACCGAGCCTTGATGGGATCAAACATGCAACGTCAAGCTGTTTCTTGTGTAAAACCACAAGCTCCGCTAGTTGGAACTGGAATCGAAGACAAGGCTGCGGCCGACTCCGGACAAGTGGTGATTGCTAGGGCTGATGGGGAAATTATCGAAGTGGATGGAGATCATATTATCGTCAAAGAAGAAGCTCCGCTAGCCGCAAAGAAACCCTATCTAAAAAGAGAATATCGATTGCAAACTTTTGCTAAATCAAATGCCTTTACTTCTATGAATCAGGTTCCTCGAGTAGAAAAAGGACAAATGGTGAAAAAAGGACAACTTTTAGCCGATGGCGCTTCTACTGATCAAGGAGAATTGTCTCTTGGACAAAATGTGGTAGTAGCCTTTATTCCTTGGGAAGGTTCAAACTATGAAGACGCGATTATTATTTCACAAAAATTAGTGGAAGATGATCGATA
>DHFM01000016.1 GCA_002400405.1 Candidatus Moranbacteria bacterium UBA4824
TTTCCCAATCATAACCGCGATAAATTTGATTACCAGAATCGCTTTTAATTCTAAATCCATAAGGAACATAGATGGTTGAAGTCCAGGCTATGTATTGGTAGCCATAGGTTCTAAAAATGGTTGACATTACCTTGCTATGCTCCGCTGGTCCGGTTCCGGTAAATTCTCCTGCGCCCCAAGCGTAGTGTTCCAATGGCAGGGTATTTATGACCCAAAGGTTGGCACTGTCGGTATATTGGATTTGTATTTTTCCGCGATATTGGTCATAGGTGGAGCTTGGTCGATTGACATCAAAAATCAAAGTTGAATTGTCACCGTCAGCCGCGTCAAAGGAGAAAACTTTTTTGGATCTTGTTTCAGAAACTGAACCATAAACCTTAAGATATGAATCGCTGTCATAAGTCACTCTGGTTTGTGTGCCTCCAGATATTTGAGCAACTATATTTCCATCTCTATCTTTTATATTATAGGTCTTATTGGCGCTGATTTTGAATGGATCATCCTGCAGGGCCGATCTGGATCCATAGTTCCAAAGTCCAACGGGAATTTCCGGTCCTAATTCAGAGAGTAGTAGATTATTTTTTTCATTTTCTGACGTGGTGTAGAAATGGTCTCCATTGATTGCATTATATAATCTGTAGACAGTAGAAGTTTCGCTAGTTTGTGTGGTAAAAGCATAAAAGGCAATACCTTCGTAGGTGTAGACACTGCTGGAATTATTGGTTAGCAAATTTTTTTCATCTGCCGATGTGGTATAAAAATGATCTCCCGTTTCTGAGTTGTACAATCTATAAACAGGAGATGCTCCACTGGATTGTGTAGTGAAAGCATAAAAGGCAATTCCTTCAATAAGGTATCCACTTTTGGAAGTGTTAGCTACGACACTTTTTTCATTTTCTGATGCAGTGTAAAAATGATCACCAGTTTTTGGATTATAAAACCTGTAAACAGGCGAGAGAGTTATGGAATTTTTTTCATTTTCCGAAACGGTATAAAAGTGATCGCCAGTAGTTGAATTGTAAAAACGATAGACGGGAATTG
Source organism: Candidatus Moranbacteria bacterium UBA4824 (assembly GCA_002400405.1). Taxonomy (GTDB): domain Bacteria; phylum Patescibacteriota; class Minisyncoccia; order Moranbacterales; family UBA2206; genus UBA2206. The sequence continues at coordinate 1,042 of DHFM01000016.1, forward strand.
CTTCATTTGCTTGTGCTGAATTGACGAAAAAGGCAATACCCTCGTATGCATAATCCCATTGTGGATTGTCGATTAGGGAATCTTTTTCATTTTCTGAAGTGGTATAAAAATGATCACCAGTAGAGGAATTATAGAATCGGTACATGGAGGCTGTGCCATTAGGTTGGGCTACTTGTGGATCATAAGCGTAAAATGCAACGCCCTCAGTTGCGTACCCAGTGTATGTAGAAACATTATCAATTGTGTAGAAATGATCGCCATTAGTGGAATTATAATATCTATATACAGGAATAGTTCCGTTTGGCTGTGTTGCTTGTGGATCATAAGCATAAAATGCAATGCCTTCTATCGCATACGCTGAAGGACTTGTTTTAGCATAGAATGCCGTACCTTCAAGTTGATAACTGCTAGCAGCTTGTGAGCTTTTACCCAAAAAAAGAGAAGCAAAAATTCCTATCAAAAAAAGAATAGTTTTTATGTATGTTTTTTTCATATTTATAGATAAACTTTAGCATATTTTAGTCCTTTTGCCAAAACTTTTTCCTTGAAATATATTTGAAAATAGTATAGAATTAAAACATGCAAAAAATGCTTATTTTTAGCATTCTTATGTAAAAAAAATTATGGACAAAAAAATTGCGATAAAAGTTGAAAATATTTCTAAAACTTTTCGTATTCCACACGAAAAAACCAATTCAGTCTTAGGGGCGATTCAAAATACTTTCAAAGAAAAAGCCTTTGAAGAATTCAAAGCATTGGACGACGTTTCTTTTGAAGTGAAAAAAGGTGAATTTTTTGGCATTATCGGAAGAAATGGAAGTGGCAAATCAACTTTGCTCAAAATTTTGGCCGGAATATATCAAACAGATAAGGGGAGAATTAAAATAAGTGGAATGATTTCGCCATTTTTGGAACTTGGGATTGGTTTTAATCCCGAGCTCTCGGGGCGCGACAATATCTATCTCAATGCTACCGTACTCGGAATGACTAAAAAACAAATTGACAAAAAATTTGATTCCATAGTCGCTTTTTCCGAACTGGAAAGATTTATCGATCAAAAACTCAAAAATTATTCTTCTGGTATGCAAGTGCGTTTGGCTTTTTCAGTTTCCATTCACGCCAACCGCGATATTCTTCTGATGGATGAGGTGTTGGCTGTCGGGGATTCGAATTTTCAATCAAAATGCATCACAGAATTTAATCGCTATAGAAATTTAGGACGGACTGTTATCATCGTGACGCATGATATTTCGGTAGTGGAAAGATATTGTGATCGAGCAATGCTTCTTCGCAATGGAAAAATCAAAAAAATCGGCAAAGCTAATGAAGTAACAAATGCTTATATTTACGATAATATGAGCGATGAAGAAAAAAGGATACGAAAAAATGAAAAGGAAAAAGCATTATGGGCAAAAAAAGAGATGGAGAAGATGAAAGGAAAGGAATTAGAAAATGAAAAAAAGAGAATTGAAGAGGAGAAGAAAAAACAAGAAGAAGAAAGGAAAAATAAAGTGGCGGAAATAACAGCAGTTGAATTTTTGGATAAAAATGGAGAAGCTAAGAATGCTTTTGAAACGGGAAGCGCTATTGATATCCGTATAGATTTTAAAGTTTATAAAAAGGTGAGGCTCATAAATTTTGGCATAGGCATACATTCGATTTCTGGGGGAAATGTCATTGGGTATAATACTCAAATGGATGATTATAAGATTGATATGGATAAAAATTTCATCATATTGCATTTTGATAAAATGCCTGTGTTAACTGGAGAATATTATATGAATGTTGCATGTTGGAGTAATATTGAACAGGAGCATTATGATTATAAGCCCGCATGCAAAACATTAAAAATGTTTTCAGTAGGACAAAAAAAGAAATACCGAGGATTTTTAGATGTGCCACACAAGTGGATTATGGAATAATAATTTAATTTGTATAAAAATATGTCTATTGAGAAGCAATTAGGATTAAAATTTCCAATTTATTGGAATAATTGGCCTATTGAAGAAGAATTTGCAAAATATTTGGTTTATAAAATTATTACGCATAGACCGGTTAATATAGTGGAGCTAGGCAGTGGAACATCATCACTGATAATCATAAAAACTCTTGAAAAATTGGGTTATGATTATACTCTTACTTCTTTTGATTCAGATGAGGAATTTATAAATAACACAAAAAACCTTCTAATTTCAGAGGATGCTTTTGATGAAAAAAAGATAAAATTGATTTTTTCTCCAATTAAAGATTTGGAATTAAATGGAAATGTATATAAGTGGTATGATCCAAATGATTTTGAGTTTAATTTTGAAAAAATAGATCTATTATTTATAGATGGGCCAGTGGGTGGTTTTTGCAAAAATTCTCGCTATCCCGCATTGAGTGTAATGAAAAAATATCTAAAAGAAGGAAGTTTAGTTATATTGCATGATGCTAGAAGATCAGATGAGATTGAAATTGTTGAAATGTGGAAAAATGAAAATCCAGAGATAAAAAATGTTTTCAAAATTGATACAGAGAGAGGTGGAGCGGAAATTAAATTTTAAATTAAATGATAAGTAAATTTTTTAACAGAGTTATTAGTAAGAACAAGGATTTTTTCTGTCCTTTTTGTGGCAGAAAGAGAGTGTTTTTGGATTTTGGTAATCCTATTAGAAAAAATGTTTCATGTTCGGGATGCGGTTCCTTAGAGAGGCATAGATTTCTGTACTACATTTATAAGATATTTTTTTTAGAAACTGATTCAAAAATAAAATTACTGCATATGTCACCGGAAAAATGCTTATATGATCTTTTAACAAAAAAAAAGAACCTAGAATACACTACAGCCGATATTAATCCAGGGGGTTTTGATTTTGCAAAGTGCGACAAGCAAGATTTTACAAAAATGTCATATAATGATAAATCTTTTGATTTTATTTTAGCAAACCAAGTTCTTGAGCATATTGAAGATGATTCAAGGATACTCTTGGAGATTAGGAGATGCCTAAAGGATAATGGTATTTTTTTTATGAATATTCCATACAATCCGCAGAGCGATTTCACCTATGAAGATGAGAAAATAAAAAGCGAAAAAGAAAGGGCAGATGCTTATGGGCAAAAAGATCATGTTAGGTTATATGGAAATGATGCTCAGAAAAGATTTGAAAATAGCGGATTTATTGTTAATCAAATAGAAAAAAATATATTTCCGGAAATTTTCAGTAATTATTGTAGATTTCATTGCGGGCAACAGTTGAGGGTTGACCCTGGTGGTTATTTTATTTTAAAAAAGAAATTATAATAAGAACAATACGTATGAATACCTCATTTTCCATTATAATGCCGACATATAATAGAAAAAATTGCATCAAAAATGCAATCGATTCTTTATTGAATCAAACTTATCAAAATTTTGAACTTATTATTATTGATGATGGGTCAGAAGATGGAACAGGGGAGTATGTAGACAATAATTATAAAGAAAAAATTTTAGAAAAAAAAATAAAATATATTAAGCTACACGAAAATAAGGGAGCTGCATTTGCAAGAAATGAAGGACTGAAAGTAGTCAATAATGAATGGATCGGATATCTAGATACAGACAATGAGATGGTTGTTGATTTTCTAGAAACATTTGCTAAGGAGATAGAAAGAAATATCGATCACGAAGTTTTTTATGCTCAAATTAAGCATCAAAAATCAGGGTGTATAATTGGACACGAATTTAATTTAGATAATTTATTAATTCAAAACTATATTGATTTGGGGGTATTTGTCCATTCAAAAAAAATTTACCAGATAAATGGGGGGTTTGATATTTATCTAAAAAGATTAATAGATTGGGATTTAATAATAAAATATACTGAAAAATACGATCCAATTTTTATAGAAAAAGTTTTATTAAAATATTATGACGGTTCTGATTTTGAAAGAATAACGAATGTGAATAATATTAATGAAAATTTTAAAAAAGTCATCATTAATCATTATGAAAGAATTTCAG
>DHFM01000031.1 GCA_002400405.1 Candidatus Moranbacteria bacterium UBA4824
AATTGAAAATTGAAAATTGAAAAATAGTGTACGACATTCTTATTAAAAATGGACATGTAGTCGATGGCACTGGTGAACCACAATTTTTGGGAGACATTGGAATTAAAGAAGATAGGATTGTGAAGATTGGGGAGTTGCATAATGAAAAAGGGGAAATTGAAATTAATGCGAGTGGAAAAATTGTTTGTCCGGGGTTTGTGGATATTAACAACCACAGCGATACTTTTTGGCGAATTTTCAAGAATCCTGATTTGGAAAGTTTAGCCTATCAAGGTATCACGACAATTGTCGGGGGAGCGTGCGGATCATCTTTGGCGCCCTTGGCTACGCCTCTCGCAATGGAGTCAATTCAAAAATGGATAGATCTGAAAAACATTAGTTTTAGTTGGCTCACCCTTGGAGAATTTTTAAAAGTAATGGAGCTGAGAAAACTTTCAGTTAATTTTGCAACTCTTGTGGGGCATGAAAATTTGCGTCGAGGAATTTTGAAAGACGAATTGCGGGCTCCGAATTCCAAAGAATTGAAATTTATCGAAAAAATGTTTCGTGACTCAATGACATCTGGAGCGCTGGGACTTTCGACGGGATTAGTTTATACTCACGCTCGGCTGGCTTCCGGAGAAGAATTGAAGGATTTAGCTAATATTGTTAAAAAATATAGTGGAGTTTATGTGACGCACATTCGCGATGAGGCTGAAGGTGTTGTCGAATCAATTGAAGAAGCGATAAAAATTGGTCGAGAAGTCAAGATGAAACTTCACATTGCTCATCTCAAAGTGATGGGCAAAAAAAATTGGGGAAAAATGGAAGAGGCACTGGCGCACATAACTCGGGCTAAAGAATCAGGAATTGATATTTCTTTTGATGTTTATCCATACACTAATACCGGTTCGGTGCTCTACGCTATGCTTCCGTCTTGGGTAGCGGAAGGCGGTAGAAAGATTATGATTCATCGACTCAAAGATTCAGCTATTCGAGAAAAAGTCATAACAGAAATGAAAAAATCCGGTTTTGAATATAAAAAAATTGAAATCGCAGCCAGCCCGCTGGACAAAACATTGACGCGTCGAAAAATAACAGATATTGCAATTTCGCAAAATAAAACAGTGGAAGAAGCGATTATCGATATTTTAATTGCCTCAGAAGGACGTGTGATAACCTCAATGGAAATTCTAAGTGAAGATAATGTTAGGCGAGCAATCATTCATCCGCTTTCAATGATTGCGTCTAATGGAGCGGGATATAATTTGGATCATGCGAAAACCGGAGAGTTGATTCATCCAAGATCTTTTGGATCTTTCATGAAAGTTTTGGAAGAATATGTTTTGCAAGAAAAAATAATCACCTTGGAAGAAGCAGTTAGGAAAATGACATCATATCCTGCAGAAAAATTCGGAATTGTCAAAAGAGGGAAATTGCAGAAAGGATTTTTTGCTGATGTTTTAGTGTTAGACCGAAACAAAATTTCCAGCCCTTCCGACAAAGACCGACCCTACCAATATTCACGAGGAGTTGATTATTCTTTAGTAAATGGTAAGATGGTTATTCAGGAGGGAAAATATGAAGGAGTGAGAAATGGGCGGGTTATAAAGAAGTAATATTCTATGCAAATTACTGATTTTAAAAATAAAAAAATAACCGTAATGGGTCTAGGTCTTCATGGGGGCGGTGTAGGAACCGTTCGTTTTTTGTCTTCCGCAGGAGCGCATATTATAGTGACTGACCTAAAATCCAAAGAAGAACTAGCGCCGTCTTTAGAAAAGCTTAAGGACTTAAAAAACATCACTTATGTTTTTCAGCAACATCGACCAGAAGATTTCAGTAGCGTTGATATGATTGTTAAGGGTCCTTCTGTGCCATGGGATAATAAGCAAATTAAATTAGCTTTGGAAAAAAAAATTCCAGTAGAAATAGATTCCAGTTTATTCTTTAAGCTTTGCAAAAATAAAATTGTGGGAGTGACTGGCACAAAAGGAAAAACTACCACAGCTAGTTTAATTTTCGAAATTTTAAAGTTAGCTGGAAAAAATCCAGTGAAAGTTGGAATTGGACAGACTTCTGTTTTGGATAAACTAAAAGAACTCAAAGAAAATTCTATTGTAGTTTTCGAACTTTCCAGTTGGCGCCTTTCAGCCTTAGGAAGAAACAAAATTAGTCCGCAAATTGCAGTTTTTACCAATATTTATCCGGATCATTTGAACTATTATAAATCAATAGAAGAATATATTGCAGATAAAAAGAATATATTTTTATTTCAAAATAAAGAAGACATTTGTGTGATAAGCGGTGACAGCAATGATATGGAAAATTTTGCAGAAGAGATAAGGGGTCACTTAGCTAAATTTTCAAAAAATAAAGTTTCGGAAGGGGAATTGGTGTATATTGAAAATGAAAGTATATATTTTAACAACGGAATTGATGAGAAAAAGATTATTGACTTGGAAGATATAAAATTAATTGGAAAACATAATACGTCAAATGTTATGGCGGCCATAGCCACAACTGTTTCGATGGGGATAGAAAGGGAAATAATTAAAAAAGCGATTATGGAATTTTCCGGCGTAGCGCATCGCTTGGAATTTGTAAGAGAAATAGATGGTGTTAAGTATATAAATGACACAGCAGCAACTACGCCGGAAGCGGGAGTTTCCGCTTTGAATTCTTTCTCTGAGCCGATAATTTTGATTGGCGGAGGATCGGATAAGAATTTAGATATGTCAAATTTTGCCAAAGAAATTTGCAAAAAAGTAAAGGATGTAATTTTCTTGAAAGGGCAAGCAACAGAAAAAATAATCGCTGAAATGAAAAAAATGGATAATTTTTCTGACGACCAAAATTTCAAAATAGTTGAGTCAATGAAAGAGGCGGTGGAATTAGCAAGAAGATTAGCGAATATTGGAGACATAGTTCTTCTTTCTCCCGGTTCCGCTAGTTTTGGATTATTCTTCAATGAATTTGATCGTGGAGACAAATTTAAAGAGGCGGTAAAAAATTTAGGTTGAAGTAAAATTTAAAGGGGCATGTGATTAAAGCATATATCTTCAAAAAAATTAAATCATTGCCTGGTTCGGCAGGGGTATATATTTTTTATAATAAAAATAAAAAAGTTGTTTATATTGGTAAAGCGACGAGTTTGAAAGATCGAGTAGGGTCGTATTTTGCGGGCTTTTCGACACCGGGTGTCGCAAGCTTGCGACACCCGGTGTCTTTTGGCAATCGGCCAATCGAGATGATGATTGCGGAAGTCAAGGATATTAAAATTAGAAAGACCGATACAGTTTTGGAGGCGTATATTTTGGAGCAAGAATTAATCAAGAAATTTCAGCCGAAGTATAATGTTGATGGGAAAGATGACAAATCATTCTCATACGTACTCCTTACTAAGGAAGATTTCCCTAAATGTGTGGTTATGAGAAAAACGGAAGTTGCTCAAATTTTCAATTTTTCCGCCCAAGGCGGATCCGCCTCTGGCGGACAA
>DHFM01000024.1 GCA_002400405.1 Candidatus Moranbacteria bacterium UBA4824
AAATCCACATGCCCTGGGGTATCAATCAAGTTGAAAATATATTCTTTATAATTCATGCGAACAGGTTGCATCTTGATCGTAATCCCCCGTTCTCGTTCCAAATCCATCTGATCCAAGAGTTGTTCTTTCATTTTGCGCTTCTCAATCGTCCCCGTCATTTCCAACATCCGATCAGACAAAGTCGATTTGCCGTGATCGATGTGAGCCAATATAGCGAAGTTTCTAATGTTATTTTTTCCTTCTTCTATCATCTAGATTTTTTAAACACTTATTTAAATGCTCCAGTCTTTTACTATGCCTTAATAATGGTTTAATTATAAAAAATAATTTCTCTAAGGATTCTTGTTTGCTGACTCTTACTCTCCATAAATCCTTATTAAATTTATAATTTAAAATTTTATCATAAATCTGGCCTTTTTCCCCTATTTGTGTAGGTTTAGGGCAAGAAATATCATTTTTCGAAAGCCAATCATACAGCCAAAAAATTATATTCTTATCATAGGAATCAACCTTAAATCTTGCTCTTCCATCATAAACACCAATATTCCCTTCCGCATCGATATATCCAGCTGCAAAATTATTTGAATTTTTAGAATTTTTAGTTATCCAACTTTCAACATTATCTTCTTTTTTTAATAAAAAATCAAAGCTCGTATCTAAGAAACAATTGATATACAAACTTTTTTTACCTCCAATTGTAACTTGTCCATATTTTTTAAATAATTTCTTTATTAAGTTTGTTTGCTCTTTTCGAGTTGTGTGACATCTGACTACAATTACATCTGAATGACTAACCGTTTGATATACATTTAAATCTCCTAGCCTAAATCCTATCATATACGCTTTCTCGTCATTACTTCCAGAAAATCTTTTCTTTTTATATATGCTTTGTATTATTGAACGAGACAGTGGTTTCAGTTTATATTCTTTCATTCTGTTCGCCACCGTAGCAAAACTACAATCATAAATTCTTCCAATTTCGTAGGCTGATTTTTTTTGTCTATAGTGAAATTTAATCAGTTCTTTTTTTGGAATTTTTATTTTAGTCATATATACACATTACCACATCCAATCAAAATGTGCAATAATACAAAACTAATCCAATGGACTTTTAATTTTTCTTAAAGCTGGATTGGTCACTTTAGTATAAATTTGTGTTGTTCTAATGTTAGCATGTCCCAAGAGCTCTTGTACATAGCGCACATCCGTACCATTTTCCAAGAGGTGCGTGGCAAAACTGTGTCGCAAAGAATGAAAGGTGGCATCTTTTTGCACACCAGCCTTTTGAAGTGCATTTTCAAAAACTTTTTGCGCCGTTCTTTCAGTTAATTTTCCCTGCCTCATCGGCAGACAAGCCCCGCGTTCACTAGCAAAAAAATAATCATTAGGATTTTTATTAGCCATTATTTTTTCAGCTTCCAACACTAACTTTTCCGGAAAAAGCGTAATACGATCTTTGTTGCCTTTCGCTCCTTTGATATGAATTACGAGTTCCGCCAAATTTATATCTTTAATTTTCAGATTAATAATCTCGCTAACACGCAAGCCTCCAGAATATGCCAAGGCTATCATTAATTTATGCTTTTCATTAGAAATTACAGCTAATATTTTTCTAATTTCATCTCGAGACAAAACAATCGGCAATTTACTAGCAGTTTTAGCAAATCGTATATCAATTTCAGTTTTGTTTTTCATCACCTCCCGATAGAAATATTTGATCGCTTGTAAATGGACATTTATGGTTTGTGATGATTGTCCCCTCTCCTGCTTTTCTAATAAATATTTTTTGATTAAATTAATTTCCGGTTCTTTTTTGATAATTTTTATGTATTTGAAATAATCTGAAAGACATCCTAAATAACTTTCAATTGTCCGCGGACTATAATTTCGCAATCTTAGTTCATTTTTGATTTTTTGCAATAGCTCTTGAAGATTCATAAAAATTATGCTATATTTATTTCATAAATCAGCGATACTTAAATTATACTAAAACTTCGCATAACCCGCAACTTTTAGCATAATATCAAACATTAAGTTCGCATATAAACGAGTTATCGGAAATATTTTTCAGAATCCAATTTCTTTTTTATAAATTTTTTATATTTTTTTAACCGACAGAAACTATGGAACAAAAAAATAATAAGGTGGTTGGCACACTCCTAATTGTTTTATACATTGCCTTGGTTCTTGTGGTTTGGTATTATGTTTCTACTTTTTTGATAGATAAGGTCGCAGTCAGGGACTTAGTTTCTGGATATGGAATTTTTGCACCATTAGCATTCATACTTATTCAAATCGGCCAAAATATTATTGCGCCTGTTGCGCATTATCCAATTTTATTAGCAGGTGGATTTATTTTCGGGCCAGGCTTAGGTTTCTTCTATAACTGGGTTGGCACTTCGATTGGTACTATTTTGATAATTTTGATGACAAGAAAATTTGGAAGGCCGATTGTGAATAAAATGGTTAGCCAAAAATTCATTGAAAAATACGACCATATTATCCAGAAACTAAGTCTCTTTGGATTATTCCTAATTTACGCCCTGCCTGTTTTCCCAGACGACGAAATCAGCTACTTGATTGGTGTTTCCGCCATGCCCTTAAAAAGTATAGTCTTTGCCATCTTGCTGGGCAAAATTCCCGGTGCTGCCTTGAGCTTTATGGGCGATGAAATTGTAAAGGGCATGTCTCCAGTGGCGATTATTCAAGTGACGGTGCTAATAGTAGGCGCGCTTTTCTATTTTAGAAAAAATATAAAAAATTTATTTATTAAAAAGGAAGCGAAATTGAATTCTGAAAAATACATCCGATAACACCGAATATGAGGAAAAAATGAAATTCACTATTATAAGTTATGGACTTGAATTTCATTTTTTACCCAAATTTTTGTCCTTTTTCTCTATTGATATATAATAAGGAAGCGGACAAAAACTTCTCATATTCGGATACGTTAAACGAAATAAATTTTCCATTTTGTGCATTAAATAAGGCTGGTGTGTAACCCACGGAATAAAATTTTGCTTTTTCTAATTTATTTATAGAGGGGTATAAGGTGTCTTTTTTGCTCCTGGAATCGCAAAAAAGACGAATTTATTTAATAATTTTAAGACAAAATGCTTGACTCTGGCTTTAGAGTGTGCTAAAAAATAGAGTCAGCTTTTTGACAATTTAGTGACTAGTATTTTTTGAAAAAACTAACAACCCTTTATAGGAGGTTTAAAAATGAGCTTAAGAACTGCTATTTTGCGAGCAACCTTTCACAGTAGATTTTTATACAATCTGCTCAACAAAATTATGGTCAACAAAGCAACGCAACAACAGGAGGAGGAAAAAGAACCAATGGTGGATATGGAAGTCGTAATCAAGGAAAACAATCTTCAGCTGGTGGAAACTGAGTTTTTTCGCCAGAAAAAGACTGTTGCCAGAGTGAAAGACGCCAAAGGCAACAATCTGATTCTCAAGACTGGCAAAATCGACCCATTCCAAATTCAGCTTTTCAGGACCACCAAACGGATGGAAGTCCAACTTTATTTCAAAGTTCCTACTATCATAAAGCAAGGTGAGGGCTGGATTTTATTAGAAGAAGTGAAAGGACAATTTCTCAATGAGTTCTATGACAAGAAACCTGATTGGTGTATGGAGGTTAGCAAGAAAGTCGCCGACAGCTACCAGCTGGTCATTGCCGAAATTCTAAAAACGCAATCACTGGGTAGCTTACTGGTTGACGGACAGGAATGGCTTTTCTCCCGACTCAATCTGTGGAGTAAACCGATTGTAGATGCTGGACTGATAGACTTTTCATTGGTTCAGCAACTCAAGACCGAGTTTGAAAAAGTGATTGTCAAAAATAGCGAAAACTTCTTTGGCTGGGTTCACGGCAATATTATCGGCGACCACATAGTCATAGCTGGCGAGGATGTTTATCTTCTTGACCTCAATGCCGTTCCTAGAGCTGGCAGAGGCTATCACGATTTTTTGCGAGCTTTGGATTTTATGTTTCTCAAGGCGGAAGATGAAGAGCGGATGTTCGCTTCTGTCCCGAAATGGATAAAGCAATATCTATCCGAGTTTGATGAAGCCGAGGTGAAGCTGGTTTTTGCTTTTAGAAATATCGGAATTCTCGGTTGGGATATTCTACATCACAATGTGGAATATACTGCTGGCGACATTGAAGCCAAAAAACGGCTGGCGTTGAAGTTTATCAAGCGAGAATACTAAACCAAAAACCAAAACTATCAATTTAAACAAGCTCCAGCGATTACGATCGCTTGGAGCTTTCTTTTTACTTAAAAATCGCATATACTATTCATAAGAAGTCAACAAGGAGTTTTTGATTTTGGCCATTCACCCCTTACCCCTCTGGCCAAAATCAAAAACAGAAAAAGCAAAATTTTATTTTAACAATTAACAAAGCACAGTGTAATTTTAGGAAATGAAAAATTTACATCGTTTAACAAGGCATATCCGGTTCAAAAATTTTGCACTTTATAATAAATTAAGGAAAGCAAATTTTTCTCTCCCAAATTTTTCCTCCGCTACGCTACAGAAAAACTTCGGATATGCCTAACGTTATGTGAAATGCATGTTTTACTTTTGGACTATCGCCCAGCTCTAAAAAAGAACTTGAATTTTGTTTTTTTATTTATTAGAAAGAGGTATAAGGAGTTTTCTCCGCTCCGCTACGAAAACGATTTATTATAAGGGGGAAAAGATTATAATTGCTTTTAAGATAATTAATCATAAATCAAAAACTATGCAAAAACCACAAATCACATTGCGATATCTGGCAAAAAATATTTCTATCGTTATAGGCCTTGTATTGGTTTGGCGTGGCGTATGGTATGTATTAGATGAATGTGATAAATTGCTTTTTAACGGCAGCCATATTTGGACAGCGCTGATTGGAATTACTGTCGGTCTAATTATTCTGTACTTACCAGATAAAGACTTAAAAGAAATTGAAAAATTATAATCATATCTATGATAGAAAGTTTATTATTGTTAATTTTTTCCTTAATTTTTGTCGCTAGTGGCGCGACACTCGCCACTAAATACTCTGCAAAGCTTGCGGAGGATTTTCATATTTCTAGATATGTAATCGGTTTCGTTGTTGTTGCCTTTATTTCCATCTTACCTGAAACAATAATCGCTATAAATTCCGCGATAGAGGGCATCCCGGAATTCGGACTTGGAACACTATTCGGCTCAAATGTAGCCGACCTAACCCTTGTATTCGCAATATTGATTATCTATTCTGGGCGAGGCATAAAAATTGAAAGTAAAATATTGCAAAATGTCCGCCTCTATCCTTTTTTTATTTTTCTACCCATTCTCCTTGGATTAAACGGACATTTTTCTCGTATCGATGGTACTGTATTGATAATTATTGGAGTACTCTTCTATTACTTAGTTTTTAGAAATGGGGTAGAATCATCAAAAGTTTTTAAACGCGAAGAAAATAAATATAAAAATGTCCTTTTTTTGCTTTTTTCATTAGTCTTTTTACTTATTGGCGCGCATTTCGCGGTAACTTCAGCAACTGCATTGGCACAAGCATTAAAAATTTCCCCAATTATCATTGGCATGCTCATCGTTAGTTTAGGAACGGTTATGCCGGAGTTATTCTATTCACTTAAGGCGATAAAGAAAAAGGAAGATGAGTTGGCAGTTGGCGATATTCTTGGATCGGTTTTAGCGGACGCAACTATTGTTGTTGGCATTCTTGCCTTTATCAACCCATTTTATTTTCCCATAAAAATAATTTATGTAACGGGCACCTTTATGGTTATCTCTTCTTTGATACTTTTAAAATTTATGCGATCGGGTCGAATAATAACAAAAAAAGAAGGCTTAATGCTTTTGTTTTTTTGGGCAACTTACGCAATTATAGAATTTATTGTCAGTAAATAAAATGTCAAATATAAATTTAAAAGGAGTTTTGGATTTTGGGCATTCACCCCCCAACCCCTCTGCCCAAAATCCAAAACAAAAAAACAAAATTAAAATTCTTTTTTAGTGCAATCCCGATTGCTATCGGGATTAAAGTAAAACATGCACATCACATAACACGGCATATCTGGTTCAATAATTTTTCTCATTTATATATTACCAAGGAATAAAAAATTCTCTCACCCAAATTTTTGTTTTTCTTTTGCTTTTAGATTATAATTAAAGAAGAAAAACAAAAACTTCAGATATGCCGAAACGTTGTGTCGAAATGTCGCGCGCTTTGATATTTGGGACATATGGAGTATACTTAAATTATAAACAACTAGGTACTAAATATTATGATCCCAATTGCATTTTTGCGACAATTTCGCTTAGGTGATTACGCTATTTTTGATTTTGCGGTGTCTTTTTTGGGAATTTATCTGCTCTCTCCCCTACTTTCGAAATTATTTTTGAAAATTAGAATTGATATTCCGCGTCAAAATTGGCTATATTTAACTTTGCCAATTGGCATTGTTTTTCATTTAATCTTCGGAAGGATAACTCCCCTAACACGAGATTTTATCGATATTCAAGGTCACTATATTGTAAAGATAGTAATTCTAGGATTGCTATTTATTGGATTAAATGATATAAAGATAGTTAATAAAACTAACTAGAGTAAAAAATATTATGAAAAAAACCAAAGTTACAGGCATAGCGATAATTTCTTTGGCAGTAATTTCAATCGCTGTGGTAATTGCCTATACTGTCCTATTTGTTATCTTTGGAATTAAGTCAGGTGGGTCAATTCTAATGCTTATTCCACTGATAGTCATTGCTTCTGTCTTGCTTCTCGCATTGATTGCTTTTTTCTATTTTGGAGTTAGATATATAAAAAAATAATTTATATTCCACTCACTTCCTTTGTATCTTCTAAAATAATATTTTCTTTTCGAAAAATCCTCTTCAAGAGTGATTTTCTCAAATTGATAAATTCTTCTAGTTTTACGAAATGGCAAACTAAAAGAAAAACTAAAGCACCCAGTATTGATGCAATAAAAAGTTGCGAAAAAACTCCCAGGAACGTATCCAGGCTAATCACCATAGCAACTAAATATTTTGATCCTTGGATTACTGCTCCGCTGAAAAAAGTAGCCAGCGTTATTTTTCCAATTGAAGTGATGATTTTTTTGTCATCTAAATTATCATATTTAGCTCGCAAGAAAAACAAAAGCAAAAACATTTGTACAATAGCAGAGAGCGAAAAAGCCATTGCCAAGCTCAAAATTTCATATTTTTCAATCAACATTATTACCATTAGAATATTTACAATTTCCGTGGCAATTGCTATATAAAAAGGCGTTTTAGTATTATGCATCGCATAAAAAGCCCGGGCCAAAAGTGGAACAAGACATTGTGCAAATAAACTCAAAGAAAAAATTCCCAGACATTGAAAAGTAAGTACGGTATCTTCCCAATCAAATTTTCCCGCGCCCAAAACAACTCGCACAATTTGTGCGCGAAGAAGCAGGATAAAAACACTTAGAGGAATTATAAAAAAAAGAATTTGCCGGAAAGTTTCAGAAAAATTTTTCACAAAATTTTCTTTGTCATTCTTGGCGGATAGCGCCGAAAGAGTTGGGAAAACCGCAATTGCAAAAGACACTCCAATAACTCCCAATGGTACAGCTTGTAAATTTTGCGCAAAACTAAAAATTGCCAACGACCCAGGAGCAAGAAAAGAAGCAAAGATTGTAATTATAAAAAGATTAATTTGATTTATAGCAATACCAAGCGTACGCGGAATCATCAAGCGAAAAATTTTGCGGATTTCTTTGTTAGAAAAGTATTTCACAAAAAGCCAGCTATGCTTGAAACCAAGTTGGCGTGTAGCTGGGTATTGTGTGAGCATATGTAAAAACGCGCCTAGCACTACGCCCCAAGCCAAACCAATTGGACCCCAAAATCTTACAAAAAAAAGTATTCCAAAGATTATTCCTGTATTATAAAATATAGGCGCTAAAGAATAAATTAAAAATCTTTTATATGAAGTCAAAATTCCACCAAAAATTCCACTGATCCCTAAAAATAATGGACTAAGGAACATAATTCTTGTAAAAAATACTGCCTGCTCCATTTTTTCCGGTGAAAATCCCGGAGTGATAAGACGCATTAAATAGGGAGAAAAAATACATAGTAATATTGAAAGAACTATTATAAATATTATTGCCAAATTCATTATTCCACTAGCCAACTCCCACGCCTCGTCTTCTTTTTTATTGCTAATCAATCCCGTGAAAACCGGAATGAAGGCGGCACTAAGTGCTCCTAAAATAAGCAAATTATAAATCAAGTCAGGAATACGAAAAGCCGCATAATAGATATCCAACGTATCGCCTGCACCAAAAGTCGAAGCCAGTAAGCGATCACGAAAAAGACCTAAGATTCGGCTTGCAAGTCCCGCAATAGTAATCAAAAAAGCCGCACTAACAACGGACGAAGAGACATGCGAATTTAGAAAAGTATTCTTAATAATTTTTCTAATCATATTAATTTTTGCTAAAGGCAACACCAATAAATTTATCCGTCTCTAGCACTGTTTCCATTTTAATCCCCTCTTGTCCAACTGGCAAATCATCCGCCTTTAAAATATTTTCCTGCGGATATTGCCAAGATATTTTATAATTTTCCGGATAAACTATTATAGAATTAAATTCACTCCCTAAGCTACCGGATTGTTTTTGCGCCAAAAGCGAATAGGTGCTAGTTGGACTAGCTAGATCGAAATTAATTTTAAACGGCAAAGCATAACTGTATTTAATCGTTACTGTTTCTTTTGGACTGACATACACCCAATTAGCAAAAACTGTTTTTCCGCTGTCAGTATAAATTCTTGTTCCGCTATTTTCATCAATCGTAATGCTATCCTCTTCCATTTGCACTTGAGGATCGCGTTTGAAATTCAAAGAGCCATAATCCAAAGGCGGGGAATTGAATTCTCTAGTTTGCCCTTCTGCGCTAAGCAGTTTTGCGCCTTCCGGCACGTAGACGCGCATATAATTTGCATTGACCTTATTCCACCAATCATAAGCAGTGTCTCCCCCATTGTGCTTTCTTGTGATCGTTACTGTATCTATAATTGTTCCATCTGGCTCAATATTTGCTTGGTGAACAATATTTTCCGAGATTACACCATCTGTTTTAAATCCATTAATATTTGAATTTATCACACTTAGATAATCTTTAGGGGTATCCAAAATTTCTCCTGACCAACCATTTTCCGACAAGACTTTTTCAATTTCAAAATTCTTAGAATAAATCAAAATTTGTTTTTCATTTAAACTTTCTAAAAGCACATTAGCTGTCTTGGAAAAATCAGAAAAATTATCCGAGTTGAATATTTTATCCAAAATTTTTGGCGCCAAATCAGAAAGAATTTTCTTTGGCTGGTTTAGTTCTTTGTCATAATCGACCTCGACTTCGTATTGAATTTTTTCGATAAAATTATCTTTGTTCACTGTGACGCCATATTCCGGCATTTCAATCGGCCCGGTTATTTCTAACATTTTTTGCATAACAGTCGGTGTCATAGTAATCACACCGTCCACTGTCGAACCGCCAGTTTTTTCATAGAAAAAAGCAGCTTTTTCCGCAGAAACCGGAAAATCAGGAAACCAATTGCTGTCATGCAAACTCCAGGCCGCGCTAATTTTTTGAATTGGAGTTGGTGGAACAATTTTTTCCCTAAGTTGTCCGTCTGGATTGAAAATTCCATCAATGAAAAAATTTCTCACTCGTCCATTGAAAATATCTAGCAGGGCGTAGCTTCCAATGAAGCCACCCGTCGCACGCATCTCCTGATTGTTCTGAAAAAGAAACAAGTATTTTCGCGGACCATTTCCACCCAGAATATCAGAAAATATTCTTTCGCCATCTAGAAATTTTGCCAAAATATTATTCATTACAGGAAGTTGCTTTTTGGCTTTTAAGAAATCCTCTCTGTTTTCCTTTGGAATATCATCTAAATTTACTTTTTCCAAATAACCTTCTGCTTCGGATAGCAAAACAGAAATTTGTTTTAATTTAGCTTCATTATCTTTGAATATCTCCAAGTAGGATATATTTCCAGCTTGATCTTTTTTTACCTTAATATTCTCGGCGGTTTTCAAAACTTCCGAAATTATTTTCCCCGCCTGCGAGATATTTTTTCCGGCTTTGATTATATTAGCGCCCGAAGAGGCCTTAGAAAGAAACGGAATATATTTAGTAAAATCAGCCAGTGTTCCACCTATAATGCCAAGATCATCCGAAACCTGAGTCAGTTTTTCATTGGCATCGCTAAATTTGATATAGGATTTTTCAAAGTTGCCATTCTTAATATCATCCTTCGCCAAGGCCAACTGAGCCATCGCTAATTGACTTTTTTCCAATCCGCCATTTTTAATTTTCAAAGCAGTGTTAGAAATTACGAAAAGGAGAAAAATAGTCGCTACCGCCAAAGAAAATTTCGTGAAAAAAAATAGATTTCTTTTTAATGTTTCACTAATTGGAATCTCCAAATCATTAAAATCATCGTTTGTTTTTTTAATACGTTGCTCGGGTATAGCTTGTTGCGGTACATACTTAAAATTTTCTTCTTCAATTTGTTTAATTTCCTCATTTTGAACATGTTTAAATTCTACTGAGATATTTTTTATATTTTCAATATCATTCGAATTTATCGCAATCGTTCTTTTTCTTTTTCTCTTCGTTTCTTTTTCTTGATCAAGCATTTCCTGAAATCTTCTACGTTCATCTTCAAAAACAGTCGGCCTTCGCAAATCCTCCATTGGAATTATTTTTTTTGATTCTAAATACCTGCGCACCTCTTCACTTTCCTCTTTCTCAAAAATTTGCACAATTTTTTCCAGTCTTTCTATTTTCTCCAAATCCAAATTACCTTCCTTGTCAGTCGGTCGAACATCAAACATTTGCGCTAGTATTTGTTTTTTATTTTGTGCCATCTTGATATAACTCTAAAGTTTTTTGCGCCATTTTTTTCCAACTATAATAAGCGACTCTTTCGTATCCTTTTTTTACTAATTTTTCCCGAATCTCGATATCATTTAAAACCTTAATCACCGAGCCGGCCATATCGGCTGAATTTTTTCCATCAAAATAATAGGCGCTGTCAGCAAGGATTTCTTTCATACATTCTTGATTGGAGGAAATTACCGGCACACCTTTTGACATCGCTTCGAGCGGAGGAAGTCCAAATCCTTCATAAAGTGTCGGCCAGATAAATGCTGAAGAATTTCGAAAAATTGTGTCCAGTTCATGGTCTGGAACATAATCAGTAAATATAACTCCTTCGATATTATTCTTCAAGGTAAAATCTTTCAATCTTCTATAGAAATAATCCTCTTTGCCTACTAAAATTAAATTTAAGTCTTTTTCCGCCTTCCTGATTTCTTTGAAAGAAAAAATTAATTTTTCTAAATTTTTATGCGGATAAGCATTCCCCACATAAACTATATACGGTTTAATTATACCATACCGCGCCAAAATTTCAGCATACTTATTATGCGGAGTGAGCAGGCAAAAATCTTCCGCCGATTCATAAGTTACAATTATTTTTTCCTGTTTAATTTTTGGATAAGTTTTCAAAATGTCATTTTTTGTAAAATGAGAAACCGCAATTATCTTTTGCGCGCGATTAATCGCAGAATTTATCACAAATTTATAGGCTAAAAATTTCAGCCAATAAAATATTGGGGCAAGCGTGGAGCTCTTGGTTGTGGGAAAATGGACAAGAATAAGATCATGAATAGTGACGATAAATTTTCTATTATACATTACGGGCACATTAAAATGTGGGAAATGCATCAAATCCAGTTCATATTTTTTGATAAGTTTAGGAAATTTCATCTGCTCGGAAAAGGTATACCAACGAAAATCAGCCAAAACTTTTTGGAAATTTTTATTCTTCGGCTGATATTCATCAAAATTATCCTTTTTAAGAAAAACAAAATATTGGTTAGTATTATCCACCTTTTCTAAATTTTCTATTAATTTTTGTGTATAACGCCCTAATCCCTTGCCAATTGGCCCAAAAAACCGAGCATCAATTCCAATCTTCATGAGCTAATTATACCTTAAATTGAAAGAACTTTCAAAGTTTTTTTGGCGGTTTTTTTCCAGTCAAATTTTCTTGATTTTTCCAAGCCTTTT
The DNA here is from genome assembly GCA_002400405.1 of Candidatus Moranbacteria bacterium UBA4824. Classification (GTDB taxonomy): domain Bacteria; phylum Patescibacteriota; class Minisyncoccia; order Moranbacterales; family UBA2206; genus UBA2206. Next base: position 12,142 of record DHFM01000024.1, read on the forward strand.
GCAATTAAAATATTTCGCAATTTAGAGTTTTCTAAAATTTCTTTCATCGCCAAAAAAATTTCGTCCGGCTTATCCGGATCAATTATGATTCCAGCATCTCCCACTATTTCCGGCAGTGAAGAATTATTAGAGACAATTACCGGCACCCCGCATTTCATGGCCTCTAGTGGTGGAAAGCCAAAGCCTTCAAAAAATGAAGGATAAACAAAAAGTGAAGCTAAATTATATAGATAAACCTTGTCCTCATCCGGCACACAATTTATTATTTGAATTTTTTCCCGAAAGGGTGAATTTGCAATTTCATCATTTATCTCTTCATTCATCCAGCCTTTTTCTCCGGCAATAACCAGATTGTATTGTGCCCATTTAGACACCGGGTGTCGAAAATTCAAGACACCCGGTGTCTCTGCCTGCTCAGCTTGCAATAAATTAAAAGCGCGAATTAGTCCGACTATATTTTTTCGTGGCTCAATTGTACCAAAGAAAAGAATGAACTTATATGGCAAATTATATTTTTCTTTTACCTTAATTAATTTTCCATCATTTCGATCAATCACGCGAAAATTATCCGCCACTGCGCTTGGAATAACTGTTATTTTTTCCGGTTTGATTTTATACAAACTAATTAAATCATTTTTAGTTGAATTTGAAACGGTAATTATTTTGTTTGCCGAGCAACAAATTTTTTTTGGATTAATGAAAATATGCCACCATTTTCTTTTCCAAGAAAAATATTCACTATGACGAAAAAATGACAAGTCATGAATTGTGATGACTGATTTTGTTTTTGCGCTCGCATTACCGAAAATAATATTCGGAGAAAAAACCGCGTCAGCTCCACCAACTAAGTGATCGATTTTTGGCCAGCCACAATACCAAAACATCAAATTGAGAAGCTTGTTAGGAAAACTAAATTTTTTCACCTTTACGTTAGGATATTTTTCTAGCCAAGAAAGATTGACTTTCGTTTTTTTCCAAGAATTCAAAAAAAGAACATATTCGTTTTTTTTATCAATAGAAAAAAGATTATCCAAAAGATAGCGAGTATATTCTTCAACGCCAGTTCTTCTCCCTTCGGCCAGGCACCGTATATCAATACAAATTTTCATATTTTTTTTCCTCTACCCTGTTAAATTCTTTCAACTCCTTATCAATATATTCTTTTATTCTGGCCTTGAATATCTCTTTGTCAAATTTCAAAACTCTTTGCCGGATATAGCGCGAATCATAATCAGAATTTTTAAATTTCTTAACTGCCGAAACTAAATCCTCCACTGTTTGATGCGCAAAAAAAACGCCCGTTTTCCCCTCTTCCATGTGTTCTGGAATATCACCACCTCTATACGCAATGAGAGGCGTGCCTGAGGCCATTGCCTCAATAGCGGTGAGTCCAAAATCTTCCTCTTGAGGAAAGATAAAGGCCTGACAGCGAGAAAAATATTTTCGCAATTCTTCGTCACTAACCCGACCAAGAAATTGGATATTTGGCCCAGCGATTTTTTGAAGTCTTTTCATTTCTGGTCCGCGACCAAGAATCTTAAGCGGTAATCCTAATTTATTAAAAGCACTAATGGCGATATCAAAACGCTTATACGCCATAAGACGCCCGGCAATCAAAAAATAGTCATCTTTTTCTTGGCTAATTTTGAAGTCATTTACGTTAACCGGAGGATTTATCACCACAGATTCGCGTCTGAAATATTTTCTTATCCGACGTGCCACAAAATTAGAATTAGCAATTATTTTGTCCGGCCGATCAGCACTCACTCGATCCCATAAGCGAATATAATTCATAAAAAATGGCACTAGTTTTTTGATAAAATTAGGAAAATAAAAATCGCGATTATATTTTTGGCAATCGTCCCAAGCAAAACGCATTGGTGTGTGCATATAACAAATATGCAAAGTTTTTGGACCAGTAATTATTCCTTTGGCAAAACTAGAAGAATCAGACAGCACAATATCATAATCAGAAAAATCAAATTGTTCAATTGCAAAGGGCATAAATTGCGGGAAGATGCGATGCCTGGCCACCGCAAAGGGAATTTTTTGCAAAAAAGAAGTTGTGATTTTTTTGTCAGCAAAACTACCGTGCATTAATTTTTTGCTATACACTAATGTATAAATTGGTGCGTAAGGAAAAAGCTCACAAAAAGCTTCCAGCACTTTTTCTGCCCCACCATTTTGCACAAGATAATCGTGAACTAAAGCAATACGCATAAGCGATACTAACAATGCGAATTTCATGCGAATGATGCGAAATTATTCGTGGCATTCGCATGCATTCGTAAATTCGCATCGCTATTATAAATTCTTACGTTTTCTAAAAAGCACTCCAACAGTTTTCAAACAAATTTGAATATCCAACCACAATGACCAATTTTCAATGTAAAATAAATCCAATTTATATTCATCTTCAAAATCCAAATCTGATCGACCGGACACTTGTGCCATTCCAGTCACTCCCGGTTTAATCGTGAGTAATCGACGATGATATTCCATATATTTTTCCACTTCTCTTTTTTGATGTGGACGCGGACCAACCAAACTCATTGAACCAAATAGAACATTGAAAAATTGCGGGAGCTCATCAATGGAATATTTTTCAATAAATTTTCCAACCCTAGTTTTTCTTGGATCATCTTTTATTTTATAGAGCGGACCTTTACGCACACTTTGTTTTTTGATTAATTCTTTTTCAAATTTAACAGCTTCCGCTAAATTATTATTCTCACTAGTGACGCAATTCTCCCATTTCATATAACGAAATTTATAAACAGAAAATTCCTTGCTATCATTTCCAATTCTTTTATTTTTATAGATTATTGGGCCATTACTATCTAGTTTCACTGCCATTGCAGTGATAATTAAAACCGGTGAAGTGATGATTATTCCAAAAAGTGAAGCCATGATATCAAAAATACGTTTTAGGATTCTGCCCCAACCATCCAAGGGGGTGTTTCTTATTTCAATTAACGGTTCACCATTCAGGACGCCAATTTCATATTTTGAGGTTTGTAATGTAGTCGGAATAAATTTAAATTTGATATTATGAATAGCGCAATAGTCGATAATTTTTTCTTGTTCAGCATCGGTTATAGATGGTTCGCATAAAATAATTTCATCAATTCCTTTTTGTTGTTTTATTTCTTTGATTGTTCGAAGACTAGCTGTATCAATTTGATCTATAATTTTAAATCCTAAATTTTTATCCTGAGAGATTAATTTAGAAATAGTATTCATTTTTCCATTTACTCCGATCAACAGAAGTCTATGCACGCCAATGCCCCTTGATCGCAAAAGCCATTTTTGAAACAACTGTATTAAATATCTTGCTAAAATAACAAAGAAAACTCCAAAAATCCAAGCGGCTAAAATAACAAAACGCGAAGAAAACCATTCACGTTTCAAAAATATAGTTACGATGATAATCACCAATCCAATTGAAGTAGCGGAAAAAACCCTTAATCCTTCTTTCCAAAATTTTCTTGTAGCCCTGATATTATACAGACCTTCAATGGCATAAATTAAAATAAAAAAAGGCGCCACAATTAGAAGTATTTCGAAATACTCTCTAAGTGGATAGTTATAGAGTTTTGGTCTCCCAACAAAAAGCTCCGGAACATTTCTGAGATAAAAAGCTGATAATCCAGCCAGAATTATCATCAAAAAATCTACCGGAACCTGAATAGCACTAAAAAAAAGTTCTGATCGTTTCATTTACCCTGTTAAATAAGATTTGAGTCTCTATTTGAGAAACAACTTATTATAAAATAAAATATTTCTATTTACAAATATTCCCACCCTAATTTACTCAAATCTTAATTTTAAATTTTTACAAAAATTTAAAATTTATTTAACAGGGTGAATTCCAAATATATATCAAGGCAAATCTATAAGCCGGATTTTGTGCCAATTTTGTCTTTGATCCGCCAGCTGGCGGAGAAAAGCTACAAAATTGAGCATCCCGCAAAGCGGGATAGCTCCAAAACTGGTAATAGTCATTTATCTAGCCCCGTCATTACTGGCGGGATCAAGCGGCACTTCCCGTTTTTAGCTAAAAAAACAGGACACGACCTTGCATTCAGGTAAGGATTTAGCCGTTTCACCCCAATATTACTATTGGATTCGCCCCGCCTCGTCGGCGGGGTGCTCAACCTCTCGGTTTCGCACGTCTCTGCTCGCACCTCTTAGATTGCTCTAGACGGGTATTACCCGCTACCAGCTGAATCAACAAACGAATTACGAATTCAATACGTATTTAATTTATTCGTAATTAGTACATTCGTACTAAATTCGTAATTCGTAGAGATCCACAAATGTCCGGACTTTCCTCCCCGATTTTAATCGGGGCGACTATCCAATTTGCCTTGGTATATACCTAAAAACTTTATTCATAAACTTAAAAAGCTCAAATTTATGCGTATTTAAGCCAAAATTTTAAGGTTCTTTCCTAATTATATTAGCATAACACATGCAATCTGTAAAGTATAATCTTTCTTCCTTACCCCCCAATCTTCTTCACCCACCCAAAGGTAGATTCAAAGTTTTGGATGATGAGGTCAAGAACTGATTGTTGTTTAGTCGGAGTGAGTAAGGAATAGTTTTCTGAGACTGAGACA
>DHFM01000043.1 GCA_002400405.1 Candidatus Moranbacteria bacterium UBA4824
CCATCAAAACATCAAACATTTTGTCGGCAGCCTCAGCGTCATCGATTGTCACTTGAAGCATCAGACGCGTCGCCGGATCCATAGTAGTTTCCCAAAGTTGTTGTGGATTCATTTCTCCAAGACCTTTATAGCGTTGCAAATTTATTCCAGCAATTTTCTCTCCCACTTCACTTTCCCCTTCTTCCGAATCTGTTTCTATGACTATTTCCGGCACAATATTTTTCTCAGCTTTTCCTTTTTTGTCCGCTTTCTCAGCCGTGGCTTTTATTATTTTATCCACCGCAATATTTTTTTGTTCTTCGGTATAGCAATATTGCACTTCTTTGCCTTTTTGAATACGGTAAAGCGGTGGTTGCGCAATGTAAATATAGCCAGCGCGAATAAGTGGTTCAAAATAGCGATAGAAAAATGTCAAAAGCAAAGTTCGAATATGCGAACCGTCCACGTCAGCATCGGCCATAATAATAATTCTATGATAGCGCGTTTTGGCAATGTCTAAACTATCACCAATCCCCGCTCCAAGCGCAATGATAATCGGTTTTAGAGTATCGGATTTTACCACTTTGTCCAAAGTTGTTTTTTCCACATTAACCAATTTTCCTCGCAACGGCAAAATTGCCTGGAATCTTCGATCTCGTCCTTGTTTTGCCGAGCCACCAGCAGAGTCTCCCTCAACGATGTAGAGTTCGGATTGTGAAGCATCGCGGATAGAACAGTCAGCTAGTTTCCCAGGGAGTGTCATTCCTTCCAAAGCACCTTTTCGAATCACCGCATCCTTGGCGGCCCGTGCCGCAATTCTCGCTTTAGCCGTGAGCATAATTTTGGAAATCATCGCCTTGGCATTATTTGGATGGGCTTCTAAATATTCAGCTAGCGCTTCAGCCGTCACGCCGGAAACTATGCCACGCATTTCATTGTTACCAAGTTTCGCTTTGGTCTGTCCTTCAAATTGCGGGTTACGAAGTTTCACACTAATCACCGCGGTCAAACCTTCTTGCAAATCTTCAGAAGTAAAGTTATCATCTTTCTCTTTTAGAATTCCCGATTTTTTCGCATAAGCGTTGACCACACGCGTGAGCGCGGTGCGAAATCCCATTTCATGCATTCCGCCTTCTGGAGTGAAAATATTATTGGCAAAAGAAAATACATGTTCCTTGTAGGAATCAGTGTATTGCATCGCGATCTCCACCATATTGTCATCCACCGCTTTTTCTACATAGAAAGGCATTTCATTTTTCACTTCTTTGCCACGATTGAGAAATTTTATGTATGACACAAGTCCTCCATCAAAAAGAAAACCATAGGCCTTGTCGTCTCCTTCTCCGCGCTTATCATAAATTTTCACACTAATTCCTTTGGTGAGATATGATTGTTGGCGAAGATAGGCCAAAATTTTCTCCCAAGAATATTTTATCTCCGGAAAAATTTGCGGATCCGCTTCAAAAATTATTTTTGTTCCGGTTTCTTTGGCTTTCCCGCCTCGCGTCGACGATGCGTCTCCGCGAGTCGAGGCGGGGCCGATTACTTTTGGTTCTTTGGATTTTGGCTTACCTCGTTCAAATTCCATGGAATAAATTTTTCCATCTCTTTTCACTTCCGCTCGAAGCCAAGTAGAAAGTGCGTTCACTACCGAGACTCCCACGCCATGAAGTCCGCCGGAAATTTTATACCCATTGCCACCAAATTTTCCACCGGCGTGAAGCACTGTGAGCACTGTTTCCAAGGTTGATTTTTTTGTTTGCGGATGAATTTCCACTGGAATTCCCCGACCATCGTCAGTTATTTCGATAACATTGTTGGCCAAAAGTTTCACTTCAACATTTTTGCAATATCCCGCCATCGCCTCATCCACGGAGTTATTAACTACTTCCCAAATCAAATGATGCAATCCTTCGGTCGAAGTGCCACCAATATACATCCCCGGACGTTTTCGCACCGGCTCCAAACCTTCCAAAACCTGAATGGACTTAGCTGTATAATCCCCATTATCTTTTTTTATTTCCTTGGCCATATTTTTTAAAATTTAGAAATTTAGAAATTGATTGAAAATTTAAAATTGTAAATTGAAAATTATTAGTTGTTTAAATATCTACTTACTCTCGAGATAGAAAATATAATTCAACAAGAAACACTCCGGCTACCACTAGCAATGCATCCCACCAAATCAGCATCTGATAACTTTGCAAAATCATAATAGCGATAATCATCACAGCCAGAAGTATTCCTTGGCGAAAACTCAAATCAATGTTTTTCACTGCCATTTCATTTCCCAAAAGTTTTCTACGAAGGAAAATTAGCATCAAATTGAATATCCCGCTTAAAACAAAAAAGGCCACCAGATAGAAAAGTATTACACCAATCAGACTGGAGTTCTCCGGATCAATATAATAAACTACTGCTCCCAGAGCCACTAATGAAATCAAGGTGATGATACGTATTCCCCAAATGTAAGATTTGAGTGTCATATTGGCTTAATTTATTTTTTGCAACTTTTAAAAATAAACATTCGGATTACTTGTCCATGTTTATCACTTATTAATATAATTATAGTCTTTTAAATCCGCTTTTGCAAGCGTCTAAAATGGCAAAAATAACGCTTTTTTAACTCTTCTATTTCTTTCGCCAATCACGAATTTCGATTCTTCCATTGCCCTTGTCGGTGATTACAAGTTTCTGCTTTTCCTGCCAGCCATATTTTTCAAGTATCTCCTTGGGAATAGTGACGGAATAACTATACGTACTAGATTTTTTCAGCTTATGCACCTTTTGATTTTTGTCCATAATGTTTTTTATTAATTTTTATTTTATTAAGGCTCTAGACTAGAAGAT
>DHFM01000042.1 GCA_002400405.1 Candidatus Moranbacteria bacterium UBA4824
TTCTAGTCTAGAGCCTTATTAATTTTATTTCTTCTCCCTCCCCTATTAGCTTATATCCATTATCTTCCACAAGAATAGCTTGGCCGTCTTGAAGAATTCTTGTTGGGTATTTAGCTTTCGATATTTTATCCTTTAAAATATTTTCCATTTCAGAAGTATAATGAGCCGTTAATAAAAATGGCACCAGATTAAGAGCGGTGAAATCCGTTATCCCAAATATATCTTTTTGCTTTGGCTTCCAAGTTGCCATTTCAATAGTTGGACAAACGATATAACTTCCAGCGCTTGAGCCAATATAGGGCACTCCTTTTAAAATTAATTCTTTTATAACTTTATCGAAACCGCTTTCACGAACAGCTTTCAAGAGATAGAAAGTGTTTCCACCCTCAACATAAATAGCGTCTTTATTTTTCAATAATTCTCTCAACTCATTTTCATTTTTACCTTCAATATCCAACTCCTCAAAATCATATCCTTCTTTTTTTAATAATCCCTTATGAATTTCGAGATATTCTTTATTCACATTCCCCTTTCCCGCCGTTGTGATATACGCCAACTTAATTTTAGAAATATCATCAAACAAAAGCTTCAGACCCTTTTCAATAACAAAACCTCCATTTGATGATAATAATATTTTCATAAATTTATTTTAGAAGCTTCTATAGAGGCTTCTATTTTTATTTTACCACTAATTACAGTAAACCTCTAGAACATTATTTTTTCAGTTTATTTGCAATTTTTGGCAATTTTTTATCTTCTGATTTTAATTTCCTTCCTAATTTTTTTATATCCTCTTCTGCTGGTAAATTTTCTGGATAGATATCGCTCTTCAAAAGCATCTCTCGCATATTTTGATTATTTTTGACATGTTCACCAGTGATGATGTTTTCTCCTTGAAGGGATTGATCTTTTTTGACATTATGATTAGTGATCTCATTGGCCAAATCCTTTGCTTTGATTGTGACGGATGGCAGAAAATCAGCCAGCGGTCTTTTGTCTGACACTCCCAAGCGACTTTTCATATCTTGAGTAGTATAACCACCAAACAAAGCGGAGTCTCCCTTGCTACGAATGCGAGCAAACCCATAATTGTCCACACCACGTTCAAACAAAATTCCGGAAAGTTCTTTTTCTGATAGGGATAATTTTTCTCGGGCTTGCAGTCTCTCCCATTGTGCCAATCTCTCTTCAACAATTTCTTGTTTTCTAGTTTGAACTGCAAAGTATGTCATCGCAAAAGCAATCTCGTCTTTTCGCGAATCCCCATTTTGCGCGATTAAATAACAAGCATACCGCGTGAGCATAATATCATTTATTATTTTTTCTGCATTTTTAGGCATCAATATCGTTTTCGTGACGTCACGAAAATGATCGTCAACTTTCTGCTTAACATTTTCACAAGCAAATTTAGCCTTGTTTATAGCATTTTCAAAATTTTCCCACCGATCATATCCCAAAAGATGTTGCAATTCTCTGGCATACCAAAATTCAACACCATTTTTTCGCTGAGCACAATCTTCAAAATTTTTATGTAACTTTATTATTATTTGTTTTTCCATGTTTTTTATGTTTAGGATTGATTATAGTGTTATTATACCACTAAACAATTCTTATTTCCACTGGTCGACTGTGGATAACTTTTTTTATTTCAGAAGCTTCTGTAGCGACCCTTATCTTATACTCTCATCCTATCATTATGGATGTGATTGTTCAAGATTGATTAGGAAATAAAAAAACAGCTCCTATAAATTGAACTGTTTTTTAGATTTTGCGGGGCATTGTGAACGACATTAGGATATTCTTTGAAACAGAAAATACTTTAAACTTTGCACTTTGCGACAAAGATTGATTTTTCAAAAAGCATTTATAAAATAAAAACCCCTCAATGGTGGGGAGGGGTACTAAATAATGGGACATAGCCAGAAATTCTCTCAAGAACCTAAAATTTTTTTCATCTCAAAACTTTCGAGCCGTTTTTTATTGGATTCTCTTTGGGGATACCATTGGTCAAAGAGTCATTTTTAAGAATACAAGCTATAACCCTATGCTTGCGTGGGCTTGCGTAAGGAAACAGATTTATTCTGCAAAACAAGATTTAGCCTTTACTTGGTCGTTGGAACAGTAGCACCGTTCAATCTGCTCCAGAGCTGAGATTTTTCCCTCCTATGGCGGGATTATTCTTTCCAGCGTCTTTTTTCGGTGCGGTGAGATAAGGTTGTTATCGCCGAGCCTTGGAAAACCAAGACTACTTCTTATATCGCCTATAGCCCTCTCTCGTTAATGGCTTCTGAGGTCATTTCTGCCTCGCCTCCCTTTTTGGGATTCTTATTTCGCTTTCTTTTTAAGATTAGTTTAATTTTAACATATTTATAATAAAAGTGAACTGCAAGACCTAGTCTTTGTATTCCCTAATAAGTTCATCGGGGCTTTTAGAAGTTAGTCGTGCTGATTCCATAAGTCTTCCCGTAAGTGCATCATAAATAGCATCGTCGCTTCCAGATTTTCCATCATAATTTAAAGATATGGTTCTTTTTACATATACACAAGAGTTAGCTTTTGAACTGTAAAAAATATCAATAAAAAGTTGAGATATATATCCACTAAATTTTTTATTGTCATCATCTATTTCCTTTTTGATTCTGTCTGCATTAGCTAGGCACGATTTAATTTTATTTTGGTCTAATTCTCTTTGTTTCTCAATTTCTTCCATTCTATTTCTTTCTTGAAGCATAATCATCTCTTGTTTTGGCTTGAAATGCATTAAATAAAGCAGTATGCCAACCGCAAATAGAAGTAGCGAGAATGCCAGAATGATTTTTACTATTTGATTACTTTTCATTTTTTTTATGTTAAAAATTATTTATAATTCTTCAAGCATTCATTGTGGCAAGCACCATAATTTGTTGCCTCGATACATTCATTATGAACCGACCCAGAGCCAACATATCCAGAACCAGTTGGTTGAATTACCTTAGTTTCTGAACGAGCACATTTCGGCTGGCTATCGCAATTTTTTACACATTCATCAAATCTTGCTTCGCTTCTTTGTTGTTCAACTTTTTTATTTTTTGGTAAAAAAATTACGAAATAATATGACACGGAAAGACTGAAAATTATAATACCGACTATTGATACAATTATTAGAATTTTCTTCATATGGTTGCCTTGTTATGCTTGGAAAGCTTTAGTTAGAAATGACAGTTCATTTTCGGAGCCATCAATCAGAGTATTTCCTATGTCAATTTTATTTTCTGTTAAAATTTTTTGATACCATAAATCATCGTTTATAAATTTTAAATAATGCGGGGCTAAGTCATTATTAGTTTTTATCAATAATCCCTGAATTTTTATGCCTGCATTTTTACCTGCCTCTTCAAACCAAAATTTATCCGCCGAATATGGAATTTGACCATTAAATCCCTCTTTGCTAATGAGAAAGCCCGCCAAAAATGCCTCCTTCATTTTTAGTGCGAGCATTTTATCAATTTTTCTAATCAAGACTCTTGTCGCTTTTTCTCGTGATTGTTTCGCATAGTCTTCGCTTTTGATATAATTCAATTTTTCAAATACTTCTTCTAATTTATCTTGCATTTTTTTGAAATTAAAATTTAGGAGACATTAACTTATTGAAAAATCCAGCGACTAAGAAAATTATAACGGCGTAAATTAAACCCGTCTTTATTCCGTGATTATAAAATACACTTACGATAAGACCCATCAATATTAGAGAGCTAACTGTAAAAATTATCTCCCCAGTTTGCGTCCCGTATTTATTGGCGGAAGCACTTAGTCCAGAGAGAATCACAAATATCGCTGTGAACACGATAAAAATTACGCTCATATTGTTTTAATTTATTGAATTATTTTAATTTTTTTGGAAAACAAAAAGGCAACCTGATGGCTACCACATTCGCTTTTACCGCTAAGGTATCAGTTTATGTGCATCAAGGTTGCCCTTCCAATACACAAACTGACATTGCCTAGTTGGCGTTTAGCGATAATCTGTAAATGTGGTAGCATTTATAATTTACTACGATTTAAGGGAAAAAACAAGGGGTGTTCAAGATTGATTTTAAGTAGAATCTGAGGTAAATTTAAGATATAAAAATAACAATAAAACTATGAGCTTAACACCAGACCAGCAAAGAAAATTAGTTATTGAAAAAATTGTCAATAATTTTAAAAATTATCCTAAAATAAGTAGTAGAGCTTGGTATAAGGTTGACACTCAAGAAAGCGATCTTCTTCCAGAAACACAAAGAGATATTATTGAAAAAATCTTGGAAGTTTTTAAGGCCATAAAAATTTTAAGCAGAAAAGAATCAAGAAACGGAGAAAAAACCGAAAAAGACGAGACGAATTGGTATGACGTTGAAATTATTAGTCCAGAGTTTGATGATTTATGCGAAGAATACGGTATAAAATTTGAAAGAAGTATTAATAAAAAAGACTGCCATTATGTAAGTATCGAAAAAGATAGAACTATCTCACTTAATGATAAATATAAACTTTCTAAGCCAAACTTTGAATCAGAAAATGACCATTTTTTTAATTATGTCTNNATAACCCCAATAAGTTGATTCTAAGAGAAGAGATTGAGAAAAATGAGAACACAATCATAGGGAAAGGCTTTCATCACATACTGAATGACCTTGGATTCAGAAATGAATTACGCAAATTATTTTTTGAAGTTTCGAAGGATGCTGTAAAATTTAGAAATTTCATTCCTAAAAAAAGAATGGCAGAATTTGGGATAGATTTAGATAAACTTACTATAAATATTAAACAATTAAAATCGTCTAAAAGTAAGAAACATTAAGAAGTATTAAGAAATACTATTGGATAATTAAGAAGTAGCAAGATTAAAAGGTAAAATATTTTCACTTGAAGTAGGCTAGGTATAGTCTACTTTTTTAATTTTCTAAAATTCTATGCAATTGACCGCCAAACAAGTGAATAGCTACAGACTTCTGCACAAAAAACTTTTTGGCGTGGAAATTAGCAAAGACGAAGCCTATGAACAAGGAATGAATCTAGCTCGTTATTTGGAGTTTCTTCTGAAACCTCCCGACAACAATGACAACGACTAATTATTAAATTTAAAAAAATGAAAGAAACAACCCAAGAAGAAGTAATTGAAAATCTTGAAAAATGTCCGCATTTTGAAAGATGTTCGCAAAATCTCTGTCCTCTTGATTTAGAACTTTCCTTGCGAGTTGGAGCTACTCGAGACGAGTGCCGTTATATGCGAAGCCCAAGGATAGTAAAAATCAAAGGGCGAGAATTTGTATCAGGAGGCACTGTTGCACCAGATGCTGTCCTAAATTTTACGCCTAGAGAGAATTCAGACCGACTAAATAAGTCGTCAAAAGAAAAATTGGAGAAATTTAATAAATTAAAACTAAAAAAATGAAAATAAACTTTACGGAGATGGAGGTTAGAATTAAGAAGCTTGCGGACAAAACTAAACATCCTAACTTGCTTGCCTATGCCACGATAATTTTTCGAAGTGGCACGGGAGATTATCTTTCAATTACGGGCTTCACTGTTTGGAAGAGTAAATTTGAAAATGGTGGACTGAATGTTGAAGAGCCTGGCAAACGAGGTTTTAAATATGTCTTAGCTGAAAAAGCTTTCGAAGAAAAATTGAAGAGAGAGATACTAGCAAAATATGAGTATGCAGAAATTCCAATAGTAAAAGAAAGTTCAAGCGATGAAATAAACGTTGATAATATTTTCTGATTCGTTCGCCTACATTCCTTATAGTTAATTACTAGATATAAACTATAGTCTTATTTCTATCTAAATGTAAAAGAAATAAACTAAATTGCTAAACTGGAACTAGTAGATACACTAAGCAATTCTTATGAATAATAAAACAAATGACGGAGGAATTAAATATTTTGTCTATATCCGTAAAAGTAGCGACAGGGATGATGCACAGACCTTGAGCTTGAAAGCCCAAAGACGAGAATTAAAAAGTTTTACAGAAAAGCACAATTTGAAAATCGTGGCTACTTTTGAGGAGTCCGCATCCGCCTATAAAACTGGGCGACCAAAGTTTAACAGAATGCTGGAAGAAATCGAAAAGGGAAAAGCTAACGCTATTCTTGTTTATCATCTTACTCGAATTGCCCGAAACAGCTTTGACGGCGGGAGGGTAATTTATATGATGGACGAGAATATTATCAAGGAAATTAGGACACCAGAAAAAATTTGGGATTCAAGAAGTGATGATAAGTTTATGATGCAAATTCATTTTGCAATGGCAAAAAAATCTTCCGATGACACCAGTCAATTTGTCAAAAGAGATATTCAAAGCAAAATTCTCAAAGGCGAATATCCAGTCTCCGCCCCTATCGGATATTTAAATTTAGATGAGTTTGGAAGAATAGCTGGAAAACGTTTTGATAATAAAAAACAAGAACTTATAGAAATCAATATTAAAACAGAAAAAAGAAATCCGAAGAGAATTGAACAAGACCCAATTTTAGCTCCGATAATCAGAGAATTATTTCAACTATATGCCAGTGAAAAATATTCACTGGATAACTTACGCTATAAATCGTTGGAACTTGGGATTAAGGGAGTGAGAAACGACAACCAACTTACGAAGTCAACTTTAGTTAGAATGCTAACCAACCCTATCTATTATGGGGCGATACCTTGGAAAGGAAGCGTCCACGAACCAAGCGAATTTCCCGAAAAAAACAGGCACATTCCAATTATTGATAAAAAACTTTTTTCAGATGTTCAGTTAATACTAAGCAATAAATCCAGACCACGAAAACAAGTCCACAATTTCGAATACACAGGGCTTATGCGATGTGGTGAATGTGGCTCAATGATAACAGCTGAAACTAAAAAAGAATTTATTTATTACCGATGCACCAAAAAGAAAGGCAACTGCTCCCAAAGATACCTGCGAGAAGATGAGTTGGAAAAACAATTTTATAATAATATGCTCCAATATCTTATTCCTCAAGAATTTATACAATGGGCTTTGGAAGTTTTGAACAATAACAATGCCGATGAGGACAAAAAGCGAAAAGCTATTTTACTCCAACAAAGAAACCAACTCACTCACATTGAACAACAACTCGGAAATCTTCTCAAGCTTAAAATTTCGCCCAGCAATATGAATAGTGAGCTTATTTCGGAAGAGGAGTATATAACTCAAAAAGGCATACTGCTGTCTGAAAAAAAGACCATAAAAGAAAAACTTTCTGATATTGAACAGAATATGAATAATTGGCTCGAACAATGCGAGCAATTCTTTGATTTAGCTGTAAATTGCGAAAAAAAATGGCATCAAAATAAATCTGGCAACAGAAAAGGCATTTTTGCTTTTATGTTTGGCTCGAACACCATCCTAATAGACCAGAAAGTCCTTTTTAAAGCCAAAAAGCCGTTATTTAAAACGGCTCTTTTAGCTAAATCGTCTAATTGGCGGGGACGGCCGGACTCGAACCGGTGACCTACTGCGTGACAGGCAGTCGCTCTAACCAACTGAGCTACGCCCCCGTATGAATATTTTATTTCAAACTATCACCTCTCTTGCTATGCTCTAACCTCCGCCCTAGGCGGATGCGCCTTGGGCGCAAACTGAGCTACGCCCCCATTTTTAAATTTTTGTAGCAGGGGAGAGATTCGAACTCTCGACCTCAGCGTTATGAGTGCTGTGCTCTAACCAACTGAGCTACCCTGCCAACATAACAAAAGCCTAATAAATTTTGTTGCGGGGGTTGGATTCGAACCAACGACCTGGTGGTTATGAGCCACCCGAGCTACCAGACTGCTCTACCCCGCTATATATTTGAAATAAAACACTATAAGTCATTCTAACTAGATACAGACCGCCTGTCAACCGTTTCCTCACAACACATCAAAATATTTCAAGAAATTCTCAAAATATCCAATTGTCTCTTCAGCTTGTTCTTTAGCTAATTTAAAATCTTCCTCCAGAATAATTTGATTGCGAATTTCGTGAGCTTTTTTTAGTTCTTCAATATTTTCAATTTCTCCAGTATTAATTTTAGCTAAGCGTTCACCCATATTTTCTCCAGCAAAACCCATTCTTTCTATTAAATCATCCACAATTTCATCGGCGGAAATGATTGCAATCTTCCAATCATCTTCCTTTTCACTTTTGATTTTTTCTCTTATACCCTTCCATTTTTTGCGTAATTTTCCTTTTCTATTTATCAACTCAGGCGGGATATTCATACCCAAAGCTGTTTCTCGAAAATCACCACTTAATTCGCGCTGGATAAGCATTAGTATAATATCAGCAAAAACTACTACTGTATAAATTCCTAAAATAAATTTTACAATAGAAAAGAAAGTTGAATTATAAAAAGCAACGATATCCACTCCACTGTTATTTAAGATATTTATTAAATTTTCCATATTATTTTTCTTTCAGAAAAATTACTACATAGGGTGAATTTCAAAAGCATGCGCCGTATTTAGCAAATTCTCTTCATCAAACCATTTGCCCATTAGTTGAAAACCAACCGGAAGTTGTTTGCCATCGACTTCCACATTTCCTCCTGGAACTGAGATAGCAGGAACACCCACGATATTGGCAGTAATAGTGAAAATATCTTCCAAATACATCTGCAACGGGTCATTAGTGTTTTCTCCAATCTTGAAAGCGGGAGTGGGTGCAGTGGGAGTCAAAATCAAATCTACTTTCTCGAAAGCTTTTTCAAAATCCTGTTTGATCAGCGTGCGGACTTTTTGCGCGCGAAGATAATAGGCGTCGTAATAGCCAGAAGAAAGCGCATAAGTGCCCAGCATTATCCGTCGTTTCACTTCCGCACCAAGTTCATAGGCCCGAGTGTCTAAATATGTTTCTAGCAAATTTTTTGGTAGTCCTTCCGGATTATAGTTAGAATTTTTTCTGTCATCGGCTCGCATACCATATTTTATCCCGTCAAATCTTGCTAAATTGGAACTCACTTCGCAGGGTTGAATTATATAATAGGTCGGCAAGGCATATTTGGCATTTGGAAGTTCTATTTCCAAAATTTCTGCGCCCAATTTTTCATATTTCTCAATCACACTTTCCATAACTTTTTTTACTCCTGCATCCAGCCCCTCCAAATAGCCCTTCACAATTCCAATTTTTTTTCCCTTAATTTCACCTGTCAGATAGTCTTCATATTTCTTGCCAAAATTTGATGCCGAGGTGGCATCCATTTCGTCATGATCGGAAATTATCGACAAAATTATCGCCGCGTCTTCTGCTGTTTTTGTCATTGGACCAATCTGATCAAAGCTCGAAGCCATAGCCATCAAACCACTTCTCGACACTCGTCCATAAGTGGGCTTGAGTCCAATCATTCCGCAAAAAGAGGCTGGCTGACGAATTGATCCACCAGTATCGCTACCAAGTGCCCAAACTGCCATATCAGAAGCCACGACTACAGCTGATCCGCCAGACGAACCACCAGGAACTCTTTTTTCATCATGCGGATTTTTTGTGGCGCCATAAGCACTGTTTTCCGTGGATGATCCCATCGCAAATTCATCACAGTTTGTTTTGCCCAAAATTATCGCTCCAGCTTCTCTCAACTTTTCCACCACCGTAGCATCATATGGTGCAATATAATTATCCAAAATTTTTGAGCCGGCTGTAGCTCTGATATTCTCAATACAAATATTATCCTTGATCGCTCCGGGAATTCCCTCTATGATTCCAATTTCTTCCCCTCGCGAAATTTTTTCATCCACTTTTTTCGCTTGCTCCAAAGCTAGTTCTTTTGTCAAAGTTAAATAAGCATGCAGATCAGCATCCTTTTGCGAAATCATGTCGAAATACTGCTGGGTCAATTGAACCGAGGTAATTTCTCCAGATATTAATTTTTCGTGTAATTCTTTGATCATTTAATGAAATTTTATAATTTTTAATTTTGTAATTTTTAAATAAACTCTAATTTTTAATGTTTAAAAATTTAGATTTGAGATTTATTTATAAAATTAAAAATTCAAAAATTAAAAATTATAATACTGACTTCACCTTATCATATCCATTTTTCTCTTCTGGAAATAGTTTCTTGATTCCATCTATATTTTCAAATTCCCTAAATTTATCTTCTCTATATTTATTTTCCAATCCTGTGATATGTGCCGTCGGCTCAACGCCAGAAACATCCACTTCTTTGAGTTGTTCGACAAAATCCAAAATAGACGACAAGTCTTTAGAAAACTTTTCGATTTCTTTTTCACTCATCCCAATTCTCGCCAAACCGGCAATGTGTTTTACTTCGTCTTTTGAAATCATGTTTTTATCTTAACTCTTATTTACGAAAATACTAATCTAGCTAAATTACGAATTAAAAAAATTAATAAGGATTAGTACTTTCGCTTAATTCGTACTTTCGTAAATATTATATCATTTTCTTAAATTCTTCTTCGCCTATTATTTTCACTCCTAACTCCTTAGCTTTGTCAAATTTTGACCCAGGATTTTCACCTGCTAAGACATAATCAGTTTTTCGGCTTACCGAGCCAGAAACACTTCCCCCTTCTTTTCTTATAATATCTTTAACGGCGTCTCTTGTAAAGTTTTCAAGCTCTCCTGTCAGCACAAAAGTCAAATTTTCCAATTTTTTGTTCCCATTTTTTTCCTCTTTATCCACGACAATTTCTACTCCTAATTTTTCCATTTTTTCCAAAACTTCGATATTTTCTTGATTTCCAAACCACTCCACCAGACTCTCCGCCGACTTTTCTCCAATACCCTTAATATTCAACCAGTCTTCTATTCTAATTTTTGGAAAATAATTTATTATATCACCCAGTGAATTTATTTTCTTATCCCTAATTACTAATTGCAAATTACGATTTACCAATACAGCCGTTTCCTCGCCAGTATGTCTGATTCCCAGTGCAAACAAAAATTTTGGCAAAGCTATTTTTTTGCTTTTTTCTATCGCGCCAAGCAAATTTTCCACTGATTTTTCGGCAAATCTTTCCAGTGGTTCCAAATCCCCTTTGGTGAGTTCAAAGATATCAGAAAAATTTGACACTAATCCTTCATTCATCAATTGCTCAACAATTCGCTCCCCCAAGCCATCGATATTGAAACCTTTTTTGGAAACAAAATGAATTATCTTTTCTTTTTCCTGCGCAAAACATTTTTTGTTTTTGCAATATGTCGCTGCGCTCAAATCGGCCTCAGAGGTTCGACCTCTTTTGGTCGCTTTGATCGAGAGAGGTCGAACCTCCAAGCTTTCCCGCTCCACTGCACTCCCACAAATTGGGCAAACTGTCGGCATCTTGAATTTTATTTCTTCTCCAGTGCGCAAATCTTTCAAAACTTCCACCACTTCCGGAATGACATCTCCTGCTTTTCGAATCACTACCGTATCTCCAATTCGAGTGTCCAGTCGATTGATTTCATCTTCGTTATGCAGTGTGGCGCGAGAAACTGTTGAGCCAGCCACAACTACCGGTCGCAAATGTGCCACGGGTGTGAGCGCGCCAGTGCGACCAACTTGAATTTTGATATCTTCAATCACTGTCGTCACTTTTTCGGCCGGGAATTTGTAGGCTACGCCCCACCGCGGAGATTTTCCCGTGTACCCAAGCGCATCTTGAATTTTTTTGGAATTTATTTTTATCACTACCCCATCAATTCCATAATCTTCCTTGTCTTTTCTGTTTTTCCAGCTATCATAAAATTTTTGAATCTCTTCGATATTTTTGCACAATTTTCTTTCTCGATTGACTTTAAAGCCTAACTTTTCCAAAAGTTCCAACTCTTCCAACTGCGTCTGCGGAATTTGTGGAAATGGAAGCTCAACTTCCATAATGGAAGTTGAGCTTCCATTTCCAATATAATCTATATCATACACAAAACTATCCAATTTCCTGCTCGCCGCAACTTTCGGATCCAGTTGTCGAATCGATCCCGCCGCCACATTGCGCGAATTGGCAAACAATGGTTCGCTCTGTTTTTTCCGCACATTATTTATCCTTTCTAATTCACTTTTAGAAAGCCAGCATTCCCCCACCGCCACCAAATCCACTGGGACACTCAGCTTGAGCGGTACGGAATAGATTGTCTTAATATTTTCCGTCGCGTCTTCTCCGACCAATCCATCTCCACGCGTGGCACCTTGAACAAAAATTCCATTTTTATAATTCAAAATAATTTTCAATCCATCAATTTTTATCTCGCAAATATATTCTAATTTTTTCGTATTCCTCCTCTCCCCTTGGGAGAGGATGTCCGGTACTCCGGACAGGAGAGGGCTCTTTTCTACCAGTCGCTTCACTTTTTCTTCCCATTTTTGAAGTTCGCTAAAATCAAAAACATCATCAAATGACCATTGGCGAATTCGATGTTTCACTTTTTGAAATTTTTCTTGCACTTTTCCGCCAATTCTTTGGGTCGGAGAATCGGGTTGAAGCAATTCAGGATATTCATGTTCCAATTCGCGCAATTCGCGCGTCAAAGAATCATAAACTTCATCCGTCACATCCGGTTTGTCTAAAACATGATACTGATAACGAATCTTATTAATCTCCCTAGAAAGTTTTTCTATACGAATTTTTGCTTGGTTTTTTTCCATAATTCTATTATACCTCAAAAATGTGAGCAAAACAAAAAACGCCCAAGGAGCTTTTTGCATACAATTATTTTTCAACTAAAGCTAGTCGTTCCAAGCGTATTCAATGTCCCAAGGGGTAAAAGTAGTTGTTGTCCATCTTGCCACGCCTTTAGTGATGCGAATTTCATCCATACTGCCGATAAATTGAGAATCGTTATTAACCACTCCAGAAATATTATGATTTATACCTATCCGTAATTCATTTGCTGTGTCTGAATCAAACTTAATTTTATCCCCGCTTCCAAAATTTCCAGCAAAATGTCTTGTTCCATCGATAAAAAAATATCCGACATCTCCTTTTCTTTCAAAAACGAAATGATGCCAAGTATTAGTAGTTGTTGTATATGAATGTGACATAGGTTCTATTCTTCCTAATTTTTCAGAAGAATAATAAAAATTTATGCTATCACTATCTATATTAAAATAGAAATTGCATGTCCCTAGATTATCAGAATCATTACAACGACTGATCATTGTATAATTTCTAGAACCACTCGGACGACTACTGATTTTTACCCAAGCTTCGATGGTAAAATCATTATCATCAAAATTCCAATTATCCAATGTCTCCGCATTATCAGCTTCCACTGTTAAATATTTTCCACTAGAAAACACTCCATATTTCGTGCTATCAATAGCAGTAGGAGTAGAATCAGAAAAAGTTACATTATTATTGTTAATAGTATATCCGTCAACATAAAAGGAGCTGTCATCAGAATTATCGTTAAAATGCATCAGATTTTTTGTGATTTTATTTGACACTTTCGCTTCTATTGCTCTTTTGGTGTTAGCCAGTATCCCGATTGATTTTATTTTGGCAATGGTAGAAACAAGAGCGGAGCTATTGCTACAAGCAATTTGAGTATTAGTGCTATCAAGAAGTTCTACTTTATAATCTATTGCATCTATCATTCCATTCGCACAAGTAAATCCAGTACCTGTCACCATATCACCAATGGTTGCATAATTCCCTCGCGTTATCGCTTGCATCACTTTTTCCACTCCCACTTCCGACGCTTGATAGGCTCGGCTAGAACCAACAGAACCAATTGAAGCTTTTCTTTCTCTCACTACTACCAAAGTCATACTCAAAGTTGAAATTAGAATTGTCGACAAAACAAGCAGAGCGACAACCAAAGTGGAACCATTTTTTTTGTCTTTTTTTCTCAACATAAATTTCTATTGGATTATATTATTATAATCTCGAAATGAAACAGTTGTTTGCATACTTGTCGAGCCATCTATTGTCATAGTTATCGTCGCTTTGCCAATTTTTTTCGGACTAACATCTGAAGTCGGCGTCACGGAAAAACTTCCCGAAACATCACCGGAAGTTATCGGATTATAAGACCCGTATAAAACATGTGCTGGATCGCAATCCATACCGGCAGGGGTAGCTTGACCTATTCTAAGTTCACCATCTTCAAATTTATAGCCAATGCATTGTCCTTGAGAATTGTTATACATATAAATTTCTTGATCTGATAATCTCACAAGATTAGTACTCATTCGCATATTTTTTGCCATAAGATCCAATGCTGTTCTGGCGTTTTCCATATTTTTTTCAATTTTTCGCCCTTCCTGTCGCGCGGAAAAAACTCCCGTAAAAACCGAAACTGAAGCGGTAATCATTAGAACAAAAATGAAAATTGCAATTAGCATTTCCAAAAGAGAAAAGCCTGGGTAATTTTTATTTTTATTGTTTTTATTATTTTTCATATTTTTACATTCCACCCCAGCGAGTTAGAGTTGTCTGGGTATAGGCGCATTTCGTGCCTGAATTACAATTTGTTTGTGTGATAGGATCTACAGGGAAACTATTTCCACTCCAGATAACCACACTTGTAATTTCAGCTGTATTTTTTACTGTATTATCATCATAATCAACTTGAATTTTTCTTTTAAATTTATTTGGCATTCCAGAGATGGTATATGTTGGGGTAATTTGTATTGCAGAAGTTAAATTTATACTACAATCCATATCATCACTAGCTGGAAAATAAGCATTATCAAAAGTATCTATTTCATTCGCCCAATTATTATCTCGCAAATTTCTCACCAACTCAATTCCCTCTTGCACCAAAAGAGAGGCAACCATTTGATCACGACTATCCATTGATTCTCTGAGATTTTTCGACAGCAAATTCAAAACTGCAATCATTCCGACAGAAACTACAAAAATAGCCAAAACAGACTCGATAAAAGAAAAGCCGGAATATTTTTTTTCTTTAGATAATGTTTTTTTTGGCATTTCTATATTTTTTAATTTTCTGTTATTCGACCAACAGAATCTACTGCCACGCTTTTTATATCACCGCCTAAGGAAAATTGAAGTGTTTTGGGAAATCCTCCGCTTTCGCTAGTCAATGTTGCGCTAGGAATACTGAAATATATTGTTGTCTCGCTCAAATCACTTGGAAGTGACAGCTCAATCCCACCGTTTAATTTTTGTGTTTCAATTGAATTTTCAATTTTAGCACCTGCACAATCTAATCCGGCGGTATAATAAAAAATTTTATAGTTAGTATTATCGCTAAACGCAAAACCATACCCGCAAATTTTTTCAGTAACTCCAGAAATAGATTTTCCTTGCAATGCATAACTCTGCGCCAATTTTATCGCCGAAGTCACTTCATATTGCCCTGCTCTAAGCGCGGAATGTTTTTTTGCAGAACCAAAAGAAGCAAATCCGATTCCGGTCATAATCCCGATGATCCCAATCACAATCATCAGTTCAAGCAAGGTGAAACCATTCCTAACGCCAAATATGATTTTTTTGTTTTTTGTTAGCATAAGATTAACCTATAAAAAGAGAGAAATACCAATTTATTATTGGTGTATAAAAAAGCAAAGTTATTAAAGTTCCCATCACCAGAAAAGGGGCAAATGGCACTTGACTTTTCATTTTTTTCTTTTTGAGAGCTATCGCAATTATACCATAAAAAGCTCCCAGGAAAAAGGCGAGAAAAAGTGCCAGAAGAATTTCCGGCCAGCCTAAGATTAGTCCCAAAAAAATTACCAAATAAGCATCCCCCATTCCCATCCATTTTTCTTTAGAAAAGAAAGACAGGGAAAAGAAAAAAATGAAAGCAATCATAGCTCCTAAAACTCCGGGATAAATTTTAGTGTCAAGCAAATTCAAAGCATTGTTCTCCAAGCTCAAAAGAGACATTCCATCAGAATATAGTCCGAAAATTATAGTAAGAAAAATTGAAAACCACAATACTGATCCGGGGATTTCCAAATAGAGATAATCATAAACTAAAATTGAAATCAATGAAGAAACCGCAAAAAGATAGAAGGCTGTTGGGAGCCAAGAAGCAGTGTCAATTAGCACAAAAAATTTCCAGCCGATAAGCGCAAAAACAATTCCGGTAAAAATTTCCACGATTGGATATTGCCAAGAAATTTTCTCCTGACAATCCCGACAACGAAATTTCAAGATCACGAAACTGACTACAGGAATATTATCAAACCAACGGATTTGCGCTTTGCAATGCGGACATTTTGAGCGATCCCAAAATAGCTCCTCCGCCGTATGAATCCGATACACCAGCACATTCAAAAAACTTCCAACAATAAGACCGAGAATGAGAAAGATTATGAGCATAAAATTAGTTTGTTTTTATTTTTAAAATTTGTTCTTTGAAATTTGGCAAATCTTCTTTTATAGTCTTCCATAAAATTTCCTCGTCCACCCCAAAATATTCATGAATAACCTTGTTTCTCATGCCAACAATTTCCACCCAAGGAATTTCAGGATACATAAGTTTTATCTCTTCTGGCATATTATTAGAAGCTTCACCGATAATCGACAGATTTCTTGTCACAGCGTCTATAGTTTTATGATCATTACAAAAATCATTAAATGCAAAACCTTCTATATAGCTTTCTATTTTATCCATAGAAGTTATTATATCTTCCACATAAAGATTGGCGTCACGCTTAGACATAAACTATTTCCTTAAAAATTTCATTTTTCACGGCTGGCTTCACTGCTTTTTTTGATATTAAATCGACTTTTTTTCCAAGGATATCACTCAGATAATTTTCCAGTCTTATAAATTCAAAAAAGCCCACCGGCGATTCAAATTCCACTAGAATATCTACATCACTTTGAAGTGTTTCTTCTCCTCGCACAACTGAACCAAAAAGACCAATGCTTTTTACGTGGTATTTTTTCTTAAGAAAATCTTCTTGTGCTTCAATTGTGCTAATAATTTTTTCCTTATTCATATTTTTCTCCACACCCCAATCTTACCACAAAAACAAAAATCCGCCAAATTTTATCTTGAACGGATGCTTTTGGGATTAAATAAAATTAACATCCGGTGCCAGCGTAAATAATATTTTCCGTGGTAATTGTGGCTTTTGTGCAATTTCCGCTGTTTTTTGTGCCGGGAGTAATTTCCTTAGAAAAAGAACTTCCGGTACAATTTCCAGTGCTTATTGTTCCGATAGACTCATCACCTGGATAATTTCCTCCACCCGTGCATATTGGTTGATTAACCGTATTTCCCAAAACTGTTTCGGAATTCAGACAACAAGAAACCAGCCCAGTCTGAACGCTTTTTGCAGTAGACTTGAAAGATGCATCTTTGGCTCGATTTCTGGCAATATTTAGAGTTATCAAAACAACTGAAAGTAGAATCCCCATAATCGCGACTATTATCAATAGTTCAATAAGAGTAAAGGCTTGCCTGCTTTTAGGTGTGGCTTTTTTGTTTAACATAATAACTTTGATATAATTTTCAATTTCTAATTTTCAATTTTCATTGAATGATCAATTTCCAGTTTTCAATGCAATATTTTTTTTATTTGAAAATTACTTACTTGAAAATTCATTGGAAATTGTGAATTAAGAATTGAAAATTTTTTCTAAAGCTCCCGCACCAACCTTTTCATTGTCATCCTGAACTCGTTTCAGGATCTCTTAAAAGTTAGCATGGGAGCTTGCCCCCACACCAACCTTTAAACAACTTTAATAAAATTTTCCATTTTTACCAAAGTTGGTCTGGGAACTTGCCAATTTCGCCTAGGCGGGTAAATTGGCAAGTTATAAAACTATGCAGGACAATCCGTTCCATCAAATGATGCTCCTGTAACACGAAGAGTAGCTGTGCAACCAACTCCAGAGTACTGACCTCCAGCAGCTGGTGTTACGTCAACAGCCACTGAGCCATCGTTCCAACCATCACAATCTGCCGGAGCAGTGAAAGATAAGTCGGCATGAGTACTGGTAGTAACAGCTCCATCATCACATTCTATTATCCAAGCGGGAGTAAGACTAGAAGCAGCTGATTTAAAAGCAGCAACCTTAGCTTTTGTTCTAGCTGAATTCAAACTCACTAACACAATCGAAGCCAAGATTCCAATAATAGCGATAACGATCAAAAGCTCGATCAGTGTAAAACCTTTTTTATTTTTAATCATATTTTCACCTCGCTTTCTAGTTTTTTATTTTTGTTTACTATATTAAATCTGCCAAATATCTATAAATTAATTTTCAATTTCTAATTTTCAATTTTCAAACAATTTCTAATTTTTCAATTTACTAATTTTGCTTTTCTCTTATTGTGGTTGATATTTTATTGAAAATTAGAGTTAATTCATGAGCTTCTTTCCATAAAATTTTTAATATTTCTTTTTCTTCAGGATTTGATTCAGCTAACATTTCTATCCAGTATTTTGTTTCTTGTATTTCTTTTCTGCATATGAATATTTTATTATTAAAATCTTTTTTAGAACTAGCCCCATTAGCTTCACAATAATTTGCTCCAACGCTAGTAGCTGACCTGATCAATTGAGAAATTATACTTTCATTGATTTTATTTCTCCCTATTTTTTTCGCTAGTCCTATAATTTCTTTACTAAATTTTCTTGTTCTTTCTTCTAAATCATATTTCATTTTATTGGAAAATTATTAAATTGAAAATTGTTTAGAAATTAAAAATTGAAAATTAGAAATTCTATTTTATCTGCCCTGCAATATTGTAAATCGGCATCAAAATCGCAAAGGCCATAAATCCCACAGCTATTCCAATAATAATCATTAGCAGTGGTTCCAGAAGCGTGGAAAGATTCTTGGTCATAATTTCCGTTTCTTGATCATAGAACTTGGCAATATGCCCAAGGACTGAATCAACTTGTCCTGATTCCTCCCCAATTTTCACCATATGCGTCACCATTGGAGGAATATCTGCGCTTCTTTTGAAAACAGTGCTCATATTACCTCCTCTTTTAACTTCTTCAGCGGCCGCCAAAAAAATATTTTCAAAAACAATATTATTTATAACAGAACTCACAATCGTAAGCGAGCGAATAATTGGAATTCCGCCTGTGAGAAGCACCCCTAAATTTTCCGCAAAACGAGTGATGTAGACATAGCGAAAAATCGGTCCAACAATTGGCAGTTTTATTTTTATCTGATCCCACTCTTTTTTGCCATCATCCGTGTTTAGATAGTAGTAAGCTCCGCTAACAAAAGCGATTATGATAATTGCCACCGCCCACCAATAAGCTCCCATAAAATCACCCACCGAGATGACTAACTGAGTGTACCATGGAATATCCGCATTCATTTCTTTGATGATAGCGGTGAGATTAGGAATAACAAAAGAAATTACCAAAAATCCTATAATTGCAAAAACAATCAAAACCAGCATTGGATAAGTGAGAGCTGATTTTACTCTCGTATATAAGGTATAGTTTCTTTCAATATTTTCCGCTACATAATCAATGGATTTTTTTAGGTTTCCTGATGTTTCTCCAGCTTTAATTATATTGATGGAAAGATTGGAAAAAACATTCTTGTATCGTTCCATCGAAGCTGACAAGGACATTCCGTCTTCAATGTCATTCACAATCTCTTGGATAACTTTAACTAGATATTTATTGCTAGTTTGTTCACTGATAGCTGAAAGAGAAGTTATGATTGGTACGCGCGCTTCAATCAAAATTGCCAACTGACGAAAAAAAATCACCAGTTCTTTTTGCGTTACTCGATCATAATATTTCAAAAAAGACTTGACCAACTGATCCCCCTCCTTTTCCGACTGCACACTTATCGGCAATAGATTATTTTTTTGCAAAATTGCCACCGCCGATTCCTTGGAAGAAGCATTTATTATTCCGTCTTTATATTCTCCTGCTTGAGTTTTAGCTTTAAAATTAAATTTCATATATTTTTATTTTAACATAAATTTATAATTTTAACTAATATCTCACCAGTGTTTCAAAATTATTCGAATCTTTAGCATAAATTTTTGCGGTTTCCAGAGAAATTATCCCTTGCTTAACTAAGCCCGACAATGATTTATCCATCGTCATCATTCCTTGCTCCAAACTTGTTTCAATTACATTATCAATTTGATATGGTTTATTTTCTCGGATAAGATTTTCAATAGCATGATTCTTGATCATCACCTCCACAGCCGGAACTCTTCCTCCATCGACTCTTGGCAAAAGCCTTTGGGAAACTACCGCCAAAAGCACATTGGCCAATTGCGAACGAACTTGATTTTGCTGATGAGAAGGAAAAACGTCAGTTATACGATCGATAGTTTGAGCACTGTCATTAGTATGCAAAGTAGCCAGTATCAAATGTCCTGTTTCAGCCGCTGTGAGCGCCGTGGAAATTGTATCCAAGTCACGCATTTCTCCTAAAAGAATAACATTGGCATCTTCTCGAAAAACTGCCTTAAGCGCCAAAGGGAAAGAAATAGAATCTTGATATACTTCCCGTTGTTCAATTATGCATCGGTCCTGCTGGTAAACATATTCAATTGGATCTTCAATGGTGATGATGTGTTTTTCTTGAGTATGATTTATTTGATTTATCAGAGCGGCCAAAGTGGTTGATTTGCCTTGTCCTGTCGGTCCAACAAAAAGAATCAAACCTTGTGAAATTTTGGTAAAATCATAGAGAATTTCCGGCATATTCAACTCTTCCAAAGTTTTTATTTCTTTGGAAATCAGACGGAAAGCTGCACTCACATAGCCTTGTTGAAAAAAAGCATTTACTCGAAAACGAATTTTATCTTCAAAATTATAGGAAAAATCCACTTGTCCTTCTTTTAGAAATATTTTCTTTTTCTCTTCAGTTAAAATAACATCACACATCTCCCGCGTATCTTCCGGAGTCAAAATATTATCCTGTTCCATCGAAACCAATTTTCCATCTATTCGAAAAGTTGGAAATCTAGCCACGGTCAAATGCAGGTCTGATGCTCCCTGTTGCGCTGCCAAGCGTAATAAATTTTTTATCTTTTGTTCTGCATGAGCCATAAAATTTATTGTAAATATTGATTTATTTTTTCCATTACTTCCGATGGAGTGAAATGAGATTTGATAAGATAATCTTTCGCCCCTAAATCAAGACCTTCTTCGATTTCTTCTTTTTGACTCAGATTAGTAAGAAGCACCACGGGAATTTTTTTCAAATTTTCATCTTCTTTTATTTTTTTAAGCAGTTCCAACCCTCCCATATATGGCATTAGAATATCCAAGAGAATAAGATCGGGCTTCGCACCAGCTTCCAGTTTTTTTATCGCTTCCATTCCATTGCTGGCAGAAATTACACCTATTCCTTCTTTAGTTATTTTAGTTTGGTAAATATCCATTACAAAAGTATCGTCCTCAACTATCATAATTGTTTTTTTTGTTGCATCCATAATTTTATTATTAAAAAATTATTTTCACCTCTATACTAATTTTAGAGTATTGCTTATAAAATAACAAGTATTAGAATTAAAAAAATAATAGGAATTAATCATTTTCTTCCTCCAAAGCTATTCCACCTTCTGTTACGCGATCAACTTCTTCTATTGTAGTCATTCCTTTGATTATTTTCAATATGCCATCTTGTTTGATTGTGAGAATTTTCAACACTTCCCGTTCTTTAGTGATAAATTCTTCCCCTCCTTTTTTTTCTGTAATTATATTTTTAATATTTTCATTTATTGGAACAGCTTCATATATCGCCAAACGACCACGAAGACCCGTTCCATTACAATCATCACAACCCTTGCCGTGATAAAACTTTATTTCTTTATTTTTTTCAATTCCATATTTTTTCAATTCTTCCTCTGAAATATTTTCTATTTCTTTTTCTATGGCTTTTCTCACCGATTCGGGAACTTTTGTTTCTTCTTTGCATTTCTCGCATATTTTTCGCACCAAACGTTGGGCCACCACAATACGAAAAGATGAGGCCAAAAGAAAAGGTTCAATTCCCATATCAATCAGTCGTGGAATCGCACCTATGGCAGTATTTGTATGCAAAGTAGAAAACATTAGATGCCCCGTGAGCGCGGCATGCACTGCTAATTCCGCTGTTTCACCATCTCGAATTTCTCCTACCATTATAACATTCGGATCTTGACGCAAAATTGTGCGTAGACCTGAGGCAAAAGTATAGCCAATTTCGGGCTTTATCTGACTTTGATTTAATCCTTCAATATTATATTCGATTGGATCTTCTAGTGTGATAATATTTCTCTCTTCGCTATTCAATATTTTCAAAAGCGCATAAAGAGAAGTCGATTTGCCCGACCCAGTCGGGCCCGTAAAAAGTATCATCCCGTATGTTTCCGCCAGAGCTTTTTTCACATTCTCCAAAGCTGTTCCAAAAAGTCCCAATGCTTCAATGCTAGCCAACCCTTGATCCTTATCAAGAATCCTCATTACTATTTTTTCTCCCGAAATAACCGGGAGAGTTGAAACGCGAAAATCTATTTCCTTGCCATCACTTATTGTTCTAAATCGACCATCTTGTGGCTTTCTTTTTTCATCAATTTTCAAATTAGCAAGAATTTTTATCCGAGAAATCACCGCAGGACCAATTTCTTTGGGCATAATAAGACTCACATGCAAAATTCCATCCACACGAAATCTCACTCGATAATCTTTATCCATCGGCTCAATATGAATATCACTAGCATTTCCCTCTATCGCATGCCCGATAACCACCTCTACTAATTTAGTAACGGGAGCATCCTTTAAGATTTCGCTTTGTTTCTCCTCCTTTTTCAGTTCTTCTTCATCATTAAAAGTAACCTCGCTTTTAAATGATTTAACAGCCTCTTTTAGTGCTTCCGCCGAACTGCTATATTTTTCAAAAATTTCACGAAAAATTTCTTCACTGGCAAGATATATTTCCAATTCTATATTTTCTTTTTCCGCCACAAAACGCAAGGCGTTAAGTGCCCCAATATCCTTAGGATTAACCATCGCAACCTTAACTAAACCGCCCTTTTTTTCAAAAGCGACAATTTGATATTTTTCTGAAACTTCTTTTGTAATAATATTTATCGCGCTATCTTCCACTTTTCTTGGAGCTTTTTCCAATTTGGCAACACTCTCAGAATTATAAATATTACTATTTATTTTTTTTTCATCCGACAAAGCCGAACTCAAGACAGCTTGACTGGATGAAGATGAATTATTTTGCATAGAAAACTATAATTGAAAAATATTGATCTTGCCTTTTTGCTCCACATTCAATTGAAAATTACTGATATTTTTCTTATTTTTTATCTCTTTTATAATTTCTGTTTCCAGCTTGGGACTGGAAAAAACAGGGTCTGTCGCGTTAGATTGACTTAGCTTATTTTTCTTTAGCAAAGCGAAATTTAGGGTTGCGTTAACTGCAAGGCTGTCTTGACTAACAGCATTCGGGTCTTCACTTGAATTTTCAACAACATTTCTTTTTATTTCCAACATTTCTAAATTGTTATTTCTCTCTAGTTTTTCAAGGTTAACTAAAAATTCCTTAATTTTTTCATAGTTTCCCATTAATTTTACTTTCGTTTTGAAATTTTGCGTTTCAAACAAAGAAGTTTGCGTGCCAACACTGAATTCATCTTCAGTTTGAATCGCTTCTTGTATATTTTTGCTCACTGGTTGCTCAATGCTTGATTCAAAAAAGAATAGCCCCGAAAGCGAAGCCAGTTTGACCAAATTATTAATTATCTCGTCTTCTTTGCCATTTTCCGGAACAAAAGAATAGAGAGATTCCTTTTCTGGCATAGTAGAAATCTGCGCAGAAAGTTTGTCAATATTTTCACTTATAGTTTGAATTTCGGCAAGTTTTGCCTGTTCACTTTTCAATTTGGCATAATTTTCTTTCACTCCAGTAGTTCCATTGGAATAAGCCGGATAGACCAACCAGATAGAAAAAACTGCTATTATTACTATCAAAAAAGGCACTACTAATATTTTTATTTTCATATTTTTATTTTTTTATTA